>NZ_JAAALN010000025.1 GCF_009906795.1 Kineococcus siccus
GGGCAGGACGGGCACGGCGGCCGCGAGGGCGCGCGTGACGGGGTGGTGCGGGTCGGTGAGCAGCTCGTGCGTCGGGCGGTCCTCCACGACGCGGCCGTCGTCGAGCACGAGGGTGCGCTCGCACAGGGCGGCGACGGCGGCGACGTCGTGGGAGACGAGCAGCAGCGCCGTGCCGTGCTGCTGCGACACGGTCCGCAGGGTGTCGAGCACGAGCGCGCGCAGCGGCAGGTCGAGGCCGCTGACCGGTTCGTCGGCGAGCAGCAGCCGCGGGCGCAGCACGAGGGCCCGGGCGAGCGCCACGCGTTGCGCCTGACCGCCGGACAGCTCCCGCGGCCGCGCGTCGCGCCGGTCGGCGGGCAGGCCCACGGCGTCCAGCGCCGCCTCGACGAGGTCGTGGGCGCAGCGGCGCTCCTGCGCGGTGCCGAGCCGCCGGACCGGCAGCCGCACGAGGTCGCGGACCGCCACCCGGGGGTCGAGCGTCGTGGCCGGGTCCTGCGGCACGTGCTGCACGAGCCGGCGGTACCAGCGCAGCCGCCGGGCGGGCGCCCGCCGCACGGCGCGGCCGTCGCACGTGATGCCCCCCGCCTCCAGCGGTTCGAGCGCCAGCAGGGCCCGGACCAGCGTGGTCTTGCCGGCTCCGGAGGCGCCGAGCAGGCCGACGCGCTCCCCGGCGGCGACGTCGAGGTCGACGCCGCGCAGGACGCGGCGGGTGAGGCCGGTGCCGTGCAGGAGGCTCACGCGGGGACCCGGGGACCGGCGACGGCGCGGGCCGCGGCCACGAGGGCGCGCGTGCGCTCGGCGCGCGGGGCCCGCAGCACGGCCGCGAAGCCCCCGCGCTCGACCACGCGGCCCTCGTCGAGGACGACGACCTCGTCGCACAGGGCTGCGGCCACCGCGATGTCGTGGGTGACGAACAGCAGCGAGCGCCCCGTCGCGGGCGACGTGTGGGTGCGCAGCAGGTCGACGACCCCGGCCTGGGTGACGACGTCGAGCGCCGTGGTGGGCTCGTCGGCGACGAGCAGGGCCGACGGTGCGGCCAGCGCCATGGCGAGGCAGGCCCGCTGCCGCTGGCCGCCCGACAGCTCCGAGGGCAGGGCCGCGGCGATCGCGGCCGGGTCGGTGAACCCGAGCGTGCGCAGCGTCTGCAGCACCGCGGCGCGGGTCCGCCCGCGCGGGTCGCGGCGCCCGAGGGCGAGCTGCCGGCCGACGGGCAGCAGGGGGTGCAGCGCACCGGAGGAGTCCTGCCGGACCGCACCCGGGCGCAGCCGGGCGGGCCGGCGCGCCGACGGCCTCGCCAGCACCTCCACCCCGTCGAGCCGGACGCTCCCGCGGGCCCGCAGCGCCGGCGGCAGCAGGCCCAGCACCGCCAGCGCGGTGAGCGACTTGCCGGAGCCGGACGGGCCGAGGACGGCCGTCCGGCGGCCCGCTGCGACCGCGAGGTCGACGCCGTCGACGAGGGTGGTCCCGGCCGCCTCGACCCGCAGGCCGCGCACGTCGAGCAGGGTCACGGCGCCTCCTCGTGGTCGCGGGCCGTCGTCGCCGCCACCCTAGCGGTCATGGGAGTCGTTATCACTCAGTCGGTCGGTGCGCGGCCGCCCTGGCCGCACCCTCACCACCGCCACCGCGGTGACGGAGTTCCCCCACGGTTCGCCCGGGGTTCGGGGTGCGCCCGGGCGGGGCGTCCTACGGTCGGCGCGTGAACCCCCGGCGCACCACCACGGCCCTCGCCCTCGTCGCCGTCCTCGGCGCCACCGCGGCCACCGGCGTCGCGAGCACGCCCGCGGCGGCCAGCGGACCCGCCGCGACCGGCGGCCCGGCCCGCTGCTCGGCGGCGGTCGCCCTGCGCGGGTTCGACGACCGGCTCGACGAGACGACCTTCCGGGGCCAGGACGTCGCGGGGCTGTCCGCGCTCGCCCCCGCGGGGTCGGGCCGCCTGTTCGCGCTGTCCGACCGCTCGGTGCTCTTCACCCTCGACGCCCGCCACGACGTCGTGGCCGCCGTCCCGCTGCGCGACGCCGCCGGGGCCGAGCTGGACAGCGAGGGCCTGGCCGCCGACCGCGACGGGAGCCTGTGGGTGTCCTCGGAGACGGGGCCGCAGGTGCTGCACGTCGCCCCGGACGGGCGGTTGCTGCCCGGCGCCCCCGACGTCCCGGCCGCGCTGCGCACCGCCCCCGCGGGCCGCGCCCCGGCGAACCAGTCGTTCGAGGGGCTGGCGCTGTCCGCCGACGGCCGCACCCTGACCGCGGCCGGCGAGGGCGCGCTCGCGGGCGACGCGACGGGCGTGCTGCGGTTCCAGACCTGGCGGCGCGACGGCGTCGGCGCCCCGTTCCGGCTGGGCCCGCAGCTGGCGTACGCGGCCGACCCGGGCCTCGGCGTGCCCGAGGTGGCGGCCACGCCCGACGGGCGGCTGCTCGTCCTGGAGCGCGGGTTCCTCGACCAGGTCGGCAACACCGTCCGGCTCTACGTCGTCGACCCGGCCGCGGCGCCGGACGTCGCGGCGGTCGGTGAGCTCGCGGCGGACGCCGCGCAGATCGTGCCGAAGACCCTCCTCGCCGACCTCGTCACGTGCCCGCCGCTCGGCGCGACCGCCGAGCAGCCGCAGCTGAACCCGTTGCTGGACAACGTCGAGGGCATGGTCGTCCGATCGGCGCGGGGTGAGCGCCGGCTGCGCGTGTCCCTCGTGAGCGACGACAACCAGCGGCCCACCCAGACGACGCGGCTGTACGACCTCGACGTGACGCTGCCCACCACCCGCTGAACCCGTCTCGCGGGTCGCGTCGGCGTGTGCTTACTCTGCGCGCACAGGCGCCGACAGCGAAGGAACCCTCCCCATGGCTCGCAGCACCGACGTCACCGCCCGACGCACCCCCCGCCGCCGGGCCCACGTGCTCGCCGTCGCCGCCCTCGCCCCGGCGCTGGCGGCCGGGACGGTCGTCGCCTCCGCGGGCGGCGCAGCGGCCGCCCCGGCCGGCCCGGGCCGCGGTGACGTCGTGGCCGTCGCCGCGACGGTGGCCGCCTGGGACGCGGCCGCGCCGCCGCGCGCCGTCAGCTACTCCCCCGCCGTGCCGCCGGGCGCCCGGATCGCCGTCGTGGAACTGCCGCGCACGACGGGCACGACGTTCGTGCTGGCGGTCAGCGGCCTGCAGCCCGGCCGCACCTACGGCGCGCACGTGCACGCCGCCGCCTGCGGGGCGACCGGTGCCGCCGCCGGCCCGCACTTCCAGCACGTGCCGGACCCGGTGCAGCCGAGCACCGACCCCGCGTACGCGAACCCCGAGAACGAGGTGTGGCTCGACGTCGCGGTGGGCGCGCGGGGTGCCGGGTACGCCACCGCGACCGTGCCGTGGCGGTTCGCGGACGATCGCCGCGGTCAGTCCCTCGTGATCCACGAGATGGCGACGGCCACCGACCCCGGCACGGCCGGGACCGCCGGCGGTCGGCTGGCCTGCCTGACCGTCCCGTTCTGACCGTCCCGTCCTCATCCGCCCGTCGTGGTCAGCCCGTCCTGACCGTCCTCAGCGCCGGCGCAGGGCGATCAGGCGGTCCAGCAGCGCGTAGCCGTCCACCCGCAACCCGTCGTGGTGGTACTCGTTCGTGACGAGGGTCCGGGCGCCGCGCACGGCGCGGGCCGTCGCGCGCGAGAACTCGTACGGCACGAAGAGGTCGTCGGGGTAGACCGCGGCGGCCACCGGGACCTCGTTGTGCGCGAGCACCTCGGGGTCGTAGAGGTCGGGCCAGTCGCTGCGCGCGGCGAGGAGGCCGGCGGCCTCGCGCAGCGGCACCAGGGCCGGGTCCTCGTCGAACTGCCAGGGGTAGACGTGCTCGCCCGTGAACCGGAACTCCCCGGGCGCGTCGAGGGCGAACTCCGCGAACTCCGCCCGGACGCGGTGCGCCGACCAGTTCGTCGCCGCCCCCTGCGCGTAGATCGCCTCGTGCAGCACCGCGTACAGCGGGGCGCCGGCGAACGACAGGACCGGGGCGACGTCGAGCAGGAACTCCTCCCGCAGCCGCCGGGTGCCGCGCACGGTCGTGAACGGCTGCTCGAGCAGCAGGTGCAGGGCGTCGAAGCGGGACGTGGCGCCCAGGTGGGTGCCCAACTGCCGGAACCGCCGCGAGGACAGCCGCTCGCCCGTCGGCAGCCGCTCGACCTCCCCGTCGAGGTGCGCCGCGACCGCCCGCGCGACGGCGTCGTCGCCCGGGTAGCGGGCGAAGAACTCCTCGTTGCGCTGCGCCGTCTGCCGGTAGGTGGCGCGGTAGACGTCGTCGGCCGTGGTCCGCAGCCCCGGCAGGCCCGCGGTGACGAACACCTCGCGCAGACCGGCGGCCGCGCGGGACAGGTAGCACGTCGCGACGAAACCGCCGAAGCTCTGCCCCAGCAGCGACCACTGCTCCCCGCCGAGCGCGGCGCGCAGCACCTCCGCGTCGGCCACGATCCCGTCCGCCCGGAAGTGCCGCAGGTGCTCCGCCTGCTCCTGCGGCGTCAGGCCCGCGAGGGTCTGCAGGTTCGCGGGCGAGGACAGCCCGGTGCCGCGCTGGTCGAGGAGCACGACGCGGTAGTCCTGCAGCGCGCGGTCCAGCCAGCCGCCCACGAGGTCCGGACGGGGTGAGCGGTGCCCCGGCCCGCCCTGCAGGAACACCAGCCGCGGCCGGTCCTCGCCGCCGTCGCGGACGTACTCGCGCGCGAACACCTCGAGACGGGCGTCCCCGGGCCCGGTGTGGTCGGGCGAGGCGTGGTCGGGCGAGGCGTGGTCGAGCGGGACCTCGACGACGTGGGCGTGGACGGTGTGGCCGTCGATGCGGTGGGTCTCGGTGTGCACGCGACGAGTCTGCCGTCCGGACGGCCCGCCGCTCAGCCCCGGGACGCGCGGCGCAGCAGCGGGGCCACCGTGGCGGGCAGCACCTCCTCCAGCACGATGACCGTGCTGGAGCGCAGGACGCCCGGCACCGCGAGGACGAGGTTGCCGACGCGGTGCAGGTCGCGCGTGTCCCGCGCGACGACGCGCGCCAGCAGGTCCCCGTCGCCCGTCGTAGCGAGCACCTCGACGACCTCGGGGATCGCGGCGATCCCGGCCGTCGTCGCCGCCGACTGCGCCTGGCTGATGGACAGGGTGACCAGGGCGAGCAGCGGGTAGCCCAGGGCGACCGGGTCGACGCGGCGGCTGGGCGGGCCGAGCGCGCCGGACTCCCGCAGCCGGCGCAGCCGCGCGTGCACGGTGTTGCGGGCCAGCCCGAGCGTGCCCGCGAGCGCCAGCACGGTGGCGTCCGGGTCGGCGTCGAGGGCGAGGAGGATCCGGGCGTCGGTCGCGTCCAGGGGCGGCACGGTGCCCAGTCTGCCGCCTCACGACCGGCCTCGGCTGCGCACCGTGCGCAGCCTCGCCGCGGTCTGTTGCGCAGGGTGGTGCGCGCGCCGAGGCTGACCGGGTGCCGACTCCCGCGACCCCGACCGTCCCCCTCGCCGAGTACCTCGGCCGCCGCCTGCTGCAGGCCGGGGTCGGGCACCTGTTCGGGGTGCCGGGCGACTTCAACCTCACGCTGCTCGACGGGCTCGCGCAGGTCGAGGGGCTGACGTGGGTGCACTCGCCGAACGAGCTGGGGGCCGGGTACGCCGCCGACGCGTACGCCCGCCGCCGCGGGCTGGCCGCGCTCGTGACGACGTACGGCGTCGGGGAGCTCAGCTGCCTCAACGCCGTGGCGGGCAGCGCGGCCGAGGACGTGCCCGTGCTGCACGTCGTGGGCTCGCCCGCGACGACGGCGGTCGCGCGCGGGGTGCTGCTGCACCACACGCTGGCCGACGGCGTCTTCGACCGGTTCTCGCAGGCCGCCGCGCAGGTCACCGTCGCGCAGGAGACGCTCACGCGCGAGCGCGCCGCCGAGCAGGTCGACGCCGTCGTCCTCGCGGCCCTCGTCCACCGCCGCCCCGCTTACCTGAGCGTGCCCGCGGACCTCGCCGGCCTCCCGGTGGACGCGGCCCGCCTGGCCACGCCGCTCGCGGCCGCGACCGGCCCGGCGGCGGTCGCGGCGTTCGCGGCCGACCTCGCGGCCCTGCTCGCCGACGCGCGGCGCCCCGTCCTGGTGGTCGGTCACCTGGTCGACCGGTTCGGGCTCGCGGGCGCCGTCCGGGCCATGGCCGAGGCCGCGGGCGTGCCGTTCGTGACGATGCTGTCCGCGAAGGGCTGCCTCGACGAGGACCACCCGCTGGCCGCTGGGACGTACGCGGGCACGATGGTCGACCCGGCCGCGGCCGCGCTGGTCGAGGCCTCCGACGCCGTCGTGCACCTCGGGGTGACCTTCACCGACGTGCTGTCGGGGTTCTTCACCCACCGGCCCGCCGACGCGCGCACGGTCCGGCTCACGGCCACCACCGCCGCGGTCGGGGACGGGCCCGCGCACGAGGTGGCGCTGACCGACGCGGTGAGCGTCCTGGCCGCGGAACTCCCCCGCACGCGGCGGCCGGTCCCCGCCCCGGCGGCCCCGCGGCCCGTCCCCGCGCCCGTCGAGCTGGGCGTGGGACCGCTGACGCAGCAGGCCTTCTGGTCGGTCGTGCAGGACTGGCTGCCCGCGGGGACGGCCGTGCTCGCCGACACCGGCACGTCGTTCTGGGGAGCGGCCGGGCTGCGGCTGCCCGCGGACACGGTGTTCGTCGGCCAGCCCGTCTGGAACTCCATCGGGTACGCGCTGCCCGCGGTGCTCGGCCAGGGCCTCGCGGACCCGGTGCGCCGCCCCGTGCTGTTCACGGGCGACGGGGCCGCGCAGATGACCGTGCAGGACCTGGGCAGCATCGCCGCGGCCGGCCTGCGCCCGGTCGTGGTCCTGCTGGACAACCGCGGCTACACGATCGAGCGCGCGCTGCAGAGCCCCACCGCGGGCTACAACGACGTGACGCCCTGGGACTGGCACGGGATCGCGGCCGCCCTCGTCGGGCCGGCGCTGACCCACCACGCCGTCGCGACGGCGGCGGAGCTCGCGCAGGCGCTGAAGGACGCCGCGGAGGACCGCGGTTCCCTCGTCCTGATCGAGGTCGCCCTCGGCGCCTTCGACGCGCCACCGCTGCTGCGCGCCCTCGCCGAGCGGAACGCCGCGACGGCGGGCTGAACCCGCTCCAGCCCGAGTCAGCCCGCCTCGGGCCCCCGCAACCGGCGCAGGGCGCGCTCGGCCAACGCGTCGCCCGCGACCGCACCCGCGCGGAACTCCTCCTCCGCGCCCGCCGCCTCACCGCGCTGCAGCAGCAGGACCCCGAGGTTGTGGTGGCAGTGGGTGTCCCCCGCGGCGATGCCCGCGCGGTAGGCGTCCTCCGCGGCGGCGAGGTCGACGTCCCCGGACGCGGGGTCGTCCCGCTCCCCACCCGCGAGGAGGTCGTCCCCCGCGAACAGGTTGCCCAGCGGCAGCCAGCACTCGCGCTGGCCGAGCTTCGCGCCGCGCTCCAGCTCGGCCCGCGCCTGCGGGCGGCGGCCCGTGCGCAGCAGGAGCTGGGCCAGGTCCGCCCGCGCCGCACCGCAGACGGCCGCCCCCTGCCGCAGCAGTGGTTCGAGCGCGACGTCACCCGTGCGCTGCCAGCGCCACGACGCCAGCAGGCCCACGGCGGGCAGGTGCCCGGCCGCGGCGGCCCGGTCCGCGGCGGCCTCGGCGGCCTCCGGCCGTCCCTGCTCGCGCCGCAGCTCCGCGAGCCGCAGGAAGCCCTCGGGGTCGCGGGCCTCCTCCCCGGCGCGGGTGTAGGCGTCCACGGCCCCGTCGAGGTCGCCGAGGTCCTCCAGGACCGCGCCGAGGTTCAGCCACGCGTCGGTCTCGCCGGCCGCCAGCGCGCGCCGGTACGCCTCGACCGCCTCCTCGGGGCGGCCGAGCTCGCGCACGGTGTTGCCGACGTTGAACCACACCCAGTCCTCGCCCAGGGCGATCGCCCGGCGGAAGCACTCCTCCGCCTCCTCCTGGCGGCCCTCGTCGGCCAGGTCGCAGCCGACGTCGACCAGCGCGTCGGCGGAACCGGACGCCCACGCGGCCCTCAGCCGCTGCCCCAGCTCGTCGGTCACGCGCGGAGCCTGCCACTCCGCCGAGGGCCGCGCACGGCTTCTCCCCCCGCCGCCGGTGCGGGCGGGCGGCGCGCGCATGAGCACGGCTGCGACGGGTAGCCAGCTCGCATGTCGCTCCCCTCCCGCGAACAGCTCGTGTCCGTCGCCGAGCAGTCCGAGGCGCAGCGCGGTGGCCGGCGCAGCATCCTGTCCCGGCAGAGCCGCGACCACGCCGACCTCGACGCCCTCATGACCGCCTACGACGCCGAACCCGACGCGGCCGCGCGCGGCCGCGTCGTCGCCGAGCTCGCCGAACGCGCGCTGCGGCACGCCTTCGCGGAGGAGACGGTGCTGTTCCCCGCCTACCGCCGGCACCTCCCGGAGGACGCCGACCTGACCGCCCACATCCAGGGCGACCACCAGCGCATCAACGAGCTGCTCGAGGCGCTGCAGACGGCGGACCCGCACGCGCCCGGGTACGACGCGCAGGTGCGGGAGGCGTTCGCCGTGATCCGGCACGACGCGCACGACGAGGAGGACGAGCTCCTCCCCCGGCTGCAGCGGGTCGCGAGCCCCGCGCAGCTGCGCGCCATCGGCAACGCGTGGGAGGTGCAGCGGCGGACGTCGCCCACGCGGCCGCACCCGAAGATCCCCCGCACGCCCCCCGGCAACGTGCTCACGGGGATCCCGCTGGCCGTCAGCGACCGCGTCAAGGACGGCGTCGACCACGCCCTGCCGCGGGGTTCCCGCGTCCGGACGGTGGCCCTGGCCGCGGGCGCGGGGCTCGTCGTGGCGGGAGTCCGCGCAGCACGCCGACGGTGAACCCGGGCCGGTCCGCCTGCGACGCAGACGGACCGGCGCGGCCGGGCGGGTCGGCCGTCAGCCCGCCGCGGGGGCTGCCGGCGCCGTGCGCGGCAGCAGGTCCAGCACGTCCCACCACGAGGAGACGACGGTGAGGACCCCCACCGCCTGCAGCGCGGCCTCGCGCTCGGCGCGCTCGTCCGCGGGGACGAACTGCAGGTTGCCGATGGTGGGCCAGCCGGCCCGCACGGCGGACGTCGCGCCGGGCACGGAGTCCTCCACGGCGACGGCCCGCCCGGGGCCGATGTCGAGCCGCTCGCCCGCGAACCGGTAGATCGCGGGGTCCGGCTTGCTCGTCGGGCGGGGCAGCGAGTCCTCCGCGCTGAACCGGCGCTCGGGCGGGAAGAACCCCGCCAGGCCCGTCACCTCGAAGCACGCGGCGATCCGGCCGTCGGCGCTGGAGCTGACCGCGGCCACGTCGTAGGCCCGGCCGATCGCCGTGAGCGGTTCCAGGACGTCGGGGTCGGGGCGCAGCGCCGTGCGCAGGTGCGCGGTGACGGCCGCGGCCTCCGCCTCGACCCACGCCTGCAGCGCGGCCGCGTCCAGCACCGGGGCGGAGCCGGCCGGGGCGGCGGCCGCCCCGGCCGGGCGCACGTCGTCCGCGACGCCGACGCCGTGCTCCACCGCGAGGGCGATGGCGGTGGACCGGAAGTTCAGGCCGGTCGTGGCCAGCCGCAGCTCCTCGGCGGTGTAGCGGCGCTCGACGCCGTGCTCGGCGAGGAACCGGTTGGTCACGTCGGTGGAGGCGACGAAGGCGGGTTCCTCGGACGGGAAGAGGTTCCCGTCGGCGTCGCACAGGACGCACGTCACGGCGTCCAGCGCGGCCCGCACCTGCTCGACGTCCGTCGACGAGGTGGTCGTCCGGGAGGGTGCGCTCACGCCGCCGTCCCCTCCGCCTGCGTCAGCACGTCGGGCGCACGCAGCCGCTCGGCGGCCTCGAGCGGGCCTTCTTCGAGCGCCTGCAGCGCAGCGGTCAGCTCCGCCGCGAGGCGGGCGCTGTCGCCCAGGGTGCCGAACAGCCCGCTCCCCTCGAGGAAGGGGTGCGGGTCCGTGCCGCCGGCCCGCGCCAGCTGCGACAGCCGGTCCGCCTCCGCGTCGGCGATCTCGATGGGCGCACCGGCGTAGTCGGTGCCCCGCAGGTAGCGCAGCCACGCCGCCGTCGCGAGCACCACGTGGCCACGGGGGCGGTCCTGGTCCAGCGCCTGCTGCAGGCTGGGCAGGACGTAGCTCGGGACCTTCGTGCTGCCCCGGCGGGCGAGGCGGTCCAGTCCGTCGCTGAGCCGGGCGTTGGAGAACCGCTCGACGAGCGTCGCGCGGTAGGCCGCGAGGTCGATGCCGGGCACCGCGAGGAGCAGCGCGGCGACCTCCTCGAGGTAGCCCTCGACGAACCCCCGCATGCGCGGGTCGGCCATCGCCTCGTCGGTCGTGCGGAACCCCGCCAGGTGCCCGAGGTAGGCCAGGGCGCAGTGCGAGCCGTTGAGCAGCCGGGTCTTCATGACCTCGTACGGCGTGACGTTGTCGACGAACTGCACCCCGACCTCCTCCAGCGGGGGCCGGCCCGCGCAGAAGCAGTCCTCGACGATCCACTGCGAGAAGGGTTCGGTGATGACGGGCCACGTGTCGTCCAGGCCGTGCTCGCGGGCGATCGCCTCGCGCTCCCCGGGCGTGGTCTCGGGCGTGATGCGGTCGACCATGCTGCTGGGGAACGCGACGTGCTCCGCGATCCACTCCGCGAGGCCGGCGTCGCGCAGCCGGGCCGTCGCGAGCACGGCCGCCCGCGCCACGTCTCCGTTGTGCTGCACGTTGTCGCAGGACAGGACGGTGAACGGCCCGACCCCCGCCGCCCGCCGGCGCGCCAGCGCCTCGACGAGGAACCCGAACGCCGTCCCGGGCGTCGACGGCGTCTCGACGTCCGCGACCACGTCGGGGTCGTCGCGGTCGGGCTCGCCCTGCGGGTAGCTGGTCCCCGTGATGGTCAGGGTGACCAGGCGGGTCCGCGGGTCGGCGAGGCGGTCGAGCACCGCACCCGGGTCGTCCGGCGCGTAGTGGTAGTCCGTGAGGACCCCGACCACGTGCACCTGGTCGGTCTCGGGGCCCCGCTCGACGACGGCGTAGAGGTTGTCCTGGCCGGCCAGCGCGTCACGCATCCGCGGGCTGTGCAGCCCGACCCCGACCACACCCCACTCGGTGGAGCGGCCGCTGCGGGCGAGGTCGTCGAAGTACACGGCCTGGTGGGCGCGGTGGAAGCCGCCGACCCCGATGTGGACGACCGCGGGCACGAGGGCGTCCCGGTCGTAGGCGGGGACGTCGACGGCGGGGTGCAGGTCGTCCAGCCGGTCGGGCGTCAGGGGGACGGCGGCGGGCGCCGCGTCGGGGGAGCTGCTCAAGGGTTCGCGTCCTGGGGGTGCCGTGGGGAGTGAGCCCCGTGCTCGCACCGGTCCTCGGGACCGGGTGCGCGGCCAGGTGTTTCGACCGCGCTCCGCCGGGTACCCGCCGGACGACGACGCAAACGGGTCCGTCGCACCACGGCGCCCTCCCCCCGACGACAGGAACACGCGATGACCGAGCAGTCGTCAGCGCGCGGGACCGCCCCCGGCGTGCCCGCCGAGCTCTCCCGGTTCGTGGTCGGCGACCACCCCCTGGACGAGGTGCTGCGCCGCGTCGCCGACGAGGGGCTGCGGCACATCCCCCAGGCGGACGAGGTCTCCGTGACGCTGCTCGGCCGCGGCGGGCGCGGGACCAGCGTGGCGTTCACGGGCCGCCTGGCCGTGGCGCTGGACGAGCGTCAGTACGACGACGGCTTCGGCCCGTGCGTGGACGCGGCCCAGAGCGGGATCAGCGTCAGCGTCGGCGACACCGCGGCCCCCGACCAGCTCTACCCGGACTACGCCGCCGTCGCCCGCCGCCACGGCGTCACGAGCAGCGTCTCGAGCGGGCTGACGACCCAGCACGTCATGGGCGGCGTGAACGTCTACTGCACCGACGGCCGGCCCCTGGCGGAGGAGACCGTGCGGCTCACGGAGGAGTTCGCCGACGTCGCCTCGGCCGCCGTGGCCAACGCCGCGCTGCACGCCGAGGCCGTCGCGGAGGCCGAGCACCTGCGCACCGCGATGGAGTCGCGCGCCGTCATCGAGCAGGCCAAGGGCATCGTCATGGCCCTGCACGGCTGCGACGCCGACGAGGCGTTCCGCCAGCTGTCACGGACCTCGCAGAACGCCAACCGCAAGCTGCGCGACGTGGCGGCGGACCTCGTGGCCGCGGCCACGACGGGGCAGCTCACCCGCTGATCGTCAGGACGATGAGCGCGACGTTGAGGGTGACGACCGCGACGACGGCGAGGACCGCGAGGGCGCTGACGACGCGGCCGTTGGCGTCGGCCCCCATGAGGGCCCGGCTGCCCGTGAGGCGCACGAGCGGGATGATCGCGAAGGGGATGCCGAAGCTCAGCACGACCTGGCTGATGACGAGGGCGCGCGTGGGGTCGACGCCCAGGCCGAGGCACAGCAGCGCGGGGATCAGCGTCACGACGCGGCGCACGAGCAGGGGCACGTGCACCTTGAGCAGGCCCTGCATGATGACGGCCCCCGCGTAGGCGCCCACGGAGGTCGACGCGAGCCCCGAGGCCAGCAGGCCGACGGCGAACAGCAGGCCGACCCCGACGCCGACGTTGGCGACGACGGCGGCGTGGGCGCCCTCGAGGGTGTCGGTGCCCTCCACGCCCCGCAGCGCGGAGGCCGCGAGCAGCAGCATCGAGATGTTGACGAGGCCAGCCACGACGAGGGCCGCGACGACGTCGACCCGGGTGGCCGCCAGGACGCGGCGGCGCTGGGCCGGGGCGACGGGCCCGTGGTGGTCGCGCGCGATCGCCGAGTGCAGGTAGATCGCGTGCGGCATCACGGTCGCGCCCAGCATGCTGGCGGCGAGCAGCACCGTGTCGGCGCCCGCGAAGCGGGGCACGAGTCCGGCGGCCGCCTCGGCCGGGTCCGGCGGCGCGAAGACGACCCCGGTGACGAAGCCGACGACGATGACCGCGAGCAGCGCGACGACCGCGAACTCGAAGCGGCGCACGCCGTTGTGCGACTGCAGGGCCAGCAGCCCCAGCGACACGGCACCCACCAGGACGCCCCCGACGACGAGCGGGGTCCCGAACAGCAGCTGGAGCGCGACCGCGCCGCCGATCACCTCGGCCAGGTCGGTGGCCGCGGCGACGAGCTCCGCCTGGCCCCAGTAGGCCAGCCGGGCCCTGCGGCCCAGCCGGTCGCGCAGCACCTCGGGCAGGGTCGAGCCGGTGACGACGCTGAGCTTCGCGGACAGGTACTGCACGAGGACGGCCATCGCGTTGGCGACGACCAGCACCCACAGCAGCAGGTAGCCGTAGCGCGCACCGGCCGTGAGGTTCGCGGCGACGTTGCCGGGGTCCACGTAGGCGATGGCCGCGACGAACGCCGGGCCGAGCAGGCGCAGGAAGCTGGCGCGGGGCGGCCGGGTGGGCCGCAAGGCGCGCTCGGTGCTCGTCACCAGGGCATCGTGACACGAAGTTCGGCGCGCCGAACTCCGATGTTCGGCATTGCTCCGGACGACGCGGCCACCGCCGGGCCGGATCGCCGGAGTCGCCCCCCGGCGGGGCCGGCGCGCGCTAGCGTCCGACGGCAGCCGGCGCCGTCGGCCCGGGCCGAGGAGGGCGTGTGCGACACCGCTGGCCCGTGCTCGCCGCCGTGCTCGGCTCGGTGCTGGCCGTGACGGCGACGGTGACCGGCCTGCCCGACCGCACCGAGGCCGCCGCGCCGCTGCGCCTGCTGACCGACGCCTCGTGGCGACCGCCGCTGCCGGCGGGAGCCGTGTCCGACGAGGCGTGGCTCGCGCAGGGCACGGTCCCGGGCGCGGACGGGCCGTGGGGCCCCACCGTGCGCCAGGCGCTGCTCGACCTGCGCGGCCTCAGCCAGGCCAACGGCGCCGTCGAGGCCGCCCCCGCCGGCATCTGGCGCTACGCCTGGCCCCGGGACTCCGCCTTCGCCGCCGTCGCGCTGTCCGCCACGGGGCACCGCGACGACGCGCTGGCCACGCTGGGCTTCCTCGCCGAGGTCCAGCTCGACGACGGCGGCTTCGAGGCCCGCTACCGGCTGGACGGCGCGGGCCCGCCCGACGACCGGCGCCGGCAGGCCGACGGCGCGGGCTGGGCCCTGTGGGCGCTGGGCGAGGTCGTCGCGGACGCGCCGGACGCCGCCACCGCGCGCGCGGAGCTGGCGCCCCTGGAACCCCTGCTCGACGGCGCCACGGACTTCCTGCTGGAGCGCAGCCGGGACGGCCGGCGGCTGCCCGAGCCCTCCTCCGACTACTGGGAGCGCCCCGAGGCCGACCTGACCCTGGGCTCCGCGGCCGCGGAGCTCGCCGGGCTGCGGGCCGCCGCGGAGCTCTGGCCGGTCGCGGGCGAGGCGGCCCGGGGCCGCGAGACCGGCCGGGCGGCGCAGCGGCTCGCGGGGCTCGTGCGGGCGGAGTTCGGCCCGGGCGGGTACCAGCGCTACGCCGACGGCGGCGGCCGCGACGCCGCGGTGACCTTCCTGCTGCCGCCCTTCGCCGACACCGTCGACCCGGCGGTCCTCGACGCCCTGCGCCGCTACGAGACCGAGGCCCGGCGGCCCGCGGGCGGGCTGGCGCCGGGGGCGGGCTGGAAGTCCGACGGGACGTCCTGGACGCCCGAGACCGCGCTGACCGCCTACGCGCTCGCCGCCAGCGGCCAGGACGCCGACGCGGCGCGCTGGCTGGACTGGCTCGCGGCGCACCGCACGGCCTGGGGCAGCCTGCCCGAGAAGGTCCGCGCCGACGGGGCGCCGGCGGGCCCGGCACCGCTGGGCTGGACCGCCGCGAGCGTCGTGCTCGCGGTCGACGCCCTCGGCTGAGGACGCCGCGGCGCGCGGGAGTCCGCCACCACCCCCACCCAGACGTTCGTCGGTCTCCACCTCTTGCGCACCGGGAGCGGTGGTTGTTAGCGTCCCCTCGGCTGCAGCTAGCGCAGCTCCTCGTACGTTCTCCCAACGCCCGCGGAGTGTGTTGCGGGCGTCGCTTTCACCCGGCTGGGTGCGGAGTGGCGTTCCCACTCAGCCCGGGACCCGCACGGGCGGGTCTCGCACGACCGAGAAATTGATGGAGAAGGCATGGCTCAGGGCACCGTCAAGTGGTTCAACTCCGAGAAGGGGTACGGCTTCATCGAGCAGGACGGCGGAGGCCCCGACGTCTTCGTCCACTACTCGGCGATCTCCGGCAACGGCTACAAGTCGCTCGAGGAGAACCAGCGCGTCGAGTTCGAGGTGACCCAGGGCCAGAAGGGCCCGCAGGCCGACCAGGTCATCGCTCTCTGAGCCACCCCCAGACCTGCCGGAGGGCCCCCGTCCACCAGGACGGGGGCCCTCCGTGCGTCCGGGCCCGCGTCGTCACCCGCCCGCGTCCTCACCCGCCCGCGCAAACGGGCCGGGTGCGCAGTCGCCGCCCGATCCCCCGCGTCGTGACGACGGCGGCGATCGTCTCGGCGGCGAGCAGGCCCACGAGGACGAGCAGCTGGACGCGGGCCGCCTCGAGCGGCGACGCCCCACCCAGCAGCAGCCCGACGAAGGCCCCGGGCAGCGTCACGATCCCGACCGTGCGCGTCTGGTCCAGCGCCGGGACGAGGGCGCGCGCCGCCGCGAGGCGCCCCGCGCCGGTCACGGCCTGGTGCGGCGTGGCGCCGAGGGCGAGCCACCCCTCGACGGCGTCCCAGCCGCCGTCGACCTCGTCGAGCATCCGCCGTCCCGCGAGCGTGGCCGCCGTCATCGAGCCCCCGATCAGCTGGGCCGTGAACGGCAGCACCTGCAGCACGTGCAGGGGCAGGGCGCCGACACCGACCACGACCGCCGAGGCGGTGCCCGCGCCGGCGCCGATGGCCGCCGCCGTGACCGGCCAGGCCCGCAGGGGCCGCAGCCGCCGGGCGGCCGTCCAGGACGCCGCGCCCAGCGCCAGCAGCAGGTAGGCGGGCGCGAGCACGGGCGTGCGCAGCACCAGCCCGAGGACCAGCCCCACGACGCCGATCTGGACGACGGCGCGCGCCGTGACGACGAGCACGTCGCGCTCCTGCCGCACCCCGGCCGCCCGCCCGACCGCCGCGGCGACGAGCACCAGCAGGCCCAGCGCCACGACCAGCCGGAGGGTGCCGCTCACCGGCGCAGGACCGGCGTCGGCCGGCCCGTCACGTGCGGCTGACCGCGGCCAGCACCTCCGGCAGGCGGCGGTCCAGGACCGCCCCGCCGCGCCGGATCCCCAGCACCGTCCACAGCGGGGCCGTGAGGAGCGCGAGGACGAGCGCGATCCAGCCGACCCAGGTGGGCCCGAAGGCGGCCACGACCGCCGGGACGAGGGCCGGCAGCGCGAGCACCGTGATGGCGGCCGAGGACACGAACTGCGCGACGACCGTGGCCGCCGCCGCGCCGCGGGGCGTCTGGAACGGGTTGGCGCCGGGGGCGGGGGCCGCGTAGGGCGTCAGGGCGCTGGCCACGCTCGAGACGCCGAGACCCGCCCCGTAGCAGCCGATCGCGGCGCCGAGGACGGCCGGCAGCAGGTCCGCGCGGTCGTCGACCAGCGTCCCCGCCAGGCACAGCACGACCACGACGGGCAGCTGCCAGCAGGCGGCGGCCGCCGCCCGGCCCGCGCGGTCGTCGCGCCCGCGCAGCCCGGTCACGACGTGCGCCGCGAACGCCGAGTGGTCGTAGGCCACGTCGTTGTGCAGGGACCAGCCCGCCACGAAGGCGGCCAGCGGCCCCGCGCCCAGCAGCCAGGGGCCCACCGCGCTGCCCTGCGACAGCGGCAGCACGACCAGCAGCAGCGGCAGGACGGCGAGCGACGCCGCGCTCACCAGGTAGCGGGGGTCGCGCCGCCAGTACCGCAGGCACCGCTGCGCGACGGCGACCGCGGGGTGGTCGGGCAGCCGCCGCACGAGGCGGTCCAGCAGGGTCGCGCGCCCGCTGCGATCGGCGGCGCCGACGTGGGTGTCGGGCCGGGCCTCGGCGCGCCGCAGCGCCGCGGCCCATCCCAGCAGCACCAGGCCCAGGACCGCGACGGCCAGCACGAGCCGGGCGGCGGCCGTGCCCCACCGGCCCTGGGCGGCGTCCGCGGGGGCGGCCCAGGCCAGGCCCAGCGGGGTCCAGCCCGCGACCACCGCGGCGGAGCGGGCGACGTCGAGCGCGCCCTCGACGGCGCCGCCGGCCCGGTTGACCAGCACGTTGAGCGCGGGCCCCAGCCCGACCGCGGCCGTCCCGCCCACCACCGCGAGGACGTCGCGCGTGCGGCGGGCCCGCAGCAGGGCGGCGGCGGCCGTGGTGGTGGCGCGCGAGGCCGCCACGCACGTCAGGGTCGCGACGACCCCGGCGACCAGCGCGACGAGGACCGCGGGCACCGACCGCGACCACGTGACCGCGGTCGTGAGCGCGAGCAGCAGCGTGGCGACGCCGGGGACGCCCAGCACGCCGGCGCCCAGCAGGCCGAGGACGAGCGGCCGGCGCTCGACCGCGAACGTCGCGAACCGGGAGGGGTCCAGGGTCTCGTCGACCCCGAAGGCGACGAGCGGCAGCAGGGCCCAGCCGAGCACGGCCAGGCTGCCGACGCCCACGACGACGGGTCCCGCGACGCTCACGGGCTGCCAGCGCAGGGCGACGAGCCCCGCCCCGAGACCCGCGACGACCGCGAGCCCCCAGACCAGGCCGAGCACGAGCGCCACCACCTGCCACGGGCTGCGCCGCAGGCCGTTGCGCAGCAGGGTGAGCTTGAGCCGGACGAGGACGAGCTCCGGCCGCGGCGCCCTCAGCCGGGTCCGGACGCCCGCAGCCACGCGAGGCTCCCCGTGATGTCGCGGTGCCCGCCGACCAGGTCGACGAAGCGCTCCTCCAGGCCGACGCCGGCGCGCACGTCCTCCAGCCGCCCGGCCGCGAGGACCCGGCCGGCGGAGATGACGGCGACGTGGTCGCACAGCCGCTCGACGAGGTCCATGACGTGGCTGGACAGCACCACCGTCCCGCCACCGCCCACGTAGGCCGTGAGGATCTCGCGGATCGTCGCGCCGCTGACGGGGTCGACGGCCTCGAACGGCTCGTCGAGCACGAGCAGCCGCGGAGCGTGGACCAGCGCGCAGGCCAGCGCGACCTTCTTCGTCATGCCCGCCGAGTAGTCGACGACCAGCGTGGCCCCCGCGTCGGCGAGGCCCAGCGCGTCGAGCAGCTCGACCGCGCGCGGCTCGACGACGTCGCGGGGCATGCCCCGCAGCAGCCCGGAGTAGCGCACCAGCTCCAGGCCCGAGAGGCGGTCGAAGAGGCGGACGCCGTCGGGCAGCACCCCGAGGCGGCGCTTGGCGCGCACCGGGTCCGCCCACAGGTCCTCGCCCAGCACGATCGCGCGGCCGGTGTCCGGGCGCAGCAGGCCCGTCGCCATCGACAGCGTCGTGGTCTTGCCGGCCCCGTTGGGCCCGACGACGCCGTAGAAGGAGCCCGCGGGCACGTCGAGGTCGAGGGCGTCGACGGCCGTGGTGGTGCCGAACCGCTTGGTCAGCCCGCGCAGCGACAGCGCGGCCGCGGCGCTCACCGCACGCCCCGCCGCCGCAGGCGGTGCTGCAACCCGGACCGGACGGCCGGCCACTCGCTGTCGAGCACGGAGAACACGACGGTGTCGCGCAGCGAGCCGTCCGGCCAGACCACGTGGTTGCGCAGGACGCCGTCCTGCTTGGCCCCCAGGCGGGCGATCGCGGTGCGCGACTGGTGGTTGTGCCAGTGGGTGCGGAACTCGACGGCGATGCAGCCCAGGTCGTCGAAGGCCCGGCCGAGCAGCAGCAGCTTGGCCTCGGCGTTGACGCCCGTGCCCTGCGCGGACGGGGCGAGCCACGTGGAGCCGATCTCGAGCCGGCGGTCGGCCGGGGCCGGCGCCATGAACGTCGTCACGCCGCAGACCGCCCCCGTGTCCCGGCGCCGCAGCGCCCAGGGGGCCATGGCGCCCGCGGCCTGCAGCGCCAGCCGGCGCTCGACCTCCGCCGCCACCCCGTCGGGAGCGGGGACGCGCGTGTACCAGGTGCGCCACAGGTCGTCCTCGGCGACGACCGCCCGCAGGCCCTCGACGTGCTGCGGGCCGAGCGGTTCGAGCGCGACGAGGTCACCGGTGAGCGGCACGGGCCGGGAGAACTCCGCAGACGACACCCTCCGACCCTACTGACCCCTGCGCCCGGCTCCCCGGCGCCCGCTCCCCCGCGCTCAGCGCATCCAGCGGCGCAGCTTCTTGCCGGAGGCGACGCTCCAGGCGTCGTCCAGGTCGTGCTGGGCCACGGCGGCCCGGACCTCCTCGAGGCCGTGCAGACGGCCCAGGACGAAGGCCCCCGCTCCGGCGCCCGGCACGAGCTCCCCGAGCAGCGCCCGCGCGAGGACGGACCCGCGGTGCTCGCCGAGGACGTCCAGCAGTTCCTTGACCGCGTCGGCGTAGTCGGCGGCCGCGTCGCCGCGGGCCGGCTCGAGCAGCTCGGCCGCGTCCCGGGCCCGGGTGGCGGCGAGACGGAGGCGCGCGAGGGCCTCGCCGGTGTCGTCGCCGTCCGGGTCGAGGTCGCGGTAGGCCTCCTTGGCCCGCTTGTGGGCGTCGGCGACGATCGGCAGCAGGACCTTGCGGACCGAGCGACGGGCGTCCGCGGTGGTCGGCGGGACGGCCACGAAGGCCTCGAGCGCCTCCACGAGCGCGCGGTAGCGCTCGTCGTCCAGGGCGGTGACCACCTCCGCGTGGGCAGCGGCGTGCCGGCGCGCGAGCTCGGCGCGGACCAGCTCGGCCACGACGGCCGGGTCGCCCGTGCCCGAACCGGCGACGTGCCCGGCGGCCTCCTCGTCGAGGTCCGGCAGCAGCCGCTCGGTGAGCACCTCGACGTCGTCGGCCGCGGCCAGCACGGCGGTCAGGGCGGCGAGCTCGGCGCGCAGGTGCTCGCGCGGCTCCGCCTCGAACAGCGGCCCGAAGGTGGCCAGGACGCTGTCGAGCCGACGGGTCGCGACGTGCATCGCGTGCACGGCGTCGGGGGCGTCGATGCGCACGAGGGGGTCGGCGACGAGGAGGCGGGACACGTCGTCGGCCAGCTGGCCGAGGACCAGCGCGCCCGCGCCGCCCCCGCTGCCGGGGGTCTGCACGTCGTCGTCGTCCTCGGTGGGGTCGTCGAGGACGGTGCGCAGCAGCTGGGTGCGGTCGGACTCCTCCGCGCCGAGCGCCTCCCACGCGGCACCGACCGCGTCGAGCAGCTCGCGGCGGCCGTCGACGACCTCGGCCTGCCACTCGGCCCACTCCTGGGCCGCCGAGTCGGGCGGCGTGAGCGGTCGGGCCACGACGGTGCGGGTCGTGAGCCGGGCGACGACGAGCCCGTCGGCGTCGACGAGGTCGCGCTGCCCGGCGTCGGCCGTCAGCTGGAGCACGGGCCCGAGGGTCCGCCCGCGCGCGGCCGCCCAGGTGAGGCGCTGGAGCGCCGCGGGTGCGGTGCGCACGGCGCGGCCGAGGGCGTGGCGCACCTCGTGGTGGCGGGGTCCCCGGCCCGGCAGCTCGAGCACCCAGCCGCGGGGGCCG
Source organism: Kineococcus siccus (assembly GCF_009906795.1). Classification (GTDB taxonomy): domain Bacteria; phylum Actinomycetota; class Actinomycetes; order Actinomycetales; family Kineococcaceae; genus Kineococcus; species Kineococcus siccus. Next base: position 20,457 of record NZ_JAAALN010000025.1, read on the forward strand.
TCGCCGGTCTGGCGGCGCACCGAGACCCCGGCCGCGGCGAGCGCGAGGTCGGGGGTGTCGTAGTGGGTCTCCTCGCTGTGCACCGCGGCGCTGGCGCCCACGTCGGCGACGCCGGGCAGCTCACCGCCGCCGGGAGCCGTGCCCGGGGCCGGCGCGAGGTAGGTCCGGGTGAGGGCGAGACGCGGCGCAGGCACGGTCAGATTGGTACCACGAGGAGGCGGGGTCAGGCGTCCGCGGCCCGGGCGGCCGCGATGACGGCCGTGAGGCCGTCGCGCACGGCCTCGAGCTCCGCGACGTCCAGGCCGAGCCGGGCGACGACCTGCGCGGGGACCTGCTCGGCGGCGGCCCGCAGCTGCCGGCCCGCGGCGGTCAGGGTCACCGCGAGCGACCGCTGGTCCTCGGGCAGGCGGCGGCGCTCGACGAGACCGGCGGCCTCGAGGCGCTTGAGCAGCGGCGACAGGGTGGGCGGGTCCAGCTGCAGGGTGTCGCTCAGCTCGCGCAGCGACAGGGGCGAGGCGCCCCACAGCGCGAGCATGACGAGGTACTGCGGGTGCGTCAGGCCCAGCGGCTCCAGGACCGGCCGGTACAGGCCGACGACGCTGCGGGCCGCGACGACCATGGCGAAGCAGACCTGCCGCTCGAGGGCCAGCGGGTCGGGCTCGGGCGGCACGCCGGGCACGGGCACGTCGGGCACGGGCACGTCGGGCACGGGCACGTCGGGGACGGGCAGGTCGGGGACGGGCAGGTCTGCGGTGGGGGTGTCGGGGGTCACGGGAGGAGGACTGGCGGCCACGACCTCACTGTACGATGATGTGTGCACGAAGTGTTCACCCCCGAAGGGATCACCGTGATGGTCGACGAGCAGGCAGGCACTCCCCGGTCGATCCGGCGGCCGCAGTCGCGGTTCAGGTTGGTCGACCTCTTCCTCGACGCCGCGTTCAGCTTCACCGGCCCCGCGCAGGTCAGCTTCGACGACGCCCCGGCGCGCGGCGCGCGCACCGAGGAGGAGGCGCGCGCGGGGTACGGCGGGTGGGAGCGGGTGACGATCGACGGTCACAGCTACCTCGTCGAGAAGCGAGCCCGGCCGCCGCGGCCGGACGAGGGCCGCTAGCGCGACAGGCGCCGGCCGCCGACCAGGTCCTCCGCGACCACGCGGAGCTTGACGTTGCGGTGCTGGCTGGCGGTGGTGAGCAGGACGAACGCCTCGTCGGCGCTCACGCCGTGGCGCTCCATGAGGATCCCCTGCGCCTGCCCGATGAGGTTGCGGCTGTCGAGCGCGACCTGGAGGTTCTCGCCCCGCCGCACGGCCGAGAAGGCGATGGCCGCGTGCGCGGCGAAGAGGAAGCCGACGTGCTCGGACTCGGCGTCGAAGGCGTGCGGGGCACGGGCGTACAGGTTCATCGCGCCGAGCGTGTCCTCCTGCACGAACAGCTGGAAGGACAGCATGCTGCCGGTCCCGGCCTGCGCGGCGCGGCGGGCGAAGTCGGGCCAGCGGGCCTCCGAGGCCATGTCCGGGACCGACACCGTCTCCTGCTCGTAGATCGCGTCCAGGCACGGGCCCTGACCCGTCTCGGACTGCAGCGCGTCGACGGCGCGGGGCAGCTCGTCGCTGGCGGCCACGGACGTCACCTGCGAGCGCCCGGTGACGAGGCTGATCGAGCCCTCCTCGGCGCCCGGGACCAGGGCGATGGCCGACGCGACCACCCGCTCGAGCGTCGCGGGCGCACCCTGCTCGCGCTGCAGGTCGCGGGCGAGCCGCGCCAGGGCCTCGGCGAGCCCCTCGGTCACCGTCCCCATGCCCGCTCCCCCCGCTCGGCGGCCGCCACGATCTCGGCCGCGAGGTCGCGCAGCTTCCGGTTGGACTGCTGCGACCGCTTGGCCAGGAGCCGGAACGCCTCGTCGGCGTCGCAGGCGGCCAGGCTCATGATGATGCCCTTCGCCTGGTCGATCGTCGAGCGGCTCTGCATGGCCGCCTGCAGGTGCAGGGCCAGCCGCTGGCGGCTGTCCAGGAGGGCGGCGTTGGCGAGGGCCACGGCGGCGTAGGCCCCGAAGGCCGTGGCGGTGGCCTCCGCCGCGCCGTCGAGGGGCGCCGTGCCGTGCAGGCGGTAGACGTTGAGGCCGCCGAGGACCCGCGCGGGCATGGGCAGGCCGACCGCCAGGACGCTCGTGACGCCCTGGCGGCGGGCGACCGCCGCGAAGTGCGGGTAGAGCGCCTCGTCGGCGGTGTCGTCGACGCGGACGACGTTCCCGGACTGGGCCGCGTCGAGGCAGGGGCCGAAGCCGTCTCCGTACTGGCGCTCGTCGAGCGTGGCCGCGAGCGAGCCGCTGAACGCGGCCGTGCGCGTGCGGTCGTCCTCGATGAGCGTGATGGACACCTCGTCGGCGCCGGGGATCGTCCCGACGGCGAGTCGCGCGACCTCGTGCAGCACCTCGATCAGCGGCTTCTCGCCCAGGAGCATGCGGCCCAGTTGGGCGAAGGCGGCCTGCGGGTCGGTCATGGTCTCCGAGCGGTGGTCCTGCAGGTCCTCGGACATCGGGAACGTCCCTCCTCGGCAGGCCCGACGCCGGGGACGGTGGGACCCGGGCGGGCGCGTGCCCTGGACCACCGGCGGTCGCCGGCGGTCGCTGCGGGCTGTGGGTCCAACCGTCCACGGCCGCCGGCTCGTGCCGGGCGGTGACCGCGAGGTGCAGTGGTCCCGACCCTACTGCGCGCCGCGCGCCGCGGGAGGGGTGTCCGAGGCACCCCCTAGCGTCCCCGCCGTGGACCCCGGACCGCTCCCCCTCCCGCAGCTGCAGTGCCTCGGGCTCGTCGTGGCCGACATGGCGCGCGCCCTGGCCTTCTACCGACGCCTCGGCCTGGTCTTCCCACCGGGCGCCGACGGCGAGACGCACACGCAGGCCGCGCTGCCGGGCGGGCTGAGGCTCCTCGTGGACACGCACGAGGAGATGCGGAGCTTCGACGCGTCCTTCCGACCCGGCTCCGGCGGGCACCGGCTGGCGCTGTCCTTCTCGTGCGGCGACCCGGCGGGGGTCGAGCGGGTGTACGCCGACCTCCTCGCCCACGGCGGCACGGGCCACCTCCCGCCGTGGGACGCGAGCTGGGGCCAGCGCTACGCGACCGTCCACGACCCGGACGGCAGCGCGGTGGACCTGTTCGCCCCGCTGCGCGCGCAGGCCTGAGCCTCAGCGCTGGTAGACGTCGGGGATGCCGTCCTCGTCCTCGTCGACGAGCTCCTCCGCCTCGATCTCGCGGTAGACCTTGTTGCGGCGCAGCAGGACGACGCTCGCGAGCACGGCGGCGAGGGTGGAGCCGAGGAGGACGCCGAGGGTGACGTGCTCCGCGGCGGGGCTGCCCTCGCCGAAGGCGAGGCCACCGATGAGCAGCGACACCGTGAAGCCCATCCCGGCGAGCACCGCGACCCCGACGACGTCGATCCAGCGCAGGCTCGGGTCGAGCTCGGCGCGGGTCAGCTTCGACAGCACGAACGTCGTGGCGAGGATCCCGACGGGCTTGCCGACGACGAGACCCGCGATCACCCCCAGCGCGACGGGGTCGGACAGCGCGTCGGCGAAGCCGGACGCCCCGCCGATCGCGACGCCCGCCGAGAACAGCGCGAACACGGGCACCGCGAACCCGGCGGACAGCGGCCGCCACCGGTGCTCGAAGTGCTCGGCGAGGCCCGGGCCGGCGTCCGGGCCGCCCGCGGCGTCGCTGCGCACGACGGGCACGACGAGCCCGAGCAGGACGCCCGCGACGGTCGCGTGGACGCCCGAGGCGTGCACCAGGCCCCAGGTCGTGAGCGCGAGCGGCAGGAGCAGCCACCACGTCCGGATCCGCCGCTGCACGGCCAGCGTGAACAGCGCCAGCGGCACGAGCGCGAGGAGGAGGGGCGCGGGCGCCAGGTCGCTCGTGTAGAAGATCGCGATGACGGTGATCGCGAGCAGGTCGTCGACCACGGCGAGCGTCAGCAGGAACGTGCGCAGCGCCGACGGCAGGTGGCTGCCGACCACCGCGAGGACGCCGAGCGCGAAGGCGATGTCGGTGGCCGTCGGGATCGCCCAGCCGGCCGCCGCCCCCTCGGGCGAGGACGACGAGGCCGCCGTGACGGCGACGTAGACGAGCGCCGGCACGGCCATGCCGCCGACAGCCGCGGCGATGGGCAGCGCCGCCGCCCGCGGATCGCGCAGGTCACCCGCGACGAACTCCCGCTTCAGCTCGAGGCCCGCGATGAAGAAGAAGATCGCGAGCAGGCCGTCGGCCGCCCAGTGCTCCAGCGAGAGGTCGAGGTCGAGCGCGGCGGGGCCGACGTGCAGCTGCCGCACCTCCTCGTAGGTGCCGCCGGGCAGGTTCGCCCACACGAGGGCGAGCGCGGTGGCCACGAGGAGGAGAGCCCCCCCGACGGTCTCGAGGCGGAGGATCGCGGCGATGCGGCTGGCCTCGGGCCACGAGCCGCGCGCGAAGAGACCGGTGTTGGCGCTGGGGGTGGAGGGCACGAGAACCTGCTTCCGGGGTCGCCGACGACGTTGCCGACCAGACTTCCCGGCGCACCGCGACCGACCCTACCGTCGCGGGAGGTGGGGCGTCCGCACGCGAGCGGGCATGGACGAGCGGCGGCCGGGTACCGCACGGCGCAGACCCGGTCCCGACCCGAGGAGCCCCCGTGAGCGCCGACCACTCGCGCGCCCCCGTCCTGGAGGCCGTCGAGGCCTTCCACCGCCGTGGCGACGTCGTCTTCGGCCCGCCGGGGCACAAGCAGGGCCGCGGGGTCGACCCGCGCGTGCTGGCCGTGCTGGGGGAGCGGATGTTCGCCGCGGACATCCTCACGCTGAACGGTCTCGACGACCGTCGCGAGTCGCAGGGCGTGGTGAGCCGGGCCGAGGCCCTCATGGCCGACGCGGTCGGCGCCGACCACGCGTTCTTCTCGACCTGCGGCAGCTCCCTGTCCGTCAAGAGCGCCATGATCTCCGTCGCCGGCCCCGGCGAGGAGCTGCTGATCTCGCGCAACGCGCACAAGTCCGTGATCGCCGGCGTCATCATCTCGGGCATCCGGCCCGTCTGGGTGCACCCGAAGTTCGACGGGGAGCGCCACCTCGCCCACCCGCCGGAGCCCGACGACGTCCGCGCCGCGCTGCAGGCCCACCCCGGCGCGAAGGGGATGCTGCTCATCTCCCCGACCGACTGGGGGTCCTGCGCGGACATCCCCGGGGTCGCCCGGGTCTGCCACGAGTTCGGCGTGCCCCTCATCGTCGACGAGGCGTGGGGCGCGCACCTGCCGTTCCACCCGGACCTGCCTGAGTGGGGCGTCGGCGCGGGGGCCGACCTCGTCGTCACGAGCGTGCACAAGATGGGTGCGGCCATCGAGCAGAGCTCTTGCTTCCACCTGACCGGCGACCGGGTCGACCCGCACGTGCTGTCCGCGCGGGAGGACCTGCTGGGCACGACGAGCTCGTCGCCGCTCGTCTACGCCTCCCTCGACGGGTGGCGTCGGCAGATGGTCGAGCAGGGCGAGGACCTGCTGGGCGCGGCGCTGGAGCGCGCGCAGCGGCTGCGCCGGGCGGTCGACGGGATCGGCGGGCTGGACCTCATGGGCCGCGAGGTGGTCGGACCCGGCGCGGCCTTCGAGCTCGACCCCCTCGCGCTGACCGTCGACGTCCGCGCGCTCGGCATCAGCGGCTACCAGGCCGGCGACTGGCTGCGCAGCGCGTGCCACGTCGACGTCGGGTCCGCGGACGCCTGCCGGATCGGGGCCCGGCTCACCCACGCCGACGACGACGCGACCGAGGCCGTGCTGCTCGACGCGCTGCGGCGGCTCGCCGCCGAGGCGGGCGACCTGGAGCGGCTGCCGCCCACGCAGCTGCCGCCGCCGGGATCGCTCGAGCTCGAGACCGCGTTGCTGCCCCGCGACGCCTTCTTCGGCCCCGTCGAGCAGGTGCCGGCCCAGGAGGCCGTGGGCCGCGTGGCGGCCGAGGTCGTCAGCCCCTACCCGCCGGGCGTGCCCGTGCTGACGCCGGGCGAGGTCATCTCGGCCGAGGCCGTCGCCTACCTCACGAGCGGGACGCAGGCCGGGATGCTGGTCCCCGACGCCGCCGACGCGACCGCGGGGACGCTGCGGGTCGTCGCGGGCTGAGGCGCGTCACCGCGCCCCGACGAGGTCCGCGGCACCGATCGCGGCCACGGGCTGACCGGCGGGCAGCACGGTCAGCCGCTCGTGCACGGCGAGGCCGCGCAGGAACCCCGACGGGGCGGCCCGGCGCTGCACGGCCGCCGACACCGCGGCCCGCAGCGGTTCCCCGACGGCGGACACCCCGCCCCCCAGCACGACGTGGCGCGGGTCGAGCGTCAGCACGAGCGCGGCGACGGCCGCGGCGACCGCGTCGGCCCAGCTGTCGCGCACCGCCACCGCGGCCGTGTCCCCCGCCGCGGCCGCGGTCCACAGGGCGTCCGGGGGTTCCCCGGGGCGACCCGGCCAGCGGCGGCTCAGCGCCCGCCCCGACGCGAGCGTCTCCAGGCAGCCGCGCTGACCGCAGCCGCACGGCAGCCCGGCCGGGTCCACCGACAGGTGCCCGACCTCGCCGCCGGCCCCGCTCGCCCCGCGCCGCAGGACGCCGTCGACGACCAGACCGGCCGCGAGGCCCGTCCCGAGGGACAGCAGGGCCAGGTCGTCCGCGCCGAGCAGGGCGGCGGCCCCGAGCGCCGAGGCGTTGACGTCGTTCTCCACCACGACGGGCAATCCGTCCAGGCGCCGGGACAGCAGCGGGCCCAGCGCGAACCCGCCGGCCCCGATCCCGAGGTTCACGGCGTCGACGAGGGTGCCCGACGCGGGGTCCACCAGGCCGGGGACGCCTACGCCGACGCCGCCCACCGTCCCGGTACCGGCACAGCGGGCCGCGAGCCGCCCGACGAGGTCACCGGCCGCGGCCAGCAGCGCGGCCGCCCCGCCGGGCGTCGGCGTGCGCTCGCGCGCGAGCACCGCGCCGTCGGGGGCCAACACGACGCCGTCGACCTTGGTGCCCCCGATGTCGAGCCCGGCCCGCAGGACCGCCGTCCCGGTCGACCTCGTGCCCGTCACCCCCGTCCTCGTCACCGTCAGCGGGTGGCGGCGCGCAGGAGCGCGTGCCGCAGGGTGTCGACGTGGCCCAGGCTGTCCTCGAGCCCGCCGGGGCGCGAGCGCAGCAGCCAGCAGGCGCGCTGCTCGACGAGCAGGCCCTCCAGCTCGGTCAGCAGCCGGCGCGCGTCGGCGGCGCCGACGGTCCCCCCGCCCGCGGACCGGGCCAGCAGCAGCCGCACCGCGAGCTCGCTGAGCCGGATCGCCTGCGTCAGCTCGCGCACGACGACGTCGCCGTCGGCGCTCGCGGGTTCCGCGGTGCGCAGGTCCTCGCGGCACTGCGCCAGCACCTGCGCGGCCGCGGTGAGGTTCTCCTCCGGCGGGGTGATCCCGGGGGGCAGCTCGCCGCCCGTGACCAGCGCCCGGTGCAGCGGGGACGCGTTGAGGGTGGCGACCCCCAGCTGCCCGCAGACCCGCCCGGTGCGCTCCAGCACCGCGCCCGTGGTCCCGGTCGGGTCCAGCAGGACGTGCTCGTCGAGGACGGCGGCGACGTCGAGGTCGCGGTTGGCCGCGAGGTTCCAGCTCACGGCGCCGCCGAACAGCACCGGGCCGAACGCCACCGACGGCGGGTCCCACATGCCGCCGTCACCCCACGCGGTGTTCAGGTAGCCGGTCGCTGAGTTCTCCAGGCCGACCGTCGCGGCGTCGACCATGTTCTCCAGCGCGTTGTCCAGCCGGCCCAGCAGGGAGTTCCAGCTGCTCGTGCCGGGCGCGACCCAGAACGGGACGCCCGCGTCGAGGAGGAGCTTCGCGCGGTCGCGGAACCCGTTCCGCAGCCCCTCCACGTCGATGCCCGCCGCGCGCCACGCGGCGACCTCGGCGCCGCCCGCGGTGTCGATGACGGCCGCCGTGAGCGACGGTGAGTCGTACTGCCACACGACGGGGACGGCGCCCGCGGGCACGCGGTCCATGAGTTCCGGGTGGTTGCCGAACACGTCGGCCCAGAACTCCACGGTGTACCCGCGCTCGACCCACGGCCGGATCAGCTGCGTCACGTACTCGAAGTACACCGGGCCGATCCCCTCGGCCTCGGCGCGGGCCCGCGTGCGCCCGGTACCCAGCTCGAACGGCTCGTCGGCGCCGATGTTCAGGCGCTTCGTCCGGAAGTGCGGGACGACGTCGTCGAGCAGGTCGAGGACGAACCGGGCGTTCTCCGCCGTGGGCTCCAGCGTGCTGGGCGAGCGGTGCCGGCCGTCGAAGGTGAAGCCGTCCTCGTTCTCGGCGCGCCCCGCGTACGGCTCGTGCCGCAGCCAGCGCTCCATGTGCCCCAGCGTGTTCTGGTTGCACACCAGGGCGATGCCCGCTGCGGCGCAACGGGCGTCCAGCCAGTGCAGGTCCTCGGGCGTCAGGGGTGAGGCGTCCCGCCAGACCTCCTGGTGCCCGCGGAACGCGAACGTGTGCTCGGTGTAGAGCTCGAACTGGTTGACGCGGGCGAGGGCGAGCAGCTCGACCCAGCGGGCGAGCGTGCGGCGGGTGGGCACCCGGTCGCGGCTGATGTCGAGCATGAACCCGCGGACGGCGAAGTCGGGCGCGTCCTCGACCGTGTAGGCGACGTCGGCGAAGTCCGCCCCGGCCCGCAGCTGGTCCAGCGTCTGCAGCGCGTAGCGCAGCCCGGCCGCGTCGCGGTGCTCGACCGCGATGCCGTCGGGGGAGGTGCGCAGCCGGAAGCCCTGCTCGGGCAGACCCGGGTCGAGCGCGACGACGACGGGGGCGTCGGCGGGGGCGCCGGGGCCGTCGCCGGCCGTGAAG
>NZ_JAAALN010000260.1 GCF_009906795.1 Kineococcus siccus
CCTGCTCGACGTCCCGCTGGCCCTGACCCTCGGCGCCCCGCTGCCCGCCTTCTCCCTGCCCGCCCTGCTGCTCGCCCTCGCCGCGCGCCGGCGCCGGCGGGTCCGCGACCTCGCCGCCGCGGACGCCGCGGCCCCGGGGACGGGTGCGGGAGCCGCCCCCGCCGTCGCGGGCGTCCTCGTCGGCCGGACCGAGCCCGCGTCCGGGGTGGTGTCGCTGCGGCTCGCGGCCGCGGACGGCTCGGCGCTGCCGTCGTGGGAGCCCGGGGCCCACGTCGACCTCCACCTGCCCTCCGGCCGGGTCCGGCAGTACTCCCTGCACGGGGACGCCGCGGACCGCTCCGGCTACGAGGTCTCGGTGCTGCACGACCCCGCCGGACGCGGGGGCTCCGCGGAGGTCCACGCCCTGCCGGTGGGCGCACGGGTCGGGATCGGGTTGCCGCGCAACCGGTTCCCGCTCGTCGACGCACCCGCGTACCTGTTCGTCGCGGGCGGCATCGGCATCACGGCCCTGCTGCCGATGATCGAGGCGGTGGCCGCGGCCGGCGCGCCGTGGCGGCTGGTGCACCGCGGGCGCGCGCGGTCGGGCATGGCCTTCGCCGACGACCTCGAGGCGCGCCACCCCGACCGGGTGCGCGTCCTCCCGGGCGACACCACGCCCCGGCCCGACCTGCCCGCCCTGCTGCGCTCCGTGCCGGCCGGGGGCGCCGTGTACTGCTGCGGGCCGCCGGGCCTCCTCGACGCGGTCGCCGCCGCGATGCTCACCGCCTGCCCGCAGGGCGAGCTGCACGTCGAGCGGTTCGCGGCCCCCGCGCCCGTGCACGGCCGGGACACCGCCTTCCGGGTGGTGCTGCCGCGCGCGGGGACCGTCGTCGACGTGCCCGCGGGGCGGAGCATGCTGGCCTCGCTGCGCGGCGCCCTGCCCGGCACCCCGGCCTCCTGCGAGACGGGCGTGTGCGGGAGCTGCGTGATGCGGGTGCTGGCGGGGCGCCCGGACCACCGCGACGACGTCCTCCTCGGCGCCGAGCGGGACCGCGTGGACGTCGTCTACCCGTGCGTGTCCCGCTCGCACGACCCCCTCCTCGTCCTGGACGCCTGACGCGGGGGTCGTAGCGTGACCGGCAGCCGGGGCGAGGGGCGGTCCCCGCGACGAGGAGGTCGGCGATGCCGGGCAGGAGCCGTTGCGCGGTGGTGGGAGCGGGCTCGCGCGCCCGCCTGTACGTGGGGGCGATGACGGGCGAGCACGCCGACGTCGCCGAGCTCGTGGCCGTCTGCGACGTCAACCCGGGCCGGGCGCGGCTGCACGCCGACCGCGCCGCCGCCGCGGGCGCCCCGGCGCCCACGTGCCACCACCCCGACGACCTCGAGCGGATGATCGCCGAGCGCGGCGTCGACCGCGTCGTCGTCACCTCGCCCGACGTCACCCACGCGGACGTGGCGGCGCGCGCGCTGCGCGCCGGGGCCGACGTCGTGGTGGAGAAGCCGCTGACGATCGACGAGGCGGGCTGCCGCACGGTCGCGACCGCGGTCGCCGAGACCGGCCGCGAGGTCGTCGTGACGTTCAACTACCGCTACGCACCGCGCAACGCCGCGCTGCGGGAGCTCGTCGCGTCGGGCGCGGTCGGCGACGTCACGAGCGTCCACTTCGAGTGGCTGCTCGACACCCGGCACGGTGCCGACTACTTCCGTCGGTGGCACCGCGACAAGGCCAGCTCCGGCGGTCTGCTGGTGCACAAGGCCTCCCACCACTTCGACCTCGTCAACTGGTGGATCGACGACGCGCCCACCCGGGTCTACGCGCGCGGCGGGCTGCGGTTCTACGGCGCGGAGAACGCCCGCCGCCGGGGGGTGGCGCACGGGCGGCGCGACGACCCGGCCGCCGCGCAGGACCCGTTCGCCCTCGACCTGCGCGCCGACCCCGAGCTCCGCGAGCTCTACCTCGACCACGAGGGGCACGACGGCTACCTGCGCGACCAGGACGTGTTCGGCGAGGGCATCACGATCGAGGACACCCTGTCGCTGGTCGTCGACCACGCGCGGGGCTCGACGATGACCTACTCCCTCACCGCGCACGCGCCGTGGGAGGGCTACGTGGTCGCCGTCAACGGCACGCGCGGCCGGGCGGAGCTCACGGTCGTCGAGCGCGGCGCGGTCGCGGCCGGCGACGTCCTCGACGCGAGCGCGGCCGGCGCCGGGGACCGCGGCGCCGGGCTGCGCCCCGTGTCCGAGCGCCTCCTCCTGCAGCAGCACTGGCAGCCGGCCCGCGAGGTGGCGATCCCGGCCGACGCGGGCGCCCACGGCGGAGGTGACGCCCGCCTGCTGCGCGACGTCTTCCGCGGCCCGGGCGAGGACCCGCTGCGCCGCGCCGCCGACCACGTCGACGGCCTGCGCTCGCTGGCCGTCGGCATCGCCGGGAACGCCTCGCTGGCCTCCGGGCTCCCCGTCGACACGGCCGACCTCGACCTCGGGCTGCCCGTCCGCGGGGCGCGGGCTGGCTCCGGCCGGCCGGGGCCGCGGGACTAGGGTGCTGGACGCCCGGGTGCCTCCCGTCGGGACCTCCCCCGGCACCCGACCCGACGACGAGGAAGACGAGGATCGCTGGTGGACCTCTTCGAGTACCAGGCGCGCGACCTGTTCGCGGCGCACGGAGTACCCGTGCTGGACGGCCGGGTGGCGACCACCCCCGAGGAGGCGCGGGCCGCGGCCGAGGCCATGGGTGGCGGCACCGTCGTCGTCAAGGCCCAGGTCAAGGTCGGCGGTCGCGGCAAGGCGGGCGGCGTGAAGCTGGCCCACTCACCCGAGGAGGCGGCCGCGAGGGCCGGCGAGATCCTCGGCATGGACATCAAGGGCCACACGGTCCACCAGGTGATGATCGCCGAGGGCGCGAAGATCGCCGAGGAGTTCTACTTCTCCGTCCTGCTGGACCGCTCCAACCGCACCTACCTGGCGATGGCCAGCGTCGAGGGCGGCGTGGAGATCGAGCAGCTCGCGGTCGAGCGCCCCGAGGCGCTGGCCCGCGTGGCCGTCGACGCCCTCACGGGCATCGACGCCGCGAAGGCCGCCGAGATCGTCGAGGCCGCGGGGTTCGCGCCCGAGCTGCGCGAGCAGGTCGCCGACGCGATCCAGAAGCTCTGGACGGTCTTCGTCGCCGAGGACGCGACGCTGGTCGAGGTGAACCCGCTGGTGCGCACCGAGGACGGCACGATCGTCGCGCTCGACGGCAAGGTCACCCTCGACGAGAACGCCGACTTCCGGCACCCGGCCCACCTCGAGCTGGTCGACGCCGCGGCGGCGGACCCCCTAGAGGCCAAGGCCAAGGAGATGGGCCTGAACTACGTCAAGCTCGACGGCGAGGTCGGCATCATCGGCAACGGCGCGGGGCTGGTCATGTCGACCCTCGACGTCGTCGCCTACGCCGGCGAGGCGCACGGCGGCGTGAAGCCCGCCAACTTCCTCGACATCGGTGGCGGCGCCTCGGCGCAGGTCATGGCCAACGGCCTCGACGTCATCCTGGGCGACGCCCAGGTCAAGAGCGTGTTCGTCAACGTCTTCGGCGGCATCACGGCGTGCGACGAGGTCGCCAAGGGCATCGTCTCGGCACTCGGCATCCTCGGCGACGACGCCACCAAGCCGCTCGTGGTCCGCCTGGACGGCAACAACGTCGAGGAGGGCCGCCGGATCCTCGCCGAGGCCGCGCACCCCCTCGTCACCGTGGTCGACACCATGGACGGCGCGGCCGACAAGGCCGCCGAGCTCGCAGCGACCGGAAAGGCCTGATCCGTGGCGATCTTCCTGACCTCTGACAGCAGGGTCCTCGTGCAGGGCATGACGGGTTCCGAGGGGCGCAAGCACACCCAGCGGATGCTGACCTCCGGCACGACGATCGTCGGCGGCGTGACCCCCGGCAAGGGCGGCCAGAGCGTCGACTTCACCGGCGCCGACGGCTCGCCCGTGGCGGTCCCCGTCTTCGGCTCGGTCGGCGAGGCCCGCGAGGCCACCGGCGCCGACGTCACCGTCATCTTCGTCCCGGCCAAGTTCACCAAGGGCGCGGTCATGGAGGCGATCGACGCGGAGACCCCGCTCGTCGTCGTCATCACCGAGGGCGTCCCGGTGCACGACTCCGCGGAGTTCTACGCGCACGCCGCCGCCAAGGGCACCTCGCGCCTCATCGGGCCGAACTGCCCCGGGCTGATCAGCCCCGGCAAGTCCAACGCCGGCATCATCCCGGCCGACATCACGCCGCCCGGGCGCATCGGGCTCGTCTCCAAGTCCGGCACCCTGACGTACCAGATGATGTACGAGCTCGCCGACATCGGCTTCTCCTCGGCCGTCGGCATCGGGGGCGACCCGGTCATCGGGACCACGCACATCGATGCGCTGCAGGCGTTCCAGGACGACCCCGAGACCGACGTCATCGTCATGATCGGGGAGATCGGCGGGGACGCCGAGGAGCGGGCCGCGGCCTACGTCTCCGAGCACATCACCAAGCCCGTCGTCGGCTACGTCGCCGGGTTCACCGCGCCCGAGGGCAAGACGATGGGCCACGCGGGCGCCATCGTGTCCGGGTCCGCGGGCACCGCCCAGGCCAAGAAGGACGCCCTCGAGGCGGCCGGCGTGAAGGTCGGGAAGACCCCGAGCGAGACCGCGCGCCTGGCCCGGGAGCTCGTCCGGGCGCTCTGAGCGCGCGCACGACCACGGGCCCGCCGGGCCGGGCTCCCGCCTGGACCGGCGGGCCTCGTGCGTCCCGCGCGGGCGCGTCGGTCCGCCACCGGGGCCCCCGGTCGCGGGAGCATGGCGGGGATGTCCGAACTCCTCGACCGCCCCGCCCGCTCCGGCCGCTCCGACGTCACGGCCGCGGACCTGCTGCCGCTGCTGACCGCCGCCGTGCGCGCGGTCCTGCTCGTCCTGGTCCCCCTGCTCGTGGCCGCCGTCGTCGGCTGGATCGCCGCCGTGCGCTCCACGTCGTCGATGGCGTCCGTGGTCCGCGTCGGCGCCGACCTGTGGCTGCTCGGCCACGGCAGCCCGCTCGCGGTCGTCGGCACGACGCCCGTCAGCGTCGTCCCGCTGGGCCTGACGCTCCTGTCGGTCCTCGCCGCGCGGCGGGCCGTGCGGGCCTGGGTGCGCGACCAGCTCGACCACGAGCGCAGCGTGCCGTTCTGGCGCGCACTCGCCACGTTCGCCGGTGCCTACGGCGTCCTGGCGCTGCTCGTGGCGCTCGTGTCGCGCAGCTCGGTGGCCGCGGCCTCACCGCTCGCGGCCCTGACCGGCGGGCTGCTCGTCGGGGGGCTGGGGGC
>NZ_JAAALN010000261.1 GCF_009906795.1 Kineococcus siccus
GGTCCTCGTCGTGGGCGACGCGCCGGCCACCGCGGCCGGGCGGGCGGGCGACGACGCGCTCGTCGCCGCGCTCGCGCAGCACCCCGGTGTCGTCCGGGTCGCGGACGCGGCGGCCGCCGTGGAGGCCGTCGGCCGCGGTCACGACCACGCCAGCAGCGATGTTCCGCTGCTCGTGCGCCGGCACGGGGAGTGCGGCGTCGCCCTCGTCAGCGGCGCGTTCCCCAACGCCAGCGCCTACCCCCTGCGCTCCCCCGGCGACGGCTGGCGGTGGACCGACTACGACTTCGACGCGACCCGGTACGCCCTGCAGCGCACCGTGACCGTGCAGGCGCCGGTCGCGGAGGCCGAGCTGTGGAACCCGGCGACGGGCAGCCGGACGCCGGTCCCCGTGCGCGTCGAGGGGGACGTGTCGCACGTGGACGTGCCGCTGGCGGGCGCACCGCTGGGGCTGCTGGTGTGGCGGGAGGGACGGCCCGAGGGCGCACCCGTCGCGCCGGCCGTCCCGCCGGCGCACCTGGTGCCGCTGGCCGAAGGGTGGACCGGCGAGCTGGTTCCCACGATGCGCAACGACTTCGGCGACCTGGCCCTGCCCGCCGGCGCCGGCGTCGACGAGCTGCAGGTCTGGACGATGGAGCACGCCGAGACCGACGGCGCCGCCCCCGAGCGCTGGACCCCGACCAAGGCCACCTTCGGGCAGGTGCTGCGCACCCACCCCGCCGTGGCCGCGGCGGAGCTGCCGCCGCCGCTGCTGCCGGCGGACGTCGAGGAGGTCCTCGCGGGCCGCCGCCCGCTGGCCACCCCGGCCTGGGGCCGCGTGGTGCACTCCGCGACCCGCGGGGTGGAGAAGGAGAGCGGCCGCCTCGGCGTGAAGGCGTTCGTCTACGAGGAGTTCGCCCGCACGGCCTCCCCCGGCCCCGGGGAGGTGGTGGCGGTGCGGACCCTCGTGACGTCGGAGCGCCCCGGTGCCGCCGACCTCGTCGTGGGTGCGGGGGCCGCGAAGCGGGTGTTCTTCAACGGCACCGAACTGCCGACGTCGGCGACCTACGCCAGCACGGCCGTCGTGGACGTGCGTCCCGGCCCGAACGTGCTGGAGTACCACCTGTTCGACGTGGACAACGCCCCGGGCCGCCACGGCCTCGACGGCGACGACCTGCTCCGCTCCTGGTTCCTCCTGGTGGAACCCGGCGGGTTCGGGGTGCGGCCGGAGTACATGTCGGTCGGCGCCGGGATGCAGCCCGACGGTCACGTGGTGTTCTCCCACGACGTCCTGGTGCCCGCGCCGGTGCACCGGGCGGTCCTCGTGGTCGGTGCCGCGACGGGCCTGACGGTGTTCCTCGACGGCGAACCCGTCGCGCGGCAGGAGAAGGTCGAGTACTACGAGTCCAGCTGGGGGGCGAACCCCATGTACTTCTCCCACGACCTGGCGTCCGCCCTGGGCGCGGGGCCGCACCGGCTGGAGGTCGTCACCGACAGCACCGACACGCGCGACGTCGCCTACGTCGACCTCGTCGTCGAGCACGCCGACGGCGTGAGCACGGTCGTCAGCGGTGCCGGCTGGGAGGTCGCGTGCGGTGGCCGCAGCGGCGTGAGCACCGAGCAGCGCGGCCACCGCGGTGAACTCGCCCCCGTGCACGCGGTGCGCCGCACGCACCCCCTCGCGGGTGCCCGCTGGATGAACGGGGTGCCCGTGATCGGGGCCGAGGCCGACGTCGTGCACACCGGCGACGACCCCGTGCCGGCCGTGCAGTGGTACCGCTTCGACGTGCCGGCCGGGACGACGGGGTTCACCGTGCCGGTGTCCGCCGAGGCGAGCGTGCTCGTCGCGGGACGTGAGCTACCCGTCGTGGACGGGCGCGTGGACCTGCCCGACCCCGTCGCCGCGCCCACCGAGGTGGTGGTGCGCACCGCGGCCGTGAGCACCGACCGGGCCGGCGCGCTGTGGTCCGGGCCCGCCCGGGTCGACACGGTCCCCGCCCCCGTGACCCTGGGCCCGTGGCCGGGGATCGGGTTGCGCGCCTGGAGCGGCGGGGTGCGCTACCGGTGCCGCGCCGAGGTTCCCGCGGGCACCTCGGCGGTCACCCTGGACCTCGGCCGCCTGCGCGGCAGCGCCGAGGTGGTGGTGGACGGCCGGGAGGTCGCGAGCCTGTTCTGCGCGCCCTGGACGGTCGACCTGCCCGGGCTGAGCGGCACCGTCGACGTCGAGGTGACCGTCTACGGGACCCTCGGGCCCTACTTCCAGGAGTCCACGCCGACGGTGTGGGTGTTCCCGTCGCAGGAGGTCACGGGCCTGATGGGGCCGGTCGTGCTGGGGTGCCGGGCGGACGCCTGAACCGTCTCCCCGACGACGGCCACGAGGCGCCCCGCTCCCGCGCCGAGCGGCGCGACCTTCCTCGGGGACCGACCGATCAGGTCGAGCGGGCGTAGGTGGTGACCGTGGTGCCACCGCTCAGCGCGCGCTCAGCGGTGACCTCGAAGGCCTGCACGCCAGCGTGCGGGGCGGCGATGACCGGGATGCCCGCGCCGACCACCACGGGGTAGCGCTTGACGACCAACTCGTCGATCTCGGCCAGGACGGCACCGGCGAGCCGGCCTCCCCCTGCCAGCCACACCCCGGCGCCGTCCTCACGCTTCAGCCGGCGGACCAGGGCCAGCGGATCGGAGCTCACCTGCACGTCCGGGTCCGGGCCGGCCTCCAGGGTCGTGGAGACCACGTGCTGGTGCAGGTGCGCGTACGGGCTGGTGATCCCCGCCTGCATCGCCGGGGCGTAGGTGGCGCGACCCATCACCACGGTGTCGAAGTGGACCGCAGAGGCGCTGATGCCCAGGTGCTCGCGCACGTGGGTGGGCAGGGTCTCGGGGTACTCCGTGGCGATGAAGTCCAGCACCGAGGACTCGACCGGGAAGAAGTCGAAGGAACCGTCGGGGGCGGCGATGAAGCCGTCCAGGCTCACCCCCACGTAGTAGGTCAGCGCACGCACTCCACCACTCCTCTTCCGGGGACCGAGTCCTCGACGCCCTGCCACGACAGACGTAGTGCCACTGCTGCGACAGTAGACCACTACAGTTGTCGTCGTCGATAGGCGAGGAGACGACGCATGGCCAACGCGCAGAGGCGGGCAGCACTGCTCGACGCCGCCATCGAGGTGCTCGCCGCACAGGGAGCTCGAGGGCTGACGTTCCGTGCGGTGGACGCTGAGGCATCGGTGCCTGCCGGCACCACCTCCAACTACTTCGCCTCTCGCGACGAACTGCTGACCCAGGCCGGGGGGCGCATCTACCAGCGGTTGGCTCCCGACGCCGCCACGGTGGCCCGCGGCCTCGCCGAGCCGCGGGACCACGACCGCGTCGTCGAGCTGGTGCACCAGCTGACCGAGCGGATCACCGCCTACCGCAGCGGCCACCTGGCACTGCTCGAACTGCGCTTGGAGGCCACCCGCCGCCCCGCGCTGCGGCACGTCCTCACCGCCACGGTGCTGACGGACCTGCGGGCCGTCATCTCCTACCACCTCGACACCGGTCTGCCCGGGAACGCCACCACGGCCGTCCTGCTCTACCTGGCCGTCAACTGGCTCGTCCTGGAACAGCTGACCCTGCCCGACGTCCTCCTCGAGGTCGCGGGTTCGGACTTCGACCACCTCGTCACCACGGTCGTCCAGCACGTCCTCCACGGCGCGGCCGCCCAGATGCCTTCCAGGTCAGAGGCATCGCCGCAGACGTGACCTCACCGGCACCCCCGCGCCATCAGTGAGACAAACGTGGAGACCCGCTGCGCCGCAACGGTGGTGGAGTCAGGTCCGGGACGACCGGATCGCGTGGACTCAGCAGTCGGAGGCCAGCTGCCGCAGACCGGTGACCAGGACGTCGGCCAGCAGCCGTGCGCAGCGGCCGTCCGGGTCCAGGTCGGGGTCGAAGACGGTGACCTGGATCCCCACCGCCCCAGGAGCGAGGCGAACGAGGAGTTCGGTCAGCTCCTGCGGGGTCAGGCCACCCGGGTCGGGGCTGTCCACCGCCGGGAGGTGCTCAGGGTCGAGGACGTCGACGTCCACGTGCAGCCAGTAGCCACTGCGAGCTCGGCCCACCACCTCCAGTGCAGCGGTTGCCCCCGCGACGACGCTCGATGTTCCATGGCCACCGCGCAACCGGCTGGCAGGGATGACGACCCCGAGGGTGTCCCGCGCCTCGGACAGGTGCTCGTCGTCGTCGCGGCACCCCAGGTGGGCCACGTGCTGGGCGTGGAACGAGGCTCCTGTGCCCTCGGGGTCCGCGACGGCCGGCCAGTGCCGGCCGACGGCTGCCGCCAGGTCTTCTCCGGCCAGGCTCGCGCACGCGTCGTTGTTGCCGGGATGGCGGAAGTCGGTGTGCCCGTCGACGTGGATCAAGCCGTAGGAACCGCGCCGGGCCAAGGCCATGCCGGCACCCAGCAGCAGGCTGCAGTCACCGCCCAGCACCAGAGGTGCACGTCCTGCCGCCAACAGGTGTTCCAGCCGTGCCGCGAAGCGGGTGGCGTGCTCGAGGATCGCGTCCTGGTTGCGCAACCGGCCCGTGAAGGGGCCGCCCCCGCTGAGGCCGTCGTCGGTGGCGGGGTCGGCGACGTAGCGCCCGGGCAGGACCACGCCGGCGTCCTCGGCCCCCTGGGTGAGCAGTCGCCTGTGCAGGCCCGCCTCTCGCAGGGCCTCAGGCGCCTTGGCGCAGCCGGGCACGCTGCCTGGCTGGGGTGGGCGGAGCCCGAGGTTGGTGGGGGCGGCGAGGATGGCGATCACGACGACATCTTCTCCAGCACGCCGCCTCAGGCCAGCGAGCAGGACGCACGGTCGTGCCGCAGCCGCGTGATGGTCGAGGTCAGCAGGTGCCCTCGATCCTCGCCTGCTGAACCAGCTCGTCGTAGCGGTCCTCACCCTTATCGACTGCTTCAGGCGGCAGCACGGCGATGGACCACGGCACCTCGCACGGCCCATCGTGCCCAGCTTCGAGGCACAAGGCCCTGGTCAACCGCTCCTGGATCTCGAGCGCCTGTTCCTGCGAAGCCACAGACCGATCCTGATCTCGTAGGTGCCCTTGCCGTTCGCTGCGTTGATCGGCGCCATGCCTTGACGCTAGGGGTACTGCTCAACTCGCACGGCGAACCGCGCGGTCATGCCGAGAAGCGAGCGGTCAGCGACGCGGGTGCAACGCCCGCGCGGCTCGACCAGCCACCACCGCAGCCTGCAACAGCACCCCCACCACGGCGACGTAGCTGACCCCGAAAGCCGTCACGG
>NZ_JAAALN010000262.1 GCF_009906795.1 Kineococcus siccus
ACCCGCACCCGCCGGGCCCTCGCCCTCGCCGCGCTGCTCGCCTCGTCGGCGACGCTGCTCGCCGCCGCCCCCGCGCAGGCGGACCAGGGGCAGGCGCACCCGCCGGTCACCACCGCCGCCGCCACCACGGGCGCCGTCGAGGGCGACGGCGCCGCCGCCGGACGCACCTACGACCTCGTCAACGCCGCCCGCGCCGCGGCCGGTCTCGCCCCGCTGCGCCTGTCGCCGGACACGACCGCGGTCGCGACCGACTGGGCGTTCCACCTGGCCTCGACCGGGACCCTCGCCCACAACGCCGACCTGGCCCGCCGGCTCACCGGCTGGAGCCTCGTCGCCGAGAACGTCGGCGTCGGGGCGAGCGCCGAGGAGCTGCAGGACGCGTTCTGGGGCTCGCCCGGGCACCGCGCGAACGAGCTGCGCGAGAACGTGACCCAGCTCGGCGTCGGGGCCGTGCGCTCCGCCGACGGGCGCCTGTGGGTCGTGCAGGTCTACAAGCTGCCCGCCGGCGAGGTGGCCCCGCCGCGCGGTGCCCCCGCGCCGGTTCCGGCGCCCGCCCCGGCTCCGGCCCCCGCTCCCGACCCGGTCGCCCGGCCGGCGGCCGCCTTCGCACCCGCTCCCGTCCTGCCGCGCCGCGCCCGCGCGGTGGCTCCCGACTGACGGCCCGCCGTCAGGCGCAGTTCGTCAGCAGCGAGTCGGCCGTGACGACGTCCGGGCCGCCCAGCACGATCTCCGAGGTGATGGCGCTCGAGGCGACGTAGTCGAAGATCGGCAGCGGCGTGCACTGCGGGCGCACGAGCAGGATCGGCGCCAGGTTGACCGCAGCGGCGGGGACCCCGGCGAGCGCGTCGGGGAAGTTCTCGCCCGTGGCGATCAGCGCCGTCGTCGCGTCCGCGAACACCGCGGTCGCCACGAGCGCCGACGTCGCGTAGCGGTCGGCACCGCCCACGCGCGTCACGTCGGCGGGGTCGCTGACCCGGGCTGCGACGGCCGCCGCGGTGCTCTCGCTCACCGAGGACGTCCCCCCGACGACCAGGGCGGCGTCGAAGGTCTGGCCCGCGAGCCAGGTGCTCACGGGCGCCGGCAGCGCGGTCGGCTCCGTGATCATCAGCGGGACGCCGGCGGCGGCGGCCGCCGCCCCGCCGGACAGCGCGTCGGGGAAGGTGTCGCCGCGGCTGACCACCACGCCCTCGGCGTCGGGGAAGAACCGCTGCGCGACCGCCACGGCCGTCTCGTAGCGCGTGGTCCCGGCGATGCGCTCGACGCTCGCGCCCGGCGCGGCGCTGCGGACCGCGGTCAGCACCGCCTCGGGCACGCGGTCCGCCCCGCCGACGACGTACACGGTCGCGGGGGCGAGGCGGGTCAGCTCGGCCGCGGCCGCGGGGGCCAGGGCGGCGGCCGGGGTCAGCAGCAGCGGGGCGTCCAGCGAGGCGGCCGCGGGGCCGGCGGTCAGGGCGTCGGCGGGCGCCTCACCGCTCGTGAGGAACACCGAGGAACCGGGCGACGGCGCGAACGACCCCTGCGAGATGACGGCCGCGGTGCCGTAGCGGTCCTCGCCGGCCGCGCGGACCAGGCCGATGTAGGGGAACGGCGTGCCGATCTTCGGGGTGATGGTGGGGAACGGCGAAGGGGTTGCGGCGGAGGCGGAGCCGGCTCCCGCGAGCCCGCACCCGAGGAGGGTGGTGATCGCTGCGGTGGCCAGGGTGGAGCGGCGCGCACTGCGCATGGTGGTTCCTCTGCTCGTCGGCGGTGACGTCTGCTGTCGTCCGGCGCCGACGCTAGGCGGCGGCTCCGGGCAACGGCCGCGGAACAGGAACCGCGTGACCCGACCGGCTCAACCGGTTGCCCCGCAGCGACGCAGGGCCACCGCTGCGTGCGGCCAGCGCGCGACCCGGTCCGGCAGCAGCGGACGCACGCGCCGGGTCGCGGTCCGGACGACGGCCGCCCCGGCCCGCCGCCGGGGCGTCGCCACGAGGTCGTACTGCTCGGCGACGCTGCGCGGCAGCAGGTCCGCGGTCACGGCGCGGGCCACGGCGCCGACGGCGGGCAGCGGCGGGGACGTGCGCAGCCCGAGGACGTCGTGCGCGACCGCCCGCGCGGCGTCGGTGACCTGCAGCCGGGCGACGGCGTCGTCGTAGTAGTCGCGGAACTCGGGGTAGCTCGCGGGGAGCACCGCCGCCGTGACGCCGAACATGCGCCCGAACGGCTTCATCTGCTGCCAGTAGGCCTCTCGCAGCCCCGCCGGCACGGGCCGGCCGCCGTAGCGGCCCACCGCGGCCAGGGCCATCTCCACGAGGGTGGCGTGCACCCACAGCGCGAGCTCGGGATCGCCTGCGCGGTAGGGGGTCCCGTCCGGCGTCGTGCCGCGGACCCGGGCGTGCTGCCGCCCGACGTCGCGGGCGGCGGCGCGGCCCTGCTCGGTGTCGCCGAAGGCGATCGTGAGGACGGCCTGCAGCGTGCCGAGCAGGCGGTGCGCCGGTCCCGCCTGGTAGGCGCTGTGCTGCGCGACCCCGGCGGCGACCAGCGGGTGGGCCACCTGCAGGAGCACCGCGGCCGGACCGCCCAGCAGGACGGCGCGCTCGCCCGCGACGGCCCACAGCGCGTCGTGCGGGTCGCACACGCCGGGGTCCCCCGGGCGGCCTGGCCCCGGCGGCGGCGGGAACAGCGACCGCAGGTCCAGGCGCGGGACGGCACGGGCGCGGGCGGGGGCGGGGACGTCCACGGGTCCAGCCTCCCCGCCGGGACGCCGCACCGCACACGAGACGCGTGACGGCGGAGTGCGGGACCGGTGCCCGTCCCGGGTGGCAGGCTGCACCCCGTGCAGCCGCTGCCGGGGACCTTCGCCGAGGACGTCGTGCACCAGGACGCGCGCGTGCAGGTCGAGGTGTTCCTCGACGAGCACCGCGCCGGCCTGCGCGCCTGCCTGGACGGCCTGACGGAGGAGCAGGCCCGCCGCTCGCTCGTGCCGTCGCGGACCACCCTGCTCGGATTGGTGAAGCACGCGGCCTTCGTCGAGCGCGTCTGGTTCGACGAGGCCGTCACGGGCCGCTCACGCGCGGAGATCGGCATCCCCACCTCGGCGGAGGAGTCCTTCGACCTCGACGCGGCGGACACCGTCGACAGCGTGCGGCGCGACCACGCGGCGGCGTGCGAGGCCTCACGGCGCGCGACCGCGGGCCTGGGCCTCGACCACGTGGTGCACGGCAACCGCCGGGGTCCGCTGCCCCTGCGCTGGGTGTACCTGCACGTGCTCCGCGAGGTCGCGCAGCACTGCGGCCACGCCGACATCCTGCGCGAGCAGGTCCTCGCCGCGCAGGCCTGAGCCGCCCCGGGCCGCGGGGAGGACCAGACTGGGGGCGTGCGCGCCGACCTCCGGCTGGGCGGGGACCCCGAGCACCCGGACCTGTCCTCGCCGGACCTGCGCGACGCGGTGCGCCTGCTGCGCCGCGGCGCCGGCTCGCCGACCGCGCGGGTCGCCCTCGCGTGGGTGGACAGCGTGTACGCCGAGCCGTCCGAGCGGCTCGTCGAGCGCCACGGCCTGCACCTCGACGACCTGCTCGCGGTCGTCGACGCCATCGCCACCGTCACGGCCTTCGGCCTCGAGGCGCGGGCCGTCACCGCCTTCGCCGAGCAGTCGGTCAGCGACCGCGCCGTCATCGCCTGCTGGGCCGCCGGGCTGTCCGTCGCGGAGATCGCCGACCTGGCCGCGTCCCGGGCTCCCGTCGACGAGGACGCCCTGCTCGCCCTCGCGGCTCTGCGCGGAGACGGACCGGGCGGTTCGGCGGCCGGCGGCCCGACGCCCTGACCCCGACGGCGGTACGGGTGCCGTCCGGGCGGGTGAACCGCCGCACGGGGCCTCAACCCCGCCGCCGCACGCCCCGATCCCCGGGGCATGACCGCGGGACCGACGCAGAACTACAGCGAGGCCGCGGGGACCACGTGGCGCCCGCGACCCGTCCTGGCCGCTCTCGTGCGGGCCACCGCCTCGCTCGGCCCCGTGCTCTTCGCGCTGGCCGTGGGCGCCGTCGCGTCGCGCTGGCTGCCGGCCGCGCGCCTGGGTCTGCCCACGGCGGTGTGGTTGCTGCTCGTGGTCGCCGCCTCGTCGGGCGTGCTGCTGGTCGCCACCCGCGGGCTGCGCCGCCTCGTCCCGCTCGCCGCGCTCCTCCGCCTGAGCCTGACCCTGCCCGACCGCGTGCCCAGCCGCTTCGACGTCGCGCGGCGCACCTGGTCGCCGGCCCTGCTGGAGCGCGCGCGGGCCACCGGGGAGGCCGACCCCGGGTCCGCGGAGTGGCTGCTCAGTCTCATGAGCGCCCTGGCGGCGCACGACGCCCGCACCCGCGCGCACGGTGAGCGGGTCCAGGCCTACGCGGCGCTCATCGGCCGGGAGCTGGGACTGCCGCGCGCGGACGTCGACCGGCTGAGCTGGGTCGCGCTGCTGCACGACGTGGGCAAGGTCCACGTCCCCGCGGAGGTCATCAACAAGAAGGGCCGGCCCACGGAGCAGGAGTGGGCCACCCTGCAGGAGCACCCGGACCACGGCGGGCGCCTCGTCGAACCCCTGCGGCCCTGGCTCGGTCCCTGGCTGGACGGGGTGGAGCAGCACCACGAGCGGTGGGACGGGGGCGGTTACCCCCGCGGCCTCGCCGGCACGGACCTCTCGCTCGCGGCGCGCGTCATCGCGGTCGCCGACACCTACGACACGATCACCTCCGCCCGCTCGTACAAGAAGCCGATGTCGGCCGAGCAGGCGCGCAGCGAGATCACCCGGTGCGCGGGCCACCAGTTCGACCCCGAGGTCGTGCGCGCGTTCCTGTCGGTCGGCCTCGGCCGGCTGCGCGTGGTCGCGGGGCCCGCCACCCTCCTGGCCGCCCTGCCGTGGGTGGGTCCCGTTCCGGCGCAAGCGGTCTCGACCGCCTCGTCCGTCGCCCAGACCGCGGGGGGTCAGGTCCTCGCCGCCCTGCTCGCGACCGGCGTCGGGGTGTCCTCGGGCGTCACCGCGACGCACGCCCTGGCGGACGTGGGTGTCGGCACCGTGGCCGCGGTCCACGCGCCCGTGGCGGAACCCACCGCCCGCCGCTCGGCCGGCCCGGCGACGCCGTCCGCCGGCGTCCCGACACCGGCGACGACACCCGCACCGGCACCGGCCGCGGCGGCGGTGCCCTCGGCGCCGAGCGCGCCGGCGGTCGACGTCGACGAGCGCGTCGACCCGGAGCCCGTCGGGGGGTCCGGCTCCGCGCCGGTGGTCGCGCTCGACG
>NZ_JAAALN010000263.1 GCF_009906795.1 Kineococcus siccus
CTTCCTGCCGCGCGACGAGGACGAGGAGGCACCCCCGCGCACGGTGGCCGCCGTCATGACGCCCGAGCCGCTGACCGTGGACGTGGGCGCGGACCTCGCCGACGCCACCCGGCTGCTGCTGTCGCGGCGGATCAAGGCGCTGCCCGTCCTCGACCAGCACCGCCTGGTGGGGGTCCTGGCCCGCCGGGACGTGCTCCGCACGCTCGCGCACTCCGACGAGGACGTCCGCGACGCGGTGCTGGCCCGCCTGCACGAGCAGGACCCGGCCCAGCGGTGGGAGGTCGACGTCGTCGACGGGGTGGTGACGCTGGACGGTCCGCTGCACGGGGCCGCTCAGCGCCTGGCCGCCGTGGTCGCCCGGACGGTGGCGGGCGTCGTGCGGGTGCGCACGGCCGACGGCGAGGTGGCGGCCCGGTGAACGTCCCCGTGGGTCTCGCGGCGCTCCTGGAGGAGCTGGAGCAGCAGGAGCGCGAGCTGGTCTTCGGCTCCTTCGACAACCTCACGGCCTGGCGGCTCGGGACGGCCCTGGCCGAGCGGGCGCTGGCCGACGAGCTGCCCCTCGCGGTCGCGGTGCGCCGCGGCCCCCAGCGGCTGTTCCACGTCGGGCTGCCCGGGTCCTCGGCCGACAACGACGGCTGGCTGGACCGCAAGATGGCGGTCGTGGACCGCTTCGGGCACTCCTCCTACCTGGTGGGCACCCGGTTCCAGGTCGGCGGCGGGGACTTCGACACCGACGCGCGCCTGGACACCCGCCTCTTCGCCGCGCACGGCGGGGCCTTCCCCGTCCTCGTGCGGGGCGTCGGGTGCGTCGGGTCCGTCGCCGTCTCGGGCCTGCCGCAGGAGGTCGACCACGCCGTCGTGGTGGGCGTCCTGCGCGAGTTCCTGGCCGCCGGCGGCTGACGCCGCCGGGGTCCGGAGCGCCCGGACCGGCGAGGACCGGACGTGGAGGCGCCCGCCGCAGCGGTCGTTCGCTGGGGCGGGCGCCGGCACGCGGGGGGAGCCGCTCGGAGCCGGAGGCTCAGAACTCCCAGTCCTCGTCCTCGGTCTGGACGGCCTTGCCGATGACGTAGCTGGACCCGGAGCCGGAGAAGAAGTCGTGGTTCTCGTCGGCGTTGGGCGACAGCGCGGAGAGGATCGCCGGGTTGACGTCGGTCACGTCGCTCGGGAACAGCCCCTCGTAGCCGAGGTTCATCATCGCCTTGTTGGCGTTGTAGTGCAGGAACTTCCGCACGTCCTCGGTGAGCCCGACGCCGTCGTACAGGTCGGCGGTGTACTCCATCTCGTTCTCGTACATCTCGTACAGGAGCGTGAAGGCGTAGTCCTTGATCTCGTCGCGCTTGGCCTGGTCGACGCGCTCGAGCCCGCGCTGGAACTTGTAGCCGATGTAGTACCCGTGGACGGCCTCGTCGCGGATGATCAGGCGCACGAGGTCGGCGGTGTTCGTCAGCTGCGCCCGGCTGGAGAAGTGCATCGGCAGGTAGAACCCGGAGTAGAAGAGGAACGACTCCAGCAGGGTGGAGGCGACCTTCCGCTTCAGCGGGTCGTCACCGTGGTAGTACTCCAGCACGATGGAGGCCTTGCGCTGCAGCGCCTCGTTCTGCTCGGACCAGCTGAAGGCCTCGTCGATCTCGCGCGTCGAGGCGAGCGTGGAGAAGATCGAGGAGTAGCTGCGGGCGTGCACCGACTCCATGAACGCGATGTTCGTGTAGACGGCCTCCTCGTGCGGGGTGAGCGCGTCGGGGATGAGCGAGACCGCGCCCACCGTGCCCTGGATCGTGTCCAGCAGCGTCAGGCCGGTGAACACCCGCATCGTCAGCTGGCGCTCGGCCGGGGTCAGCCGGCCCCACGACTGGACGTCGTTGGACAGCGGCACCTTCTCCGGGAGCCAGAAGTTGCTCGTCAGGCGGTTCCAGACCTCGAGGTCCTTGTCGTCCGTGACGCGGTTCCAGTTGATGGCGTTGACGCGGTCGATGAGCTTGAGCTTCTCCACGATGTCCTCGTTCGTCTCTCGGGCGTCCGGGTCGGCCGGGCGTGCCGTGGGGTGGGTGCGGGCCGGGGTCTAGAGCATGCAGCTGACGCAGCCCTGGACCTCGGTGCCCTCGAGCGCCATCTGCCGGATCCGGACGTAGTAGATCGTCTTGATCCCCTTGCGCCACGCCGAGATCTGCGCGCGGTTGATGTCGCGCGTCGTGGCCGTGTCCTTGAAGAACAGGGTCAGCGACAGGCCCTGGTCGACGTGACGGGTGGCCGCGGCGTAGGTGTCGATGATCTTGTCGGGCCCGATCTCGTAGGCGTCGGCGTAGTACTCCAGGTTGTCGTTCGTCATGAACGGCGCCGGGTAGTACACGCGGCCGAGCTTGCCCTCCTTGCGGATCTCGATCTTGGAGGCGATCGGGTGGATCGAGGACGTCGAGTTGTTGATGTAGCTGATCGATCCCGTCGGCGGCACGGCCTGCAGGTTCTGGTTGAAGATCCCGTGCTCGACGACCGAGGCGCGCAGCCGGCGCCAGTCCTCCTGGTCGGGGACGGCGATGCCGGCGTTCGCGAACAGCTCCGCGACGCGCTCGGTCTTCGGCGCCCACACCGCGTCGGTGTACTGGTCGAAGAAGCGCCCCGAGGCGTACGTCGAGTGCTCGAAGCCCTCGAACCGCTCCCCCGTCTCGATCGCGAGCAGGTTCGAGGCCCGCAGCGCGTGGTAGAGCACGGTGTAGAAGTAGATGTCGGTGAAGTCGATGCCCTCGGCGCTGCCGTAGTGCACGCGCTCGCGCGCCAGGTACCCGTGCAGGTTCATCTGACCGAGGCCGATGGCGTGCGAGCGGGCGTTGCCGTGGGCGATGGAGGGGACCGAGCGGATGTCGCTGGCCACCGACACCGCGGTCAGGGCGCGCACCGCCGTCTCGACCGTGTGCCCCAGGTCCCCGCCGTCCATCGCCAGCGCGATGTTGAGCGACCCGAGGTTGCAGGAGATGTCCTTGCCGACCTCGGCGTAGCTCAGGTCCTCGGCCAGCGTGCTGGGCGTGTTGACCTGCAGGATCTCCGAGCAGAGGTTCGACATGTTGATCCGGCCCGCGATCGGGTTGGCCCGGTTCACCGTGTCCTCGAACACCACGTACGGGTAGCCGGACTCGAACTGCAGCTCGGCGAGGGTCTGGAAGAACTCCCGCGCGTTGATCTGCGTCTTCCGGATGCGGTCGTCGGCGACCATCTCGCGGTACTTCTCGCTCACCGCGACGTCGCCGTAGGGCACGCCGTAGACGCGCTCGACGTCGTAGGGGGAGAACAGGTGCATGGGCTCGTTGTTCTTGGCGAGCTCGAAGGTGATGTCCGGGACCACGACGCCCAGGCTGAGCGTCTTGATCCGGATCTTCTCGTCCGCGTTCTCCCGCTTGGTGTCGAGGAAGCGCAGGATGTCCGGGTGGTGCGCCGAGAGGTACACCGCCCCGGCGCCTTGGCGCGCGCCGAGCTGGTTGGCGTAGGAGAAGGAGTCCTCCAGGAGCTTCATCACGGGGATGACGCCCGAGGACTGGTTCTCGATGCGCTTGATCGGGGCGCCGTACTCGCGGATGTTGCTCAGGAGCAGCGCCACGCCGCCGCCGCGCTTGGACAGCTGCAGCGCCGAGTTGATGCTGCGGCCGATGGACTCCATGTCGTCCTCGATGCGCAGCAGGAAGCACGACACGAGCTCGCCGCGCGACGCCTTGCCGGCGTTGAGGAACGTCGGCGTGGCGGGCTGGAAGCGGCCGGCGACCATCTCGTCGACGATGCCCGTCGCCAGCGCCTCGTCGCCCGTGGCGAGCGTGAGCGCGGTCATGACGACGCGGTCCTCGAAGCGCTCGAGGTACTCGGTCCCGTCGAAGGACTTCAGCGCGTAGCTCGTGTAGTACTTGAAGGCGCCCAGGAAGGTCGGGAAGCGGAAGCCCGCGGCGTGCGCCCGGTCGGTCAGGTCGCGCACGAACTCGTAGCGGTAGCGGTCCAGCACCTCGCGCTCGTAGTACCCGTTGTCGACCAGGTGGTCGAGGCGCTCGCGCAGGTCGGAGAACCGCCGCGTGCGGGGGTTCACGTGCTGCAGGAAGTACTGGCGCGCGGCCTCGCGGTCGGCGTCGAGCTGGATGCGGCCCTCGGCGTCGTAGAGGTTGAGCATCGCGTTGAGCGTGTGGTAGCTCGGAGCGGCCGGGACCGGGACCGTCTCGGGTGCCGCACCCGCGGTGGTGGGGTCGGAAGTCAGGGTCACAGGGAGTCCAATCCATCGCGGACGCGACGCACGTCGTCGGGGGTCCCGAAGAGCTCGAAGCGGTAGAGGTGGGGAACACCGCACTTGGCGGCGACGATGTCGCCCGCCGCGGCGAAGTGCTCCCCGAAGTTGGTGTTGCCGGCGCCGACGACGCCGCGGATGAGCGCGCGGTTGCCGGGGTCGTTGAGGAAGCGGATGACCTGCTTGGGGACGGCTCCGCTGCCGTCGTTCCCGCTGTACGTCGGGACGATCAGCACGTAGGGCTCGGAGACGCTCAGGTGCGCGTCGCGACCGCGCAGCGGGATCCGCTGCGCGGGGACCCCGAGCTTCTCCACGAAGCGCTGCGTGTTGCCGGAGACGCTCGAGAAGTAGACGACGTCCACGGCACTCACGCCGCGGGCGTCAGACCGGGAGGCTGGCGACGCGCTCCGCGAGGGCGGAGACGCGGTCGGGGCGGAAGCCCGACCAGTGCTCGTCACCCGCGACGACGACCGGGGCCTGCACGTAGCCGAGGCCCTGCACCAGCGCGAGCGCCTGCGCGTCCACCGTGACGTCGACGACCTCGTAGGGGAGGCCCTTCTTGTCCAGGGCGCGGTAGGTGGCCTTGCACTGGACGCACGAGGGAGTGCTGTAGACGGTGATGCTCATGGGATCTTCCTTCCCCCGGGTCCGGCGGCCCGCGGCCTGACTGGTGCTGTGCCTGCTGCTGTCCCCACTGGTCTGGGTGGGTGGTTGAGACACTACCCCTAGGGGCCGTCAGCGCGCACCACCACAAGATGGTGTGTCACAGGGGTGTGATTCACCCGGGCGGTGCCCGCGGTCCGCGGGCGTCCGCGGCAGGCCGTTGACCTGCGGTTCTGCCGTCGGGAGACCACGGTGCAGCCACTCTCAGTGATGACTGGACAGCACGGCGTGTCGGGCCGGACCGGCGTGTCGTGGCCGGGACGCGCCGCCGGGCCTCCCGGGAGGCGGGCGGGCCGCCGCGGTCGCCTCAGGTGCGC
>NZ_JAAALN010000264.1 GCF_009906795.1 Kineococcus siccus
GGCCATCGCCGCCCGCCCCGCGACCGCGGACATCTGCGCGTGAGCGCCGCGGACTTCGAGGACCGCCTCGCGGCCGTCTGGGAGGGGGCCGAGGACGTGCACGAGGCGGAGGTCGTCCTGGCCGTCGAGGCCCTGGTCGCCGAGCTCCCCCCGGGTGACCCGGTCGGCCGCTTCGAGCTCGCGAGCGCCCACGACTACGCGGGCGACGAGGCGCGCGCCGTGCCGCTGTACCGGGCCGCGCTCGCCGCGGGTCTCGACGGCGAGCGCCGGCAGCAGGCCGTGGTGCAGCTCGCGAGCTCCCTGCGCCTGGTCGGCGACCCCGCCGGCGCGCTGCAGGTGCTGCGGGAGAACGCCCCTCGCCCCGAAGGGGACGCCGGCCACGAGGACGCCGGCCACGAGGACGCCGGTGAGGGCTCGCTCGAGGCGCACGCGGCCTTCGAGGCCCTCGCCCTGGTGGACCTCGGGCGCGACCGCGAGGCGGTCACCGTCCTGCTCGCGGCCCTGGCGCCGCACGCGGCGCCGTACGACCGGGCGGTGCTGCGCTACGCCGAGGAGCTGCCCGACCCGCCCGAGGGCGTCAGCTGAGGCGCACGGGCACACCCGTGCGCAGCGACTCCTGAGCCGCGTCCGCCACCGCGGCCGCCGCGACGGCGTCGGCGAGGGTGCACAGCTCGTCACCCTCGACGCCCTGCACGAGCTCGGCGAACGCCGTGATCTCGGCGCGGTAGGCGGCGGCGAAGCGCTCGGCGAAGGTGGCGTGCGGCGTCCCGGCCGGGAACGTCAGGCCCGGCTCCGCCGACCGGAGAGCCGCGGCGTCGTCGAGACCCACGACGAGCGTCCCGAGGGAGCCCTGCAGCTCCAGGCGCACGTCGTGGCCGGCGCCGTTGTACCGCGACGCGGTGACGACGGCCAGCGTCCCGTCGTCGAGGGTGCAGACCGCCAGCGCGGTGTCCACGTCGCCCACGGCACCGATCGCCGGGTCGCCGTTGTTGCTGCCGCGCGCGTACACCTCCACGACCTCGCGCCCCGTGATCCACCGGATCGCGTCGATGTCGTGGACGCTGCAGTCGCGGAACAGCCCGCCGGAGGTGGCGAGGAACGCGACCGGGGGCGGGGCCGCGTCGCACGTCACGGCGCGGACCGCGTGCAGCCAACCGAGCTCCCCGGCCGCGACGGCGCGCCGCGCCTCGCGGTAGCCGGCGTCGCAGCGGCGCTGGTGACCGATGCGCACGACGCCGCCGCGGGCCGCGACGTGCTCCAGGACGGGCCGCGACAGCGCCACGTCGGGGGCGACCGGCTTCTCGCAGAACACCGGGATGCCCGCGTCGACGCCCGCCCGGATGAGGTCGGGGTGCGAGGCCGTGCCCGTGGCGACGACCAGCGCGTCGACGCCCGCGGCGAGCAGGGCCCCGACGTCGTCGACCGCGGCCGCGCCCACCTCCTCGGCGACGCGGCGGGCGCGGGCCGGGTCGACGTCGGCGACCGTCAGCCGCTCGATCCCCGGGGTGGCCACGACGTTCTGCGCGTGCATGACCCCGATGCGGCCCACGCCGACCAGGCCGAAGTGCAGGTCGGACACGGTTCTCCTCGGGCTCGGGGGACGGTCCCGGCCGACGATCCGGCCCGCCTGCACGCGGTGTCAAGCGCCGGGCCGCCGTCGGGGAGGATCGGCCCGTGCTCCCCGACGACGCGCGCTGCCCCTGCGGCAGCGGCGACCCCTACGGCGGCTGCTGCGGCCGCTTCCACCGCGGCGAGCCGGCGCCCACGCCCGAGGCGCTGATGCGCTCGCGCTACACCGCGTTCGTGGTCGGCGACGTCGCGCACCTGCTCGCGACGTGGGACCCCGCGCACCGCCCCGCGGAGCTCGTCCTCGACCCCGGCACGCAGTGGCTGCGCCTCGTCGTCGTCCGGGCCGAGGGCGGCCCGTTCGACGACCGCGGGACCGTGGAGTTCGAGGCGCACCACCGCACCGGTGGGCGCCGCGGGGTGCAGCACGAGGTCAGCGGGTTCGCCCGGCGCGACGGCGCGTGGGTCTACGTCACCGGGGCCCCGGGCTGAGCACCGCGCCCGGCGCGGGGCGCGGCGGGGCCCCGAGCCGGCCCCGCGTGGCGACGAGGAGCACCGCGGTGGCCACGGTGGTCGCGACGAGCTGGACGACGAGGGTGTCGCGGTCGTGGTCGAGCGCCGGGAACACGGCCGGCCACAGCAGCGAGTAGGTGCTGTTGATCCCGGCGTGCAGCAGCATCACGAGCGGCACGCTCTGCCCCGTGCGGTTGAAGACCCACGTCATGACGAGGCTCAGCGGGACGCACGCGGCGACGAACAGCAGGGGCTGCGTCCAGCCCACGTCGCGGCCGCCCCACTCGGTGAGGAACAGCGGCAGGTGCCAGGCGCCCCACAGCAGCCCGAGCACGACGGTCCCGGGGACGGCGCCGAGCCGGTCCTGCAGGCGGGGCAGCGCGAAGTCGCGCCAGCCCGGCTCCTCGGCCAGGGCCGTGGTCACGAGCTGGAGCGCGAGCATCGGCAGGTAGGCCAGCAGGAGCAGCGCGCCGACGGGCCGGACGGCGGCCCACGC
Organism: Kineococcus siccus; assembly: GCF_009906795.1. Lineage (GTDB taxonomy): Bacteria > Actinomycetota > Actinomycetes > Actinomycetales > Kineococcaceae > Kineococcus > Kineococcus siccus. The sequence continues at coordinate 2,576 of NZ_JAAALN010000264.1, forward strand.
CCCGGGCAGGACGAACGTGGCGGCCAGGATCGACACGGGCACGCCGACCCCGACGCCGAGGTACCACCGCCAGCCCACCCGGAACCGGAGCAGCCGCCCGCGCCACGCCCGCAGGCCCGGCCGGCCCTCGGTGAGGGCCGTGACGACGAGCGCGGCCGTGACCGGGCCGAGGTAGGCGCCCGGCAGCACGCCGAGCAGCTGCGACGTGCCCAGCAGCGACGGGAACGAGAACTCCAGCAGGCCGGTCCCGTTGCGGGAGAGCACGTACGGGGCCCACGCCAGCCAGCTGAGGCCGAACGCGAGGACGAAGAACGCGGTGAGCGGCCACCGGTCGAGGACGGCCCGCGGCCCGGGCGGCGAGGTGCGGGGGAGGGGGCTGGACGTGGTGGCGCTCGGCATCGGGGTCCTCCGGACGGGGCGGTCGCCGGACGCGACCGCTCTCGTCCGCCAGTCCACCGCCGCGGGGGTGCCCGGGTCAGTCACGCTGGGGCCCGGAGCGCGGTGGTGCCTGCGCTACCTCGTCCTGCGCTACCTCGTCCTGCGCTACCTCGTCCCGGCCGTGCGCAGGTAGCGCAGGACGGCGGCCACCCGGCGGTCGGCCTCGTCGCTCGGGGCGAGGTCGAGCTTGGCGAAGATGCTGCGGATGTGCTTGTGGACCGCCCCGTCGGTGACGACGAGCCGGGCCGCGATCGCGGTGTTGCCGAGCCCTTCGGCCATGAGCTCCAGGACCTCGCGCTCGCGGGCCGACAGCCGGTCCAGCCCGGGGTCGGGGCTGCGGCGCGTGAGCAGCTGCGCGACCACCTCGGGGTCCACGGCGGTGCCGCCGCCCGCGACGCGGTGCAGCGCGTCGAGGAACTCCCCGACGCGGCCCACGCGCTCCTTCAGCAGGTACCCCAGCCCGCGCGCGCCGCCCGCCAGCAGGTCCGTCGCGAACGCCTGCTCGACGTAGGCGGACAGCACCAGGACGGCCAGCCCGGGGCGGCGCCGGCGTGCCTCGACCGCGACGCGGATGCCCTCGTCGGTGTGCGTCGGGGGCATCCGGACGTCGACGATCGCCACGTCCGGCTCGTGCTCGTCCAGCGCGGCCAGCAGCCCGCCCGGTTCGCCGGCCGTCGCGACGACGTCGAGCCCCTCCGCGCGCAGCAGGAGCACGAGCCCCTCGCGCAGCAGCGCGTCGTCCTCGCCGATCACGATCCGCACGGCAGCCGCACCTCCAGCTCGGTCGGCCCGCCGGGCGGGCTGGTCACCCTCAGCGTGCCGTCGTGGGCGCGCACGCGGTGCAGCACCCCCGCCAGCCCCGACCCCCGCGCGGGGTCGGCGCCGCCCCGGCCGTCGTCGGTGAGCCGCACGACGAGCTCGTCGCCGCGCCGCCGGACGGTGAGCTGCGCGGAACGGGCCCCGCTGTGGCGGGCCACGTTGGTGAGCCCCTCGGCGACGACGAAGTACGCGGTGGCCTCCAGCGACGCGGGCAGCCGCCCGGCGACGTCCACCTCGACGCCGCAGGGCACGGGGCAGGCCGCGGCCAGCCCCGTCACGGCCCCGGCCAGCCCCCGGTCCAGCAGCACGGGGGGCAGGATCGTGCGGACCACCGAGCGCAGCTCCGCGAGCGCCTGCTCGGCCGCGGCCTGCGCCCGCTCCAGCAGGTCGTCGGTGCCGTTCGGGTCGGTGCCGTTCGCACCGGTGCCGTCCGGGTGGGTGGCGTCGCGCGCCAGCGACCGGCGCGCCGCACCCAGCAGGACCGTGACCCCCACGAGCCGGTTCTGCGCGCCGTCGTGCAGCGACCGCTCGATGCGGCGCAGCTCCACGACGTGCGCGTCCAGCGCGGCGGCGCGCGAGGCGGTGAGCTCCGCGACCCGCAGGGACAGGTCGGTCCCCGGCGGCGGCGCCAGCAGGCGGCGGCCCCAGGCGCCCTGGGCCCGGGCGAGCGCCGGGGTCGCGGCCACGGTGAGCACGGCCCACGCGAGCCCCAGCAGCGCGACGCCGGCGGTGTCGGAGCCCGTGCGCACCGTCCACCACCACGGCGACGCGTCCAGGTCGGCCGGCACCCACCGCCACCACACCGGGAAGGTCGCGTCGCGCACGGCGTAGACCGGCAGCAGGACGCCTACGGCGCCCGCGAGGACGCCACCGGTCGCGTGCCCGGCGACCCACGCCAGCTCCCGGCGCAGCACCGGGGTCGCCAGGGCGGCGCGCAGCGGGGTGGGGACGGGCCCGGCCGGCGGCAGCGCCGCACCCCAGCGGCCGAGCCGGGCGCGTTCGCGGTCGGCCAGGTCGCGCAGGCCGCCCAGGGCCGCGGGGGCGAGGAGCAGCCCGATCCCGACCGCGGACAGCGCCGTCACCAGCAGCAGCCGCAGGAGCAGCACCAGGGCGAGGACGCCGGTCCCCAGGCCGCCCGCGAGCTGCGCGAGGGCCGACCGCGTGGACCGCCGGACCGCCGCCACCCGCCGCACGTGCGCGTGGGGGGACGGGGTCACGTCGCGACGGTACGAGGTCCCCGCCGCGTGCGGGGGCCGTCCGCCCGCCCGGCGCGCGAGAGGGCAGCCTGCTGCACCACGGGTGGGCAGCGGGCGGGATGGAGCGCCGGCCCGGCCTGACCGAGCGTGGGACGCGACGGACCGGGCCCCGGTCCGC
>NZ_JAAALN010000265.1 GCF_009906795.1 Kineococcus siccus
ACCCCACCCCGCCCGAGCCGCCGGACGCTGCTGCGCGCCGCCGGCGCCGGCCTCGCCACGGCGGCGCTCGCCGGCTGCGGCGACCCGACGACCGCGGCCGGCCGCACGCCGGTCCGCTTCTTCCAGAACAAGCCCGAGGTCATCGAGTACTTCGCGAAGCTCGTCGCGGAGTTCAACGCCTCGCAGGGTCGGGTCGAGGCCGTCCACGACTCCTCGCAGACGGCCCTGGTGCCGCAGTTCGTGCGCAACGAACCCCCGGACCTGGCCGCGTGGAACTACAACCTCGAGGTCGGCAACTACGTCTCGACGGGGGTGCTGACCGACCTCTCCGACCTGCCCGAGGCCAAGCAGGTCGACCCGCAGTACCAGTCGCTCGTCGACCAGTTCGCCCGCAACGACGGCGAGACCAACGTGCTGCCGTACTCGGTGACGTCCGCGGGCGTCATCTACAACGCGCGCCTGTTCGAGCAGAACGGCGTCGCGGTGCCGCAGACGTGGACCGAGCTCATCGCGGCCTGCCAGACCTTCCGCGCCGCCGGCGTGACCCCGCTGTACCTCACGGCCCAGGAGGTCTGGACGCTGCAGCAGGGGCTCTTCGACTACTGCACGGGCAGCGCCGTCGACGTCGCGGGCTTCTTCGAGGACCTGCGCGCCCAGGGCACCGACGCCGGGCCGGACGCCGACGTCTCGTTCACGAAGGTGTTCGCCGAGGCCGCCGAGAAGATGGTGGAGCTGGCCTCCTACGCGAACGCGGACTCCGCGAGCCGGGCCTACGCCGACGGCAACCTGGCCTTCGGGCGCGGCGAGGCGGCCATGTACTTGCAGGGCCCGTGGGCCCTGGGCGAGGTCACCAAGGTCGACCCCGCCCTGCCGCTGGGCACGTTCCCGCTGCCCATGACGGAGGAGCCCGGTCAGGCCGCCGCGCGCGTGAACCTCGACCTGGCGCTGTGGATCCCCACGGCGTCGCCGTCCCAGGCCGCGGCGCGCACCTTCCTGCAGTGGCTCATGAGCCCCGAGGTCATCGCCCGCTACAACGCCGACAACCTCGCGACGTCGCCCCTGCTCGACGCCGCCCCCCTGCAGGACCCGCGCGTGGTCGGCCTGCAGCCCGCCCTCGACGCGGGCCGCATTTACCAGGGCGCGAGCACCTACGTCCCGCAGTCGATCCCGGTCGGCAACTACCTGCAGGACGCGATCCGCACCGGCGACGGCGCCGGACTGCTGCGCCGCATCGACGAGGACTGGGCGCGGCTCGCCGCCCGCTCGGCCGCCTGACCCGCCCACGACCGAAGGAGTCATCGTGGCCACCACCTCGGCACCGTCCCCCCGCGGGCGGGCGGCCTCGCGCGCGCGCGAGGACGTCCCCGCCGTCCGCACCCGCCCGGCGCGCCGCCGCCCCGACCGCGTGTCCTACCTGTTCCTGCTGCCCGCCGTCGTGCTCTTCACCGTGTTCATCACGCTGCCGGCGCTGGCCGGGGCGGTCATCAGCCTCACCGACTACGTCGGGTTCGGTGAGTGGCGCTTCATCGGCCTGGCCAACTACGCCGTGCTGTTCACCGACCCGAACGTCCTGCAGTCCTACGGGTTCACCATCGGGTTCTCGATCGTCACCGTCGTGCTCGTCAACGTCGTGGCCCTCGTGCTCGCCCTGGGGCTCAACGCCCGCATCAAGCTGAAGACGGCGCTGCGCGGCGTGTTCTTCCTGCCCATGGTCGTCTCGGGCATCGTCATCGCCTTCGTCTTCAACTACCTGTTCTCGACGTCGCTGCCCGCGCTGGCCTCCACCCTGGGCCTCACGGGTCTCGAGCAGAGCCTGCTGGCCGACCCGGACCTCGCCTGGATCGCGGTCGTCCTCGTGACGGCGTGGCAGGCGGTCCCGAGCGCCCTCATCATCTACCTCGCGGGGCTGCTCGCGGTGCCCGAGGACGTCTACGAGGCCGCGGCCCTCGACGGCGCCACCGCGTGGCGGCAGTTCTGGGGCATCACGCTCCCGCTGGTGTCGGGCTACGTCGTCATCAACACCGTGCTCGGGTTCAAGAACTTCCTCAACGCCTACGACATCATCGTCGGCCTCACCGACGGCGGCCCCGGCACCGCCACCCGCAGCGTGGCGATGACCATCTTCACGGGCTTCACCAGCGGCGACTACGCCTACCAGATGGCCAACGCGGTGATCTTCTTCGTGCTCACCGTCGTCATCTCCGTCCTGCAGCTGCAGATCATCCGCCGCCGAGGAGTGTCGCTCTGATGGTCACCGTCGACCCCGCGTCCGTGAACTCCGCCTCCGCCGCCGCCGCCTCGCGCGGCGCCCGTCCCCAGCGCCCCCTCGAGGTCGTCGGCCGCCGCCGGCGCGGCCGCGGCTGGGGCCTGACCCTCCTGCTGCTGCTCGCGGGCCTCACCGTCCTCGTGCCGCTGTACTTCGCGGTCGTCATGGCGTTCAAGACGCCCGAGCAGGCCGTCGCCGGCACCGGCTTCGCCCTGCCGTCGCCGCTGAACTGGGGCAGCTTCGTCGACGCGTGGACCCTGACCGGCTTCGCCCGCGCGTTCCTCGTGTCCGCGGCCGTCAGCGCCGCCAGCGTCGCGGGCGTGCTGCTGCTCGCCTCGTGCGCGTCGTACGCGATCGTGCGCAACTGGGACCACCGCCTGTTCCGGTGGTCCTACGTCTACCTGCTGGCCGCGATGTTCATCCCGTTCCCGGTGGTCGCCCTGCCGCAGGTGAAGCTGACCGCGGAGCTCGGGCTCGCCAACCCGGGCGGGGTCGCGCTGCTGCACGTCATGTTCCAGCTGTCCTTCAGCGTGCTGCTGTACTCCGCGTTCCTGCGCTCGATCCCGAACGAGCTCGAGGAGGCGGCCCGCATGGACGGCGCCAGCACGTGGCAGGTGTTCTGGCGGCTGATCTTCCCGCTGCTGGCCCCGATGAACGCCACGGTCGGGATCTTCGCGTTCCTCGCGAGCTGGAACGACTACATGATGCCGTCGCTGATCACGGCCGACCAGACGCTGCAGACCATCCCTGTCGTGCAGAAGATCTTCCAGCTGGCGTTCTCCACCGACTACAACGTGGCGTTCGCCTCCTACCTGATGGCGATGGCGCCGACGATCCTCGTCTACGTCTTCGCCCAGCGCTGGGTGATGTCGGGCGTCACGCGCGGCGCCATCAAGTAGGACCTCAGCGGACGGCGAGCAGCAGCTCCTCGGCGATCCGCTCCCCGGCCGCGGCCCCGGTGTCGTGCACGAGCACGACGCCGGGGTCGTCCCAGCCGGCCCGCAGCAGCTCCCCGTGGCCCGGCCGCCAGCCCCGCTCGGCCGCGAGCAGCAGGTCGACGTCGAGCAGGGAGTCGCCCGCGGCGACGAAGCCCGCGGCCCCGCGGCGGCGCACCACCTCGGCCACCGCGGCGGACTTCGTCAGCGCCCGCGGCACGGCGTACAGCTTGCGGCCCTGCAGCGAGACGCCGTAGCCCCAGCCGTCGAGCAGGGCGGTGAGCTCGCCCAGGCGGGCCCCCTCCAGCGGCGGCCGCTGCCCCTCGCGCAGCACGACGTAGGCGAACAGCCCCTCGACGCTGCGGACCGCGGGGTCGGCCGACCCGGGCACGAGGGCGCGCAGCTCGGCCGCGAGCCGGGCGAGGACCGCGTGCACCTCGGGCAGCGCGCGCGCGGCCGCCAGGTTCGCCCGCACCTGCGCCGACCACGCCGCGTCGGGCCGGCCGTCGAGGAGCAGGACGCCACCGTTGGCGCACACCGCCCACGCGGGAGGCGCTGCGGGCCAGCGGATCCGCGCGTACTGCGCGGGCGTGCGGGTCGTCACGGGCACGAAGTCGCCCGTGGCCAGCAGCTCCCGCAGCAGGTCCCACGCCCGGGGGGTCACGTAGGAGATCGTGCGCCCCTCGTACTCCTCCACGGCGACGAGGCCGGCCACGTCGCGCGCGGCGGAGCGCTCGGAGAACACGAGGGTCTGGTCCAGGTCGCTCGCGGCGAGCAGCCTCACACCGCCCGCCCGTCGGCGCCCGTGGCGCCCCGCGTGAACCGGGGGTGGATCAGCCCGACCGCGCTGTAGGCGAGGCCCGGCACCTCCTCGACGGCGACGCCGCGCTGGTCGGCCAGCAGCCGCACGTGCGCCAGGTCGCCGGGGTGGCCGAGGTCCCGCTCGGGCCGCACGAGGACGCGCCACGGGACGCGGCGCAGCAGCACGCGCGTGGTCTCCCCCACCCCCGGCTTGACGAGGTTCACGTCGCCGATGCCGTAGCGGCGGGACAGCTCCTCGACCGCGGCCCACCCCGCGAAGGTCGGCTCCCGCGGGCCGGCCTGGACGGCGTCGGCCGCGGCGGGGACCTCGGCGGCGACCTCGTCGAAGCGGTCGGACACCGCGTCGAGGAACTCCCCCGAGACGTCGGCGCCGGCCAGCCCGGCGTAGAACTTCGCGCCGTGGAACTGCCCGGGCCGCAGCAGCCGGTCGTTCAGGACGGTCCGGCTCACCAGGCCGGACACCGTGGAGTTCAGGCAGGCCGACGGGACGAGGTAGTCCTCGCGCGTGCCGAACGTGCGCACGCAGGCGCCGGGGTCGGCGAGGACCGCGAGGTCGTCGGAGAACCCGCCCGCCCCCGCGGCCCCCGCCTCGCGCAGCGCCTGCGACAGCTCCCGGACGATGGCGCCCTTGCCCGTCCAGCCGTCGACGAACACCACGCGCGCCGGGTCGTGGTGGCGCGCGAGCCACCGCAGCGCCACCTCGTCGAGGCCGCGCCCCCGCACGATGGACACCGCGTGGTGCGGCCAGTCGAGGCCCCAGCGCGCGGCGGCGCGCCGCAGCAGGACGCCGACGGGCGTGCCCGCGCGCGCGAGGGAGGCCAGGACCACGGCGTCGCCGCGCTCGCGGCGCAGCAGCTCCGCGACCACGCCGACCCCGAGGGCGACCCGGCGCGCCGAGCGCTGCAGCGCCTCGCCGAACAGCGCCTGGTACTCGGGGCTCGGCTGGAACTCCACGGGCAGCGACTCGGCGTAGTGGGCGCCGCCGGACTGCACGGCCTCCTCGCGCTCCTCGGCCGGCGCCTCCAGCGCCACGCCGGACAGGTCGGTGAGCAGCCAGCTCACCTCGTCCGGGGCGTAGGAGCCGAAGACGGGGCCGACGAGCGGGTCGGGCAGCGGCCCGGCCGAGGCGGCGGTGGGCGGTGCGGCGGTCACGGGGACGCCTCCGGGGGGTCGG
>NZ_JAAALN010000266.1 GCF_009906795.1 Kineococcus siccus
CCCCCGCAGCAGGTCGGACTCGCTCACCACCCCCACGAGGCGGCCGCCGCCGTCGAGGACGGGCACCGAGGAGATGCCGTGGTGCAGCAGCACCCGGGCGGTGTGCGGGACGTCGTCGTCCAGGCCGACCGTCACGACCGGGCTCCTCATCGCCTCGCGGACCAGCACGGGACCTCCTCGTCGTCGTCGGGGCGCGCGTGCGCCCTCCGGGTGCACCCTGCGGGGCGGGCGCGCGACGCGCAAGGGAGCGCGCCGCGGACCGGTGGCTCAGCTGCCGTAGGCGCTGACGTAGTCCGCGACGGCGCCGCACACCGCGGCGGCCGTCGGCTCGTCGAAGCCGCCGGCCCGCACGGCGGCGAGCTCCCCGGCGCCGTCGGCACCCCGCCCGCGGGCGTCCCAGGCCAGCTGGGCCGCGCGGGCCAGCTCGACGCGGTCGCCGGAACGCGCGCCCTCGCGGTCCACGACGATGCCGGCGACCCAGTCGGCGTCGAAGACCCCCGAGGGCGGCGCGAAGACCCGCTCGCCCTCGACGTAGCGGCCGCTGCCCCCGACGTGCACCATGCCCCGACGCTACGCCGCCGGCGGGGCGCGCGGGCCGGCGAGCGGGCACGGGGGGCGATCACGTCGCCGGTGTGCTGCCCTGGACGGGCCGTGTTCGTCACGCGTCCCCCCACGGGACGGGCACGGCTCCCCACTCCGTCCGGCCCCCACCCGGGTCGGACGCCGCCGCGCGCACCGGCGACCCCCCGTAGGCTCACAGGAACCGTTCGGGGCGGACGGTCCGGCAGCAGCGTGGAGGGTGCATGACCTCGGACACCGGGTCGACGGTGGCGGCGGAGCTGTCCCTCGTCGCCGCGACGGGCCCGGCCGCGGTGCTGCTGGTCGACCTCGACGCCCGGACGGTGGTCTACACCAACGACGTCGCCGAGCAGCTCGCGCCCGGCGTGGGACTCCCCGTCGCCCTGGACGCGTGGTCGGACGCGGCGGTGCTGCGCGACGTCGCTGGCAACCCCCTCTCGGAGACGGCCCACCCGCTGTCCCGGGTCGCCCGCTCCAGCCCCGTCGAGGGCCAGGCGGTCTCCGCCGCCCGGCTGAGCGAGCTCGGCCGGCAGCGGGAACCCCTGTGGGTGATCGCCCTCCCCATGCTCGACGCGCCCCTGCTGCAGGGCCACGCCCTCGTCGTGCTGCTGCCGCTGCGCGACCGGGTCAGCGCGCAGGCCGCGGTGAGCGCCGCCCGCAGCCAGGCGGACCTGCGCGACCGCGCCGTCATCGCGACCGGCCTGGCCTTCACGGTGGCCGACGCCCGGGCCGACGACCTGCCGCTCGTGTGGGTGAACCCCGCGTTCACGACGACGACCGGGTACTCGCTGGCCGAGTCCGTGGGCCGCAACTGCCGGTTCCTGCAGGGGAGTGCGACCGACCGGGCGGTCGTGGCGGAGGTGGGCGCCGCCCTCGCGGCGGGCGACGCCGTGACGACGACCCTCCTGAACTACCGCAAGGACGGCACCGCCTTCTGGAACCAGCTGTCGGTGAGCCCGATCCACGACGCGGACGGCGTCCTCACCCACTTCGTCGGCATCCAGACCGACGTCACCCACCGCGTGGCCGCCGACCACGAGCGGGACCGCGCGCTGCAGGCCGAGCGCGACGCCCGCCGCGCCGCCGAGGAGGCCCACCGCGAGACCGAGCTGGCCCGCTCCCGCCTGGCCCTGCTGGCCGAGGCCACGAGCCGGCTGGCGGTGACCCTGGACGTCGCCGAGTGCCGTCAGCGCCTCGTCGACCTCGTCGTGCCCGCGCTGGCCGACTGGGTCGTCGTCGCGAGCACCGACGCCAAGGGGGTCGTGGACCACCTCTCGGGCAAGCACCGCGATCCGGAGCGCGCACCGGAGATGGAGCGCTACGTGCAGCGGCTGCACGCCTCGATCCAGCCGGGCGGCTGGGTGGAGCGGCTGCTCGCGGGCGGCGGGGCCCGGCGCATCACCGACTACGACGGGGCGGCGAACCGGGCCCAGCGGCGCAGCTGGGTCTCCGACGGCAGCGTCCTGGCCGAGTCGGAGGCCCTGGGGGCGTCGTCGGTGCTCATGGTGCCGCTGCCGCACCGCCACCAGCCCCGCGACCTGATGATCCTCGTGCGCCGGGCCGACTCGCCCCCGCACACGGAGGAGGACCTGGGTGTGGCGCTGGACCTCGGGCGCCGTGCGGGTCTGATCCTCGACAACGCGCGGCTCTACCAGGAGCAGCACCGCATCGCGGAGACGCTGCAGCGCAGCCTGCTCCCCGAGCTCCCGGTCATCCCCGGCGTGCGGGCCGCGGCCCGCTACCGCGCGAGCGAGTCCGGCGCGGAGGTGGGCGGGGACTTCTACGAGCTCGTCGACCTGCCCGGCGAGGCGTTCGGCCTCGCGATCGGCGACGTGGTGGGCCACGACGTCCTCGCGGCCGCCGCGATGGGCCACCTGCGCGGGCTGCTGCGCGCGTGCGCGTGGGACACCGAGCGCACCCACCCGCACCGGGTGCTCGAGCGCGTCGACGACCTGCTCGCGGCCCTGCGGATCCCGACGCTCGCGACGCTGGCCTACGCGCGCTTCGAGCCGGCGCCCGGGGGCGGCTGGGCGATGGCCTGCTCCAGCGCCGGCCACCCGCCGCTGATGGTGCGCCACCCCGACGGGCGGGTCGAGCCGCTCACGTCCGCGCACGACCTGCTGCTGGGGGTGCAGCCGGGTCCGCGGACCAGCACCTGGCACCACCTGGAGCCCGGGTCGACGGTCCTGGCCTACACCGACGGCCTCGTCGAGCGCCGCGGCGAGGACCTGAGCGTGGGGCTGCAGCGGCTCGCGGCCGCCTTCGCCGGGGCCCCCGCCGACCCCGAGGGCGTCTGCGAGGACCTGCTGCGCCTCGACGCCGACGGCGAGGACGACGTGGCCCTGCTGGTCGTCACCGTCTGACGGCGGCGACCGTCCGCGGGCCCGCGCCCACGGCGGTTCAGTCCGCGGACGCCTCCGGCGCCGGCCGGGCCGGGGCCGTGAAGGGGCTGACGCGGCCGTGGACGGCGTCGTCGACGACCTGCGCGGCGATGTCGTGCAGCTTGCGGTTCAGCGACTGCGACCGCTTGCGCAGGAACTCGAACGCCTCCTCGGGGTCGCACGCGCACATGGTGGCGACCACGCCCTTCGCCTGCTCGATGACCGCGCGGGTGCGCATGGCGGTGGTCAGCTGCTCGGCGACCCGGTCGCGGCTGGACAGCAGCGCCGCGTTGGCGATCGACACGGCCGCGTGGTCGGCGAAGGAGCGCACCGCGGTGAGGGCGGCCTCGTCGAGCGGGCGGCCCGGCGTGCGGGTGTAGACGTTGAGGGCCGCGAGCCCCTCGTAGGGCAGCGGCATCCCGATCGCCACGGTGCTGTGCACGCCCACCCGCCGGGCCGTCGCCGCGAACTCGGGGTAGTGCTCGCTGCGGGCGGTGTCGTCGATGCGGATGGTCTCGCCGGACTGCGCCGCGTCGAGGCAGGGGCCGTAGCCGTCGGCGTACTGCCGCTCGTCGAGGACGGTCGCGAGGTCGCCCGAGAAGGCGACCGTCTGCGCGCGGTCCTGCGCGTCGAGCAGGGTGATCGAGACCTCGTCGGCACCGGGGACCGCGGCCACCGCGAGCTCCGCCATGCGGCGCAGCACCTCGGTCAGCGACTGGGTGCCGAAGGGGATGCGCGACAGCGCGATCAGCCCGTCCCGCAGGCCGTCGTCCACGCTGCCGGCCGAACCCGTCCGCTCGGTCATGTCCGTCCTCCGCATCCCGGCCGCGTGCGCACGCCCGGCCGCCGGCGCACCGCGGGGGCGGCACGCCTCCTCGGGACCCTAGCCGAGGCGTGCGCCCCGCGAGCCCGGGCCGCCCGAACGGCGCAGCGGGGCGCCCGCCTCAGCCGGAACGGTGATCCCGGTGAGCCGCAGGCCGACGTCGGCGCTCGTCACCGGGGTGTTCTGCAGCACCACCTCCGCGACGTCGAGCTCGGGGTAGACGGCGCTCACCGTGACCGTCGTGTCCTCGGGCAGGGCGCGCACGCCGTAGCCGCACGCGCACGCGCGCGGTGCTGCCCCGTCCCCGACGGCGGCGAACAGCGGGAAGACCGCGGTCGGGCCCTGCAGCAGCACGGCCCCCCGCACGGTGTCGCCGCCGTCGGTGACCTCGAAGTCGCGGGGGTCGCGGAAGGTGCCGAGCAGCAGGGGGGCCGGAGGCAGACCGGCCGCCCCGGGGCCCGCGGGCAGCGCCGTCACCTCGAGGTCGACGACCACGTTGCCCTGCAGCCGGCGCGCCCCCGCGGCCCGCACGCGGAACGACCAGCCGTCCTGCTGCTCGACGACGACGCCCTCGGCGCCGCGGCCCGTGGCCGGCGGGGCCGGGGGCAGCGGCGCGGTCCGGACCCCCAGCGCCGCGCCGCCCGCGGAGGGGGTGCTGACGGTGAGCTCGACGCGGCGGTTGCGGGCGCGGGCCTCCTGCGTGGTGCCCGCGACCGCGGGCTCGGTCTCGCCGCGACCGTCCACCTGCAGCGGGTAGCCGGGACCCAGCAGCGGGCCCACGGCGTCGGCGACGGCCTGCGCGCGGCGGCGCGAGCGGTCGAGGTCGTACCCGTCCGCCCCCTGGTCGTCGGTGTGCCCGACGACGGTCACGGCTCCGGGTTCGCGGGTGCGCACGTCGCCCGCCGCCGTGAGCAGGGCCTCCTGGGCCGCCGGCGTCAGCACGGCCGAGTCGAGCGCGAAGACCGGCACGCCGGGCGGGGGGGCGGCGAAGAGGAGCTGGACCCGCCGGGGTCGGTCGGTGCCCACGGGCGGCAGGCTCGTGTCGTAGCGCGCGGGGTCGCCCGCGCGGACGCTGGCGCCCGCGGCGTCGACGGCGACGGCGTGGGCGGCGTCGCCGCGCAGGTCGAGCAGGCGCACACCGGACGCCACGGCCGCGTCGCCGTCGCGCACGGGGGAGCGCAGCACCTCGTCGACGGAGACGTCGCCGTCGGCGGGCGCCCGGGCCACCGAGAGGTCGAGCGTCAGCACGACGAGCCCGCCGATCGAGGTCGGCCCGTCGACGCGGACCAGCGGGTGCAGCCCGACCTCCAGCTCGCCGCCGTCCAGCGGGACCGTGCGGACGACGACCGGACGCGACGCCGGTGCGGTGGGAGACGCCGCGGCGGGGGACGGCGAGGCCTGACC
>NZ_JAAALN010000267.1 GCF_009906795.1 Kineococcus siccus
CCCCCCGCACCGATGGAGACGACTGAACCGTGGCCAACCCGAACCTGACGAACCTGGTCAGCGCGGAGGCGCTCACGGTCGTGCACGGCTCCCGCCTGCTGCTCGACCGCGTCTCCCTGGGCCTGTCCGAGGGCGACCGCACGGGCGTCGTCGGGCGCAACGGCGACGGCAAGTCCACGCTGCTGCGGCTGCTGGCCAGGCGCCAGGAGGCCGACGCCGGCCGCGTGACCCACACCGGGGGCCTGCGCCTGGCCATGCTCGAGCAGGGCGACCCGCTGCCGCCCGGCGCGACGGTGCGCGAGGCGGTCCTGGGCGACGCCCCCGACCACGCCTGGGCGTCGCAGTCGCGCGTGCGCGACGTCGTCGCAGGCCTGCTGGGCGGGCTGGACGCCGCCGACGTCGGTGGCCTCGAGGCGACCATCTCGACGCTGTCCGGCGGGCAGCGCCGCCGCGTGGCGCTCGCGGCCCTGCTGGCCGGCGAGCACGACCTCGTGGTCCTGGACGAGCCCACCAACCACCTCGACGTCGAGGGCGTGGCGTGGCTCGCGGAGCACCTGCGCACCCGCTGGGCGCCCGGGCAGGGCGCGCTGCTCGTCGTGACCCACGACCGGTGGTTCCTCGACGCCGTCTGCGAGCGCGTCTGGGAGGTCCACGACGGCGTCGTCGACCCCTACGAGGGCGGGTACGCCGCCTACGTCCAGACGCGGGCCGAGCGCGCCCGCGTGCAGGCCTTCACCGAGGAGCGCCGGCAGAACCTGCTGCGCAAGGAGCTCGCCTGGCTGCAGCGCGGCGCGCCCGCGCGCACCAGCAAGCCGCGCTTCCGCATCGACGCCGCCACCGCGCTGATCGCCGACGAGCCGCCGCCGCGCGACACCGTCGCCCTGGCCCGGATGGCGACGACCCGCCTGGGCAAGGACGTCGTGGACCTCGAGGACGTCTCGCTCGCCTTCGGCGCGGGCGAGCGCCGGCGCACGCTGCTCGACCACGTCACGTGGCGGCTCGGGCCGGGCGACCGCGTGGGCGTCGTCGGCGTCAACGGCGCCGGCAAGTCCTCGGTGCTCGCGCTGGTCACGGGCGCGCTGCAGCCGGACTCCGGGCGGGTCCGGCGCGGTTCGACCGTCGTGGTCGCGCAGCTGACGCAGGAGGTGCGCGAGCTGGACGAGGTCGCGGACCTGCGCACGCTCGAGGCCGTCGAGCGGGTCTCGGGCCACGTGCGCCTGGGCGACCGCGACGTGCCCGCGGGCCAGCTCCTGGAGCGGCTGGGCTTCACCGCGCAGCGGGCCTGGACGCGCGTGGGCGACCTGTCCGGCGGCGAGCGCCGGCGCCTGCAGCTGCTGCGGCTGCTCATGGGCGAGCCCAACGTGCTGCTGCTCGACGAGCCGACGAACGACCTGGACACCGACACCCTCGCCGCGGTGGAGGACCTCCTCGACGGCTGGCCCGGCACGCTCGTCGTCGTCAGCCACGACCGGTACCTGCTGGAGCGGGTCACCGACCGCCAGGTCGCGCTGCTGGGCGACGGCACGGTGCGCGACCTCCCGGGCGGCGTCGAGGAGTACCTGCGCCGCCGGGCGGAGGCGAAGGCCGGGGCGGTGACCGACGCGCGCACGCAGGCCCGCAGCGCCACGGCCGCGGCGTCGGCGTCCGCGGCGGCGGCCGGCGTCCCCGACGCCGCGGCGGTGCGGGCCGCGCGCAAGGAGATGGGCCGCGTCGAGCGGCAGCTGGACAAGGTCGCACGCCGGGAGGCGCAGCTGCACGCGGCCATGGCCGAGCAGGCGACCGACCACCAGGCCGTGCAGACGCTGGACGTCGAGCTGCGGCAGCTCGCCGCGGAGCGCGAGCAGCTCGAGGAGGCGTGGCTGGAGGCGTCCGACCTCGTGGAGTGACGGCGATCGGCTCGACGGGGGCCGATGCATCACCGTCGGTGACCTCTACTCAGCGAACTGTCAGGGTGTACCCGCCATCTGGTGCGAACGGGGGAGTTCTGGCCCGTTTCGGCCCTCGCGCCTTGCCGGGGGCGGGTGCCGCCCCCCTACTCTGTCCACCGCAGAGGTCGGTCGCGGGGGCGATGACCACAGCAGGCTCCACCGGTCCACCGGCGAGCGCGACCACTGTCCAGGGGGGACATTGAGCATCAGCGACATGCCCGGAAGCACGTCAGAACTCGGCGAGCTGGAGGACGGTCTGCTGGGGACGTCACCGGCCGATGCCGATGCTCTGCGCCGTGAGCGCCTCCTCCTCCCGCGCCAGCGCGTCGCCCTCGGCGCCTCCGAGCGCACGCCGGCCTGGCAGCGGACCTACGTGCAGCAGATCGTCGCCGTCGACGCCGTGGCCGCGGCCTTCGCCGCCTTCGTGGGCTTCTTCGCCCGCTTCAACCAGCAGCCCGCGGACCTGACCACGACCCCCGGGCGCGCCGTCATGGCGTGCGCCGTCCTCCTGCCGGTGCTGTGGGTCATGGCGATGGCCGCCTTCCGCACCTACGAGCCCCGCTTCCTGGGCGTCGGGTCCGAGGAGTTCCACCGCGTGTTCTCCGCGGGCCTCGCCGTCCTCGCCCTCGTGGGCACGACGTCCTGGGCCCTCGACCTCGACATCGCGCGCGGCTACGTCGTCGTCGCCTTCCCCATCGCCACGCTGCTGACGCTCGTGGGCCGCTACGCGACCCGCAAGCGCCTGCACGAGCGCCGCGCGCACGGGGAGGCCGGGCAGACCGTCGTCGCCGTCGGCCACCGCGCGGCCGTCGCGAGCATGGCCCGCCAGCTGCACCGCGCGTCGTACCACGGCATGCGGATCGTCGGGGCCTGCGTGCCCGGCGGGCCGGGGACGCCCGAGGAGGACGCCGAGCTGACGGCGCTGGGCATCGACGTGATCGGGAGCCTGGACGAGGTCCGGCACGCCACCGCGAGCGTCGACGCCGACGTCGTCGCGGTCACCGCGTGCCCCGAGCTCGACGGCCCGGCCCTGCGCCGCCTCGGCTGGGAGCTCGAGGCCACGCGGGCCGACCTCGTCGTCGCCCCCGCGCTGACCGAGGTCATCGGGCCGCGCGTCGCGATCCGCCCGGTCTGCGGCCTCCCGCTGCTGCACGTCGAGCGTCCCGAGCTCACCGGGATGCGGCGCTTCGCCAAGACGACCGTCGACCGCACGTCGGCGGGTGTCTCGCTGCTCCTGCTCAGCCCGGTGCTGCTGGTGCTGGCGCTGCTCATCAGGCTCGACTCCCGCGGGCCGGTCTTCTTCCGCCAGGAGCGCATCGGCAAGGACGGCAAGCCGTTCACGATGTACAAGTTCCGCTCGATGGTCACGGACGCGGAGAAGCTGCTCCTGGACCTGCGCGACGCGACCGACGGCAACGGCGTCCTGTTCAAGATGAAGGTCGACCCGCGCATCACCCGGGTCGGCCGCGTCATGCGCCGCTACTCCGTGGACGAGCTGCCCCAGCTCATCAACGTCCTGCTGGGCGACATGTCGCTCGTCGGGCCCCGTCCGCCGCTGCAGAGCGAGGTCGACACCTACGGCTACGACATGCGGCGCCGGCTGCTCGTCAAGCCCGGCCTCACGGGGCTGTGGCAGATCAACGGCCGCTCGGACCTCGACTGGGACGAGTCCGTGCGCCTGGACGTCCGCTACGTCGAGAACTGGTCGTTCACGTTCGACTTCATGATCCTCTGGAAGACGGCGGGCGCGGTCTTCCGCGGCCGCGGCGCCTACTGAGGCCGCGTCACCCGACCCCGCGCAGCGCCCCCGCCGTCCGGCGGGGGCGCTGCCGCGTGGCGGCCGCACCCCGCGGAGCCGTCAGCCGCCGACCTCGAACGGCGCGGCCACCCGCCGCAGCAGGGCGGCGAGCACCTGCCGCTCGTCGGGGGCGAGGACGCCCAGCATGCGGTGCTCGGCGCGCACGAGGTCGGCGAGGGCCGCGTCGACGGCCTGCGCGCCCGCGTCGGTCAGCCGGACGAGGACGCTGCGGCCGTCGTCGGGCGCGGGGCGGCGCTGCACCAGCCCCCGCGTGACGAGCCGGTCCACCCGGTTCGTCATGGTCCCGCTGGTCACCAGCGTCTGGACGAGCAGCTGGCCGGGGGACAGCTCGTGGGGCGCGCCGGCCCGGCGCAGCGCCGCCAGCACGTCGAACTCCCACGTCTCCAGGGCGTGCGCGCTGAAGGCGTCGCGGCGCAGGCGGTCGAGGTGGCGGGCGAGCCGGGCCACGCGCGAGAGCACCTCGAGCGGGTCGACGTCCAGCTGCGGCGCCTCGCGGCGCCAGGCCGCGACGATGCCGTCGACCTCGTCGCGGTCGACCCCCTCGCGGGGCGCCACGGCGTCCTCCTGGGCCTCCTCCGGCTCGGGCACGGCGGGACCCTAGTCGGCGCCCGCGCCGGCGGCGGTGGCGGCGCCCCGGCTGCGGGCGGACAGGACGGGGGAGCGCTCGAGGCCGGACAGGCCGTTCCACGCGAGGTTCACGAGGTGGGCGGCGACCTCCTCCTTGGGGGGCTCGCGCGTCTCCAGCCACCACTGACCCGTCATGGCGACCATGCCCACGAGCATCTGCGCGTACATCGAGGCCGTCTGCGGCGGGAACCCGCGCGCCGCGAACGCGTCGACGAGCAGGTACTCGACCTGGCCGGCCACGTCGGAGATGAGGCTCGCGAAGTTCCCGGTGGCCTGCGCGACGGGGGAGTCGCGGACCAGGATGCGGAAGCCGTCCGTCGAGCCCTCGATGTAGTCGAGCAGGGCGATCGTCGAGCGCTCCAGCAGCGTGCGCGGGCTGCCGCGCCCCGACAGCGAGCGGGCGATGCTCGACAGCAGCGTCGCGATCTCGCGGTCCACGACCACCGCGTAGAGCCCCTCCTTGCCGCGGAAGTGCTCGTAGACGACCGGCTTGGACACCCCGGCGGCCGCGGCGATCTCCTCCACCGTGGTGCCCTCGACGCCGCGCTCCGCGAACAGGTGGCGGCCGATGCCGATCAGCTGCTCCCGGCGCTCGCCGCCCGTCATGCGGGAGCGGGCGCGAGGAGGCATGGGCCCATCCTGCCGGTCGGGGCCCGCCGGGGGCGGGGC
>NZ_JAAALN010000268.1 GCF_009906795.1 Kineococcus siccus
CCCGCCGGGCGTGCCCCACGGGTCACCCTGCGGCGGCCCGAAGGCGCCGTAGCCCTGGCCGCCCGGCTGGCCACCGCCCGCCTGGCCGTACCCGGACTGACCCTGCCCGTACCCCTGCGGTCCGTACCCCTGCTGTCCGTACCCCTGCTGGCCGTTCTGCCCGTACCCCTGCTGCCCGTCCTGTCCGTACCCCTGCTGGCCGTGCTGCTGCCCGTACCGGTCCGCCTGGTTCGAGAGCGCGGTGCTCGCGCGCCGGCCCGGCCCGTCGGCGTGACCGTCCACCGGGCTGTTGCGGTCGTCGTGGCCGTTCATCCTGCTCACCTCTGGGTCGTCGGCTCCGGCGGTGCCGGGGCGCTGTCCTTGTCCCTTCCAGGGTGAGCCAACCGGCTGGAGGCGCCCTCGGCACTTCCTGGGGCCTTCCTGTGCATCCTGCTCAGGAGCGTGCGGCGCTTCGGTCGTCGGTGCGGGTCCCGTCCGCGGCCGCGGCCGCCTCGTCGTCGGGGTCGGCCGGGGCGTCGACCGCCCGGAAGCGCACCCGGAACGTCGCACCCCCGCCCGGTGTCGGCACCACGGCGACCGTGCCGCCGTGGCGGGCCACGATGGTGGCCACGATCGCCAGGCCGAGACCCGAACCCCCACCCGTCCCGCGCTGGCGCGAGGCGTCGACCCGGTAGAACCGCTCGAACACCCTCGCGGCCTCGTCGGGGGGGAGCCCCGGCCCGTGGTCGCGCACCTCGACCAGGGACTCGGGGCCCGACGGCCCCGCGACGCGGCCCACGGCGACCTCGACGGGCATGCCGGGCGGGGTGTGGTGCACCGCGTTGGCCAGGAGGTTGGTGAGGACCTGCCGCATGCCCGCGTCGTCGGCCAGCACGAGGGCCGAGCGGGGACCCGAGGAGGCGTCCACCCCGGCGAGGCGGACGGTGCGGTCCCCGGCGATCCCGCGCGCGTCGTGCACGGCGTCGGAGGCGATCACGGCCAGGTCGACCAGTTCCGGGGCGTCCGCGCGACGGCGCTGCGCCTCGTCGAGGCGCGCGAGCGCCAGCAGGTCCTCGACCAGCCGCCCGAGCCGGGTCGACTCGCCCTCGATGCGGCCCATCACGTGGGCGACGTCCTCGGGTTCGCGCACCGCGCCCTGCCGGTACAGCTCGGCGAAGCCCCGGATCGCGGCGAGCGGGGTGCGCAGTTCGTGGCTCGCGTCCGCGACGAACCGGCGCATCTGCTCCTCGGAGTGCTGCTGCGCCCGGAACGCCTGCTCGATCTGCGCGAGCATCGTGTTCAGGGCGGTGCTGAGCCGCCCGATCTCGGTGCCGGGCGGTCCCTCGTCCACGCGCTGCGACAGGTCGCCCGACGCGATCGCCGACGCCGTGTGCTCGATGTCCACGAGCGGCCGGAACGAGCGGCGGATCGCGAGGGCCGCGAGGAACGTGCCGACCAGCAGGACGCCGCCGCCGACCAGCAGGGCGACGGTCCGGTAGTCGTCGACGGTCTTGGTGGCCCCCGACAGCGGCAGGGCCACCGCGATGTTGAGCCGCGAGTCGGTGATGGTGAAGAACACCACGCGCCAGGGGTCCCCGCCGTCGGCGTCCGGGGCGGTGAACGGCCGGCCTCCGTGGCGCGCGACCTCGGCCGTGGTCATGGCCGGCAGGTCGGGCGCCTCCAGGCAGGAGCCGCCGGCGTCCTTGGTGCAGACCTCCCGGTACCCGGCGCCCCCGGTGTCGGCGAAGCGGATGTAGTAGTTCGTCAGCAGGGGGTTCTGCGCCGACGACTGCGACAGCTGCGGCAGCGCGGCGACGACGGCCGTCTGGCCCTTCGTCTGCAGCTCCTCGTCGACCTGCGACTGCAGGTTCACGCGCAGCAGGTGCAGCGAGGCCAGCCCCGTGACGGTCATGGCCGCGACGAGCAGCAGCACCACGATGACGATCAGCCGCACCCGCAGGGGCAGCCGCGACTCGGCGGCGACGGCGCGGCGGCGCCAGTCGCCCAGCCGGGCGGTGGTGGAGCTCATCCCACGGGCTGGGGGACCCGCAGCACGTACCCGACGCCGCGCTTGGTGTGGATCAGCGGCTCGACGTCCTCGGTGTCGAGCTTGCGGCGCAGGTAGGAGATGTAGGACTCCACGATCCCCGCCTCGCCGTTGAAGTCGTAGTCCCAGACGTGGTCGAGGATCTGCGCCTTGGACAGGACCCGGTTGGGGTTCAGCATCAGGTAGCGCAGCAGCTTGAACTCGGTGGGGGACAGCTCCACGACGCGCCCGCCCCGCCGCACCTCGTGGGAGTCCTCCTCCAGCTCGAGGTCGTGGAAGACGAGCCGGCCGGTGTCCGCGCCGCCTCCGCCGGTCCGGCGCAGCACCGCGCGGATGCGGGCCACGACCTCCTCGAGGCTGAACGGCTTGGTGACGTAGTCGTCCCCGCCGACGGTCAGCCCGGCGACCTTGTCGACCGTGTCGTCGCGGGCCGTGAGGAACAGCACGGGGACGGGGCGGCCGCGCTCGCGCAGCTTCCGCGTCACGGTGAACCCGTCGAGGTCGGGCAGCATGACGTCGAGGACGACGAGGTCGGGCCGCACCTCCTCGGCGAGCTTCAGGGCGTCGGCCCCGTTGGCGGCCGACGTCACCTCGAATCCGGCGAAGCGCAGGCTCGTGGCCAGCAGTTCGCGGATGCTCGGCTCGTCGTCGACGACGAGCAGCCGGGCCTCCGGCGGGGACGCAGCAGATCTCACGCTCCAAGTGTGCGCCCCGATGCTGGGAGCGCGCTGGGTCCTGGCCCGGTTCCGGCCGTGCGGCGGTCCGGTCCCCGCCGTGCGGCAGACTCGGGCGTCGTGATGCGCTCCGTGACCGCCACCCGCTACGTGGCGCCCCTGCGAGAGGGCGGCAGCCTGCCCGGCCTGTGCGAGGCGGACGACCTGGGGACCTACGTCGTGAAGTTCCACGGCGCGGGGCAGGGCCGGCGGGTCCTCGTCGCGGAGGTGCTCGCCGCGTCGCTGGCGGGCGCGCTCGGACTCGCCGTCCCCGAACTGGTCCGGGCGCAGGTCGACCCCGTCATCGGCAAGGGCGAACCGGACGAGGAGGTGCAGGACCTGCTGCTGCGCAGCCCGGGCGAGAACCTCGGCATGGACTTCCTCCCCGGTGCGCTGTCCTACGACCCGCTGGTGGACCCCGTCGACGCCGAGTGGGCCGCGCGGGTCCTGTGGTTCGACGCCTTCTGCCTGAACGTGGACCGCTCGTGGCGCAACCCCAACGCGCTGTGGTGGGGCGGGCGGCCGTGGCTGATCGACCACGGTGCGGCGCTGTACTTCCACCACGACTGGCCGCGGGCGGCGGCGAGCACGGCGCGGCCCCTGCGCCACGCCGGGGACCACCTGCTGATCGGGGCCGCCGCGGACGTGGCCGGGGTCGACGCCGCGTGCGCCGCGGTGCTGACCCCGGAGGTGTTCCGCGCCGCCGTCGAGGAGGT
The DNA here is from genome assembly GCF_009906795.1 of Kineococcus siccus. Lineage (GTDB taxonomy): Bacteria > Actinomycetota > Actinomycetes > Actinomycetales > Kineococcaceae > Kineococcus > Kineococcus siccus. The sequence continues at coordinate 3,456 of NZ_JAAALN010000268.1, forward strand.
GCCCGAGGGGTGGCTCGCCGCGGAACCCGGGTTCGACTCCGTCGAGGAGCTGCGCGCGGCGTACGTCGCGTGGTTCGCGGCCCGGGTCGGCGGCGGCCGCCCCTGGGTCGCCGACCTGCGCGCCGTGCAGGCCGCCGCGGTGGGGGAGGCGCGTCGTGGCTGAGCCCGTCCCGTACGACGTCTACGAGTACGCCGTGCTGCGCGTCGTCCCGCGCGTGGAGCGTGCGGAGTTCCTCAACGTGGGCGTGCTGCTGTGGTGTCGTTCGCGCGAGCACCTCGCGGCGCGGACGGAGCTGGACGGCCCCCGGCTGCTGTCGCTGGACCCGGCCGCCGACGTGGACGCCGTCGCGCGCCACGTCGCTGCGCTGCAACGCGTCTGCGCGGGTCCGCTCCCCGCCTCCCCCGCGCAGCACCGTCCTGCAGACCTCCCCGGTGCACCGCGGGGTCACGCGCGACCCCGACGCCGAGCTGGAGCACCTGTTCGCCCGGCTGGTGCGGCGCGGGTGAGCCGCACCCTGCGCACGGCCGCGTTCGCGCTGGCCTGTCTCGTCAGCGTCGTCGTCCTCTTCGCGCCGAGCGCGGGTTCGGCCGGGGCCGTCCCGCACCTGGACAAGCTCGTGCACGCCGCGGTCTTCGGGCTGCTCGTCGTCACGGGCGTGCTGCGCCTCGGGCGCCCCCGCGCGGTGCTGCTCGCGGCCGTCGGCTACGCCGTGCTCAGCGAGGTGGTGCAGCACGTCGCGCTGCCCGGCCGGTCGGGGGACCCCACGGACGTCGTCGCCGACGTCGCCGGGGCCCTGCTGGGCCTCCTGCTGCTCCGCCGGCTCCGCCGTCGTCAGGCGTGACGCAGGGCGAGGGTGCGGCCGGGGTCTCGCGCCGCGGTCAGCGCCCGTCGGCGGCGGGGAGCCCGCTGGCCCGCAGGTCGTCGACGGCCGCGGTCAGCACCGCGGCGAGCTGGGCGGGTCCGTCCTCGGGGGAGTTGAGGCTGACGCCGACGACGAGGTCGCCGACCCGGGCGGCGCCGAGGACCTGGGTCAGGCCCTCGGGCCGGTAGCGGGCGGCCCAGGTCTCGTCGGCGCCGGCGACGGTGAGGGCGAACGGGTCGACCGCGTCGGGGAACCGGCAGACCCCGGAGTCCTGCACGAGGGCCTGGAAGGCCACGGGTCCACCACCCGTCTGCCGTCCGGTCACGACGAGGTCGACCGTGAACTGGTCCGGCCAGCGCTGTCGCTCGTCCACCCACGTGAACTGCCGCCCGGCGACCATCGGCGGGTCGAACGGCCGGGAGCTGCACGCCTGCCCCATGACCGTCGGACTCCGCGGGTACTGGCCGGCGTCGCTGAGGAGCGTGAGCCCGGGGGGCAGGGCGGCGGCCGCCCGCGTCATGTCGGGGACGTCGTAGGCGACCGGCACGTCCGGGTTGGCCAGCCGCGAGGTCGGCGCGGGCGGTGCGGGCGTGGTTCCGGCGGAGGGCGTGAGCACGGGTGTGGGCTCGACCGCGGGCGTGGGCTCGGCGGTGGGC
>NZ_JAAALN010000269.1 GCF_009906795.1 Kineococcus siccus
CCCCCGTCCCCGCCGCCGTCCGCGCCCTCCGGCGCGCGGCGCTGGGCCGCGGTCGCCGCGATGGTCCTCGTCGTCGTGGCGCTCGCGCTGCTGGCGACGTGGGCCAGCGGCCGGGGCTGACGCACCCGCGCGGGCGCCACCCCGGCCCGGTCACGCGTCGCCCGGGTCGGCATCGCCCGCGTCACGAGTCGGCGAGGACGCCCTCGGCCGCGTCGGCGTCCTCGACGTCCTCGCGCGTGATGCCCAGCAGCGGCAGGACGGCGTCGAGGTAGGGGACGTTGACGGCGGCGTCGGCTTGCGCGCGCACCAGGGGCTTGGCGTTGAAGGCGATGCCGAGGCCCGCGGCGTCGATCATGTCGAGGTCGTTGGCGCCGTCGCCGATGGCGACCGTGCGGTGCAGGGGCAGGTCCTCGGCGGCGGCGAACTCCCGCAGCGCCCGCGCCTTCGCGGCCCGGTCCACGACGGGCCCGAGCAGGCGGCCCGTGAACCGCCCGTGCACGACCTGCAGGCGGTTGGCGCGGGCGTGGGCGATGCCGAGGTCGGCGGCCAGCGGGCCGACGACCTCGAGGAACCCGCCCGAGACGAGCGCGAGGGTGAAGCCCAGGCGGTGCAGGGTCCGCACGAGCGTCCGCGCCCCCGCCGTGAGCTCGACCGCGGCCCGCACGTCGGTGAGGACGTCGACCGAGAGCCCCTCCAGGCACGCCACGCGCTCGCGCAGGGACGCCGCGAAGTCCAGCTCCCCGCGCATGGCGCGCTCGGTCACCGCGGCGACCTCGGCGCCGCGGCCCGCGTGCGCGGCCAGCAGCTCGATGACCTCCTGCCGGATCAGGGTGGAGTCGACGTCCATGACGACCAGGCGGCGCCCCATCCGGGCGAGGCCGCCGGGGGAGACGGCCACGTCGACGCCGTGCTCGCCGGCCGCGGTGGCCAGCGTGCGGCGCAGGTCGAGCAGGTCGGCGGCCGTGCCGGTCGTGGAGACGTCCAGCTCGATGCTGGTCACGGGCGTGCGCGACATCCGCCGGATGCGGTCGACGTTCGCGCCGCGCTCGGCCACGACCGCGGTGATGCGGGCGACGGCCGCGGGCAGCAGGGGGGCGCCCAGCAGGGTGACGTGCAGCCGCCGCGGGCGCCGCGGGCCGTCGACGCCGAGCCCGGGGGAGCAGGTGACGGTGACGCCCGCGACGTCGCCGAGACCCGCCAGCGCGGCCTGCACGTCGCCCGCGGCCGGTTCACCCAGCAGCACGGCGAGCGTGAGGTGGTCGCGCACCACGACCTGCTCCACGTCCAGGACGTCGGCGTCGGTGCCGGCCAGGGCGGTGAACAGGGCCGACGTGACGCCCGGGCGGTCCTGACCGGTGACCGTGACCAGGACGGTGGGACGGGTGTCGCTGGCGCCGGTGCTCACGTCCGCAGACGGTACCGGCGCCGCCGCGGCACCCGTCCCGCTCGGCTCAGAGGGCCGCGTTCTTCTCGTCGCGCCAGGCCAGCCACGGCGCGACGGGCGACAGGTCGAAGTCGGGGCCCCCCGCGCTGAGCGTGATCAGGCGCGTGCCGACGGCGTACAGCTCCTCGCCGATGCCGGCCGGGTCGCCGTCGGTGGGCGCACCCGCGGACCGCTCGATCTCCGCGGGGTCGCGGCCGAGGTCCGCGCAGTGCGCGTCGAGGACCTCGTGCTTGTGCGCGATGGTCTCCGCGTCGCCGAAGCCGTGCCAGATGTCGGCGTGGCGCGCGACGATCCGCAGCGTCTTCTTCTCCCCGCCCCCGCCGATGAGGACGGGGATCTTCCGGGTCGGCGCCGGGTTCAGCTTGCCCCAGCGCTCCTCGATGCGCGGCAGGTCGTCGCGCAGGGCGTTCAGGCGCCCCCCGGCGGTGCCGAACTCGTAGCCGTACTCGGTGTAGTCCTTCTCGAACCAGCCCGAGCCGATGCCCAGGACCAGCCGGCCCGTGTCGCCGTCGTGGGCGGAGATGTGGTCGACCGTGCGCGCCATGTCGGCCAGCAGTTCGGGGTTGCGGTAGCTGTTGCAGGAGACCAGGGCGCCGATCTCCATGCGGCTGGTCGCCTCGGCCCAGGCCGCGAGCATGGTCCAGCACTCGAAGTGCAGGCCCTCCGGCTCACCGGACAGCGGGTAGAAGTGGTCCCAGTTGAAGGCGACGTCGACGCCCATCTCCTCCAGGGCCGCGGCGGTGCGGCGGATGGCGGGGTAGTCGGCGTGCTGCGGCTGGATCTGGACACCGATGCGCACCGGGCGGGCTGTGGCTGCAGAGGTCATGCCCCGGATGCTGCACCAGTCCGTGCGGGCGCGCGACGGCAGGGTCCTCAGGGGACGATCGTCTGCCCCTTGCCGACGATCGTGATGCCGGAGTCGGTGACCGTGAAGCCCCGGGCGCGGTCCTCCTCGGGGTCGACCCCGACGCGCGCGTCGTCGGGCACCTCGACGAACTTGTCGATGATGGCGCGCTGCACGACGGCGTGCCGCCCGATGCGCGCGCCGTCCATCAGCACGGACTCGCTCACGTGCGCCCAGGAGTCCAGCCGCACGTTGGGGGAGACGACCGACTTCTCCACCAGCGCACCGGAGACGACCGTCCCCGAGGAGATGATGGAGTTCACGGCGTGGCCGTAGGTGCCCTGCCAGCCGTGCACGAACTTCGCGGGCGGGTAGAAGTCCTGCGCCGTGATGATGGGCCACTCGTAGTTGTAGAGGTTGAAGACGGGCATCACCGAGATGAGGTCCATCTGGGCCTCGAAGTAGGAGTCCAGGGTTCCCACGTCGCGCCAGTAGGCGCGGTCGCGGTCGGTCGCGCCGGGGACGTCGTTGTCCTTGAAGTCGTAGACGCCGGCCTCACCGCGCTCGACGAAGTACGGGACGATGTCGCCGCCCATGTCGTGCTTGGAGTCCTCGGTCTCGCTGTCGCGCGTGACCGCGTCGACGAGGGCCTCGGTGGTGAAGACGTAGTTGCCCATCGAGGCCAGCACCTGATCGGGTGCGTCGGTGAGGCCCTGCGGGTTCTTCGGCTTCTCCAGGAATGCGGCGATGCGCTTCGGGTCGCTCGCGTCCTGCTGGATGACGCCGAACTGGTCGGCCAGCGAGATCGGCTGGCGGATCGCGGCGACGGTGCACGGCGCACCCGAGGCGATGTGCTGCTCCACCATCTGGTGGAAGTCCATGCGGTAGACGTGGTCGGCGCCGACCACGACGACGTGGTCGGGGCGCTCGTCGGAGATGAGGTTCAGGGACTGGTAGATCGCGTCGGCGCTGCCGAGGTACCAGCGCTTGCCCACGCGCTGCTGCGCCGGGACGCTCGCGATGTAGCTGCCGAACAGGTTCGACATGCGCCACGCCTGGGAGATGTGCCGGTCGAGGCTGTGCGACTTGTACTGCGTCAGCACGACGATCTTGCGGTACCCGGCGTTGACGAGGTTCGACAGCGCGAAGTCGATCAGCCGGTACGTACCGCCGAACGGCACGGCGGGCTTGGCGCGGTCGGCGGTCAGCGGCATCAGCCGCTTGCCCTCCCCGCCGGCGAGGACGATCGCGAGGACGTTCGGAGCTGCCACGGGGGAACCATAGGCCCGCAGCCGCAGCTGTGCCCACCTCCCGTGGATCACGGTGCGGCACCGGGCGCCCCGCGGGCGCGGCGGCGGTAGGTTGACGGGCCCGGCGCCGGGACCGGCGCCGGGACGGCGGGGACCGGGTGCCGTGCGCCGGACACCGCCGAGGAGCCCGCCCGACGAGGAGCCCGCATGCGTGTCGACCTGCTGACCAAGGAGTACCCGCCGGAGGTGTACGGCGGCGCCGGCGTGCACGTCGAGGAACTGGTCCGCGCGCTGCGCGCGCTGCCGCAGGGCCCCGAGGTCCTCGTGCGCTGCTTCGGCGCCGACCGCACCGAGGAGGGCGTCACCGCCTACGCCGAACCCGTCGACCTCGCGGGGGCCAACGCGGCCCTGCGGACCCTGGGCGTGGACCTGCCCATGGCGGCCGGCGCCGCGGGCGCCGACCTCGTGCACTCCCACACCTGGTACGCCAACACCGCGGGGCACCTGGCCTCGCTGCTGCACGGCGTCCCGCACGTCGTCACCGCGCACAGCCTGGAACCCCTGCGGCCCTGGAAGGCCGAGCAGCTCGGCGGCGGGTACGCGGTGTCGTCGTGGGCCGAGCGCACGGCCTTCGAGGCGGCCGCCGCCGTCGTGGCCGTCAGCGCGGGCATGCGCGCGGACATCCTGCGCAGCTACCCCGCGCTGGACCCCGGACGCGTGCACGTCGTGCACAACGGCATCGACGCCGAGCAGTGGGTCCCCGTCGAGGGCCGGGACCTGGTGCGCGCGAACGGGGTCGACCCCGACCGGCCCAGCGTCGTCTTCGTCGGCCGCATCACGCGGCAGAAGGGCCTGCCGCACCTGCTGCGCGCCGCGGCGATGCTGCCGCCCGAGGTGCAGCTGGTGCTGTGCGCGGGCGCCCCCGACACCCCCGAGATCGCCGCCGAGGTCGCCGGGCTGGTCGCCGAGCTGCAGCAGCGCCGCTCCGGCGTCGTCTGGCTGCAGCGCCACCTCACGCGCGCCGAGCTGCTCGAGCACCTCTCGCAGGCCACGGTCTTCGTCTGCCCGTCGGTCTACGAGCCGCTCGGCATCGTCAACCTCGAGGCGATGGCCTGCGGCGCAGCGGTCGTCGGCACCGCCACGGGCGGCATCCCCGAGGTCGTCGACGACGGCACCACCGGCTGGCTCGTGCCCATCGAGCAGGTCACCGACGGCACCGGCGCCCCCGTGGACCCCGAGCGCTTCGTCGCCGACCTGGCCGCCACCCTCGCCGAGGCCACCTCCGACCCCGACCGGGCCCGCGAGCGCGGCGCCGCGGGCCGCCGTCGCGCCGTCGAGCACTTCGCCTGGACCGCGATCGCCGAGAGGACGATGGAGGTCTACCGCGGCGTGCTCGGCTGAGCCG
>NZ_JAAALN010000026.1 GCF_009906795.1 Kineococcus siccus
CCCCTGAGGGGCCGGGGGTCGGGAAGCGTCAGCCCGGCAGCCACGACACCTTGCCGACGAGCAGCGAGTAGCCGACGAACGCCACGACGTCGATCGCGGTGTGGGCCACCACGAGCGGCAGCGTGCGCCCCCAGCGCTGGTAGATCCACGCGAAGACGACGCCCATCGCCACGTTGCCGACGAACCCGCCCAGGCCCTGGTACAGGTGGTAGGACCCCCGCAGCAGCGCGCTGATCGCGATGGCGGGCACCGCGCGCACCCCCAGCTGCCCCAGCCGGTGCAGCAGGTACCCCGCGACGAGGACCTCCTCGAGGATGCCGTTCTCGGCCGCCGCGAGCACCGCGACCGGGACGGCCCACCAGACGTCGGGTAGGTTCGAGGCGACCACCGTGCGGTTCAGCCCCGCGGCCTGCGAGGCCAGGTACAGGACCAGGCCGCAGCCCCCGATCACCGCGGCGAGCCCCAGCCCCGCGCCGACGTCGCGCAGCGGCCGGCGCCCGTCCACGCCGATCGTGCGCAGCGACTCCCCGCCCCGCGCCAGCAGGTAGGCGACCAGGAGCACGGGGGCCAGACCCGTGACGACCTGCACGAGCTGCAGCGACAGGTCCAGCCAGGGCCGGTCCGGCGCGTAGCTGCCCAGGACGGTCGCGGTCTGCGTGTTCAGCGCCTGCGGCGCCGTCACGGCCCCGACGAAGGTCACCAGGGCCCGCACCCCGCTCGCGCCCAGGGAGACGGCGAAGACCGCGACGACCTCCCAGACGAGCAGCCGGCGCTCGCGGGGGGCGAGCTGCGGCGCCGTGCTCACTCCGCCGGGCCGGGCTCGCCGGCTCCCGCCCACGCCGGCGCGGACGGCGAGCCGGACGGCGGCGACGTCCCCAGGCGAGCGAGCAGGGCGTCGTGCAGGTGCCCGTTGCTGACGAGGGCGTCACCGCCGTGCGGGCCGTCGACGCCGTCGCGCGAGGTGAACCGGCCCCCGGCCTCGGTGACGATCGGCACCAGCGCGGCCATGTCGTACAGCTGCAGGTCGGGTTCCGCGGCGAGGTCCACGGCCCCCTCGGCGACGAGCATGTAGGACCAGAAGTCGCCGTAGCCGCGGGTGCGCCACACGGCGCGCGTCAGGTCGAGGAAGGCGTCGAGGCTGCCGGTCTGCTCCCAGCCGTCCAGGGAGGAGTAGGCGAACGACGCGTCCGCGAGGTCGCGCACGCCGCTGACCGAGATCCGCGTCGCCGCCGAGAGGCTGCGCCCGGTCCACGCGCCGGACCCGGTCGCGGCCCACCACCGCCGCTGCAGCGCCGGGGCCGAGACCAGGCCGACGACGGGCACGCCGTCGTCGAGCAGGGCGATGAGCGTGGCCCACACCGGCACGCCGCGCACGAAGTTCTTGGTCCCGTCGATCGGGTCCACCACCCACTGCCGGGCGCCGGACCCGACCAGCCCGAACTCCTCGCCCAGCACCGCGTCGCGCGGGCGCGTGCGCCGCAGCTGCGAGCGGATCAGCTCCTCGGCCGTGCGGTCGGCGTCCGTCACGGGCGTGAGGTCGGGCTTGGTGTCCACGACGAGGTCGCGCGCCTTGAAGCGGTCCGTCGTCACCCCGTCGACCTGGTCGGCGATGACGTGCGCGAGCCGCAGGTCGTCGTCGTAGCGCTTCACCTGGGCGGGGGAGGTCGGCACGGCGCGAACCTACCGCCCGCACGCGCGCCCGACGGGGACGCGCACCGGGCCGCCGGGGACGTCGTGCGCCGCGTCCAGCGGACACCCAGCCGGGCCGGGGACCCTGGTCCGCGGACGCGGTCGCGCACACTGGGACCAGGACCCCGCGGGCGCCCGCCCGGCCCGCGACCGACGCACGACCGCACCGCCCGACGACCGAGGAGGACCGATGGCCCGCACGACCGCCGCGCACGAGCAGGGGCACCACGAGCGCGCGCGCGACGCCCGCGCGCTCGCCGACCCCCGCACCGGCGAGGCCGGGCCGGAGCCCCTCGACGACCTCGACCCTGACCTCGACACCGACCTCGACACTGCGCTGGACGACGACCTCGCGGCCGGCGGTCACCTCTCGGCGCTGCCCGTGTCCCCGCGGGCGCGGGGCGCGCTGCTCACGGGGGGCGGCCTGGTCGGCTTCGTCGCCGCCTTCACGCTCACGATCGAGCGCTTCCGGCTCGCCGAGGACCCCGGCTACGTGCCGTCCTGCAGCATCAACCCCGTCCTGTCGTGCGGCAGCGTCATGAAGACCGACCAGGCCGCGGTGTTCGGCTTCCCGAACCCGCTGATGGGCATCGCGGCGTTCACCGTCATGACGCTGCTGGGCCTGCTCGTGCTGTCCGGCACCCGGCTGCCGCGCTGGGTCGAGCGCGGCTTCCAGGCCGGCATCACGCTGGGCGCCGTCTTCGTGGGCTGGCTCGTGACGCAGAGCCTGACCTCCATCCACGCCCTCTGCCCGTACTGCATGGTCGTGTGGGCCGTCGTCGTCGCGACGTTCTGGACGACCACGGCGGACTCCCTCGACCGGGGGCTGCTGCCCGTGCCGCGGGCGCTGCGCGGCGCCGCGCGCACCCTGGTGGAGTTCCGGGTGCTCGCGGCCGTGCTCACGTACGCGCTGCTGCTCGCGCTGATCGGCGTGGAGTTCTGGAGCTACTGGCGCACGCTGGTCTGAGCCCGCCCCGTCCGGGCGGAGCTCACGGCGCAGAGCTCACGGCGCGACCGCGACGGAGCTCAGGGCGCGACCGCGACGGAGTTCAGGGCGCGACCGCGACGGAGTTCAGGGCGCGACCGCGACGGTGTTGCGGCCCGCGGCCTTCGCGGCGTACAGCGCGGTGTCCGCGCGGGCGAGCACGTCGGTCAGCCGCTCGTCGCGACGCAGCAGCGCGACCCCGACGCTCACCGTCACCTGCAGGCGCTCGCCGCGGACCTCCACGGGCGTGCGGTCGACGCCCCGCCGCAGGCGCTCGGCGAGGTCGCGCACGTCCACCTCGCGGGCGTCGGCGCCCTCGCCCGCGCCGGCCACGACGAGGGCGAACTCCTCGCCGCCGTAGCGGCCCAGGACGTCGCCCTCGCGGGCCGCGCCGCGCAGCCGGCGGGCCACCGCGCTGAGCACCTCGTCGCCCGTCGCGTGCCCGTAGCGGTCGTTGACGGCCTTGAAGTGGTCCACGTCGACCATGAGCGCGGCCAGCGACGTCGAGCCCGCACCGGGACCACCGGCCCGGACCCGCTGCACGCGCTGCTCGCCGAGCCGCAGGAGGTGCCCGCGCGTCGCGACGCCCGTGAGGGAGTCGGTGCGCGCCAGGTGCTCGACCTGCGCGAACAGGCGCGCGTTCTCCAGCGCGACGGCCGCGGGCGCCGCGAGCGCCGAGGCGACGTGCGCGCGCTCCTGGAGGCCGCCGTCGTCCGCGACGAGGACGAGCGCCTCGGCGACCCGGCCCGTGCGGTCGCGCAGCGGGGCCACGAGCCAGCGCCCCGGGACGCGGACCGCCGCGGGGTCGCGGCGGGCGTCGGCGCCCGCGTCGTCGAGGAGCCCCGCCAGGGCCGCGGGCAGGGGGCCCGAGCCGCTCGTCGTCGACGTCCGGCCGAGCACGGCCGTGGTCGCCGCGTCGAGCCCGTCGTCCGGCCCGTCGTCCGGCGCGTCGTGCCCAGGAGCGTCGGGCGTCGGCCAGCGCCGCTCGCCGACCGCCCCGCGCACCGGTCCGACCGCGTCGCTGACGAGCGCGGGCGTGCTCCTCCCCGCGCCGTCCGCGGCGACCCCGGCCGGGACCAGCGCCCCGCGGTCCGCGCCCAGCTCCCGCACCGCGGCCACGAGCAGCCGCGCGCGCACGGTGCGCAGGTCCAGGCTCCCCGAGACCTCCTCCGTCACGCGGCGCACGGCCTCGGCGAGGTCGCGCTCGCGCTGGGCGCCGTGCACCTCGATCTCCAGGCGCGCGGCCCGGGCCGTGGCCAGCGACAGCGCCACCTGCCCGGCGATGAGCTGCAGCAGCTCGACGTCGCTGCGGCCGAAGGCGCCCTGCGCGAGGGTGCTGACGACCGACAGGACGCCCGTGCGCCGGCCCCGCACGAGCAGCGGCACGGCCACGACGCTGCGCGGGACGTCGCCGCCCGCGCCGGACGTCTCGGGAGCCGGGACGCCCAGGACGACCGGGCGGCCGGTCCGCGCCGCCCGGAGCACGGTCGGGTCGACGGCGTCCGCGGAGCCGCCGGGGCCGCTGCCCGGCAGGTCGGTGCCCGCCGCGGTGCGGCCCGCGAACACGGCGAGCCCGCCCGCGCGGTCGCTGAGGTGCAGCACGGCCCGGTCGGCGCCGAGGAGGTCGCAGGCCTGGTCCAGCGCGAGGCGGACCAGGTCCAGCGGGTCGAGCACCTGCGCGGCGTCGCCGACGTCGCGCATGGCCGCGAGCAGCCGGCGGCGTCCCGCGTCGGGCGCGCGGTGCGAGCGCGTCCCCGTCGTGACGACCGCGTCGCCCGCGCGCCCCAGGGCGGTGTCGGCCGCGCGCCGCCCCGCGGCCGTCCTCGGCGCGGGCTGGGTCTGCTGCGCGGCCTGCTGGGCTCGCCGGACGAGGTTCGGCCAGCCCTGCCGCTCCGCGAGGACCGTCGCCAGCCACCGGTGCCGGTCGGCGTCGGCGACGGCGCCCTGCGCGAGCCGCTCGCGCGCCAGCAGCAGCAGGGCGCGGTGGGTGAGCAGCGGCGCGTCGAGGGTGGCCGCGAGGTGCTGGGCGCGCTGCAGCCGGCGCGCCGCCGTGCGGGGACGTCCCAGCTGCCCGGCCGCCTCCGCGAGCAGCAGCCGCCGCCACGCCTGCTCCAGCCGGCTGCCGCCGCGGCGCCCCAGCAGGGGCAGTGCCCGGCGAAGCTGGTCCTGCCGGCCGGCCAGGCGGGCCGCGTCCCCCGCGGCGGCGGCCGCCGCGCACTGGTCGAGGCGGCCCTGGACGAGGGCGCCCGCGCCGTCGCGCACCGAGCGCGTGCGGTGGCGGTGGCCCCGCCCCGCGAGCCGCTCGAAGCGGATCGCGGCCTCGTCGAAGCGGGGACCGACGTCACCCTGCTCCGTGAGCCAGCGCAGGGTCGTCCCGGCCACGGCCAGCCCGTGCGGCAGCGCCGCGGCGCCCGGGGTCACGCGGGTCTCCGCGTCCACCGCGCGCAGGACCTCGCCGGCTGCACCGGGACGGCCGTCGGCGGCGAGCAGGAGGACCTCCAGCAGCTGCAGCGCGACGGGAGCCGGCGCGCCGTCGGGCAGCCGGCGCACGCCGCGCTCGAACCACTCCCGCGCCTGGGCCCCGTGGCCGGCCGACAGGCGCTCGCGGCCCAGGTGGGCGACGCCCTCCAGGTGCGCGGGCAGGTCCAGCCACGCGCCCTGCTCCTCAAGCACGTCGGCCACGGTGCGCCACGTGCCGCCGTGGTGGAGCCGGTCGAGGGCGGTGCCCAGCCGGGTGCGCGCCAGCGCCGTCGGGTCCTCGCGCGAAGCGGGTCCCGGGCCCGGCAGGCGCACGGGCACCAGGCTGGGCCGGGAGCCGAGGAGCTGGCGCAGCCCCGCGCGCAGGTCCGTGGTGCAGTCCTCGACGACGTCCGCGCGACGCGACGCGCGCGCCAGCACCAGGGCCGCGACGAGGACGGGCAGGGCCCGCCACCGGGCGGCGCCCACGACGAGCGCGGCGCTCGCCCCCTCGCGCAGCAGCACCGCGGCCGAGGCGTCGGTGTCCGCGCGGGCGGCCCGGGCCCGCCGGCCCGTGGGCAGCAGGGCGAGCAGCGCCGCCCGCAGGCAGGTCAGCAGGAGCCGGGGCGCGGCGGCGAGCGGCCCGCCGCGCGGCGAGGGGGCCGTGGGCAGGGAGGACGCCACGGGCAGCGAGCGGGCCACGGGCAGTGCGAGACCCAGTTCGGCGAGCCCGCGGTCCACGGCCCGCAGCGCCAGCAGCGGCCCGGCGGCCGCGCGCTCGTGGCGGTGCAGCAGGGCCACCTCGCCCAGCACGACCGAGCGCTGCACGGGGTCCCCGCCGTCGTCGGCGAGCAGCTGCTCGAGGTGGACGTGCGCGCGGCGGTGGTGCCCGGTGCGGGCGCAGCTCGCGGCCAGCGCCCGGCGCAGCGCCGGGTCGAGGTCGGTGCCGGACTCGTGCGCGACGCGCGCGGCGTTCTCCAGCAGCGGCACCGCCGAGGCGTGCGCGTGCCGGCGGGCCGCTTCGAGACCGGCTGCGGCGCAGGCGGAGACGACGTCCGCGGGCGCGACCGCGTCCCCGGCCAGCAGGTGCTGGCGGGCGCTGGCGAAGAGCAGGTCGGGCCCGCCCCCGGCGATCGTCGGCGCCCCCGGCTCCCCGGCCGCGGCGGTCCGCAGCACGCGCGCCAGCCGGGCGTGCAGCGCCCGCCGCTCGCCCCCGGGAGTGCCGGCCAGGAGGGCGTCGACGACCTGCTGGTGCGGGAACTCGTGCCAGCCCCGCTGGCCGGGGCGTAGCAGGCGCGTGGCCACCCCGGCCGCGAGCGCGTCGTCGACGGCCTCGGGGCCCAGCTCCGGGGCCGCGGCGGCCCGCACGAGGTCCTCCGACGCCAGCCGCCCGCTGGCCGCGGCCAGCCGCAGCACGCGCTGCTGCGCCCGCGCGAGCCCGGCGAAGCGGCCGAGCAGGGCGTCGAGCAGGTCGGGACCGACGGGGACGGCGTCCAGCACGGCCGCCTCGAGCGTCCAGCGCCCCCACTGCGGGAGCAGGCCCCCGTCGTCGAGGGTCGCGTTGAGGACCGCCCGCAGCGCGCCCGGGTTGCCGGCCGCGCGCGCGGTCAGGCTCGCCGCGACGGCGTCCGGCACGGCGGCGCCCGGCAGCCGCCGCCGCACCACGGCGCGGGCCGCGGCCTCCGACAGGGCCGGCACGTCCACGACGATCGTGCGACCGGCGGCCTCGCCCGGGCCCGTCAGGTGCCCGGCGCCGGGGCGGTCGACGACCGCCACCAGCACGGGCAGGTCGCGGCACTCGCCCGCGACCGAGCGCAGCACGGCGACCGTGGAGGCCTCGGCGTGCTCGGCGTCGTCGACGACCACGAGCACCGGCCCGCGGCGGGCCGCGCAGGCCAGCAGCAGCTGCGCGAGCTCCTCGGCGAGCGGCTCGCCGCCCCCGCCGTCGGGGCCCGCCGCGTCCAGCTCGGCGGCGAGGCCCGCGCGGCGCAGCGCCTCCCGCAGCCCGGCGAGCGGGGCGCTGGGGGCCGTCGTGGTGTCCAGGACGACGGTCGTGGCGCCTCCGGCCAGCGCGCGGCGGGCGAGGTGGGCGGCCAGGGAGCTGCGGCCCGACCCGGCGGGCCCGCGGACGTGGACGACCCCGCCCGCCCCCGTGCGCGCGGCGTCCCAGGCGCTGTCGAGCAGGGCGATCTGGGGCGCCCGCTCCAGCAGCGGCGGCGGCACCGAGCGGGGGCCGCGGCGGCGCTCGGCCGCGGCCTGCGGGGACAGCTCCCGCTCCACCCGCGCCAGGACCGACGCGACCGCGCGGGCGCTCGCGGGCCGGTCGTCGGGGTCGGCGGCCAGCAGCTGCCGCAGCAGCTCCGCGAGCGCGGTCGGCACGTCGTCGCCCAGCACCCGGGTGTCGAGGGGCGCGAGCCGCCGCAGCCGGCGCCGGACGTCCTCGGCGTCGGTCCCCTGCACCGGGGGGCGGCCCGTCAGGCACTCGTGCAGGACGGCGCCCAGGGAGTACAGGTCGGCGCGGTGGTCGACGGGGCGGCGCAGCGCCCCGGCCTGCTCGGGCGCGCAGTAGGACAGGGAGCCGACGGCCGTCGCCACGGCGTCCGGCCCGGCGGGGGCGGCCAGGTGCGCGACGCCGAGGTCGATGAGGACGCCGTGCCCGCGCGGGGTCACGACGACGTTGCCCGGTTTGACGTCGCGGTGCACGAGACCGCTGCGGTGCAGCGCGTCCAGGGCGTCGCAGAGGTCGAGGGCGAGCCCGACGGACGTGGCGACGCGCAGGACGGCGCCCGGGGTCGCGCGGCTCCCGGGACCCGGGGGGTCGCCCGCGCCCGCCGGTCCGCCCGCGGGGTCGCCCGGGCGCTCGCCGGGGGAGTGCAGCAGCTGCGCCAGGGTCGAGCCCTCGACGGCGCGCATGACGATGGCCAGGTCGCCGTCGATGCGCTCGACGGCGTGCACCCGGGAGAGGCCGGGGTGGTCCACGCTCGCGAGCAGCGCGGCCTCGCGGCGCAGCTGGTGCTCGGCGACCGCACGGGCCGCGACGGTGTCGGGCACGGGGGACAGGCGCTTGACGGCGTGCTCGCGGCCGCCGCGGGAGGCCAGGTGGACGACGGTGCCCGTGCCGCGACCCAGCTCGCGCAGGATGGTCCAGCCGGTCGCGGCCGGCCGCGCCGGCGGGGTGCCGGCGCCGTCGAGGGGCGCGGGGCCCGCCGGGACGGCGGGGGCCGCGGCCAGGCCGAGGACCGCGAGGGCGCCGGCCGCGGTGCGCACGGCCTCGCCGGAGGAGGTGGAGCCGCCGTCGCCCGTCACGCGTCGCAGCCCCTCCCGTCCGTCCCCCGATCGCGGTCACAGTACGGCACCGAGCGTGCGTCCTCAGTGACGGGGGTCACGGCCGGAGGGCGCGGTCAGTCCCCGCCCTCACCGCGCAGCACGGTCAGCAGGCGGCGGAACGACGTCAGCCGCGCGGGCCCCGCGGCCCCGGCGCGGCCCTGCGCCACCCAGTCGTCCAGCGCGCACTCCGGCTCGTCGTGCGTGCAGCCCCGCGGGCACCCGTCCTCACCGCCCGCGAGGTCCGGGAAGGCGTGCAGGACGGCCTCGGGGTCGACGTGCGCCAGGCCGAACGAGCGGATCCCGGGGGTGTCGACCACCCAGCCGCCGTCGGGCAGCGCCAGGGCCGCCATCGACGTCGACGTGTGCCGGCCCCGGCCCGTGACCGCGTTGACGTGCCCCGTGGCCCGATCCGCCTGCGGCACCAGGGCGTTGACCAGCGTCGACTTGCCGACGCCCGAGTGCCCGACGAGCACGCTCGTGCGCCCGTGCAGGCGCGCGCGCACGTCGTCGAGCCCGCGCAGCCCGTCCGGGCCGCGGGAGGTGACCACGGCCTCCAGCCCGAGCGGCGCCCAGGTGGAGAGGACCTCCTCGGCGGGACGCAGGTCCCCCTTGGTCAGGCACAGCAGGGGGGTCATGCCCGCGACGTAGGCGGCCACGAGGCACCGGTCGACCAGGCGCGAGCGCGGCTCCGGGTCGGCGACGGCCGCGACGACCACGAGCTGGTCGGCGTTGGCGACGACCACGCGCTCCACCGGGTCGGTGTCGTCGGCCGTGCGGCGCAGGACCGTGCGGCGCTCCTCGATGCGCACGACGCGCGCGAGGGTGTCGGGGCGCCCGGAGGTGTCGCCGACGAGGCCGACGCGGTCCCCGACCACGACGCCCGTGCGGCCCAGCTCGCGCGCCCGCATGGCGGTGACGAGGTGCGGGCCGCCGTCGGCGTCACCGGGCGCGTCCGCCCCCACCAGGCACGTGCAGCGCCCGCGGTCGACGGCCACGACCATGGCCGCGACGGCGTCGCCGTGCCGCGGGCGCTCCTTGGTCCGGGGTCGCGAACCGCGCCGCGTCGGGCGGACGCGGACGTCGTCCTCGTCGTAGCGGACCCGGCGCTCCTCCCTCACGCCGGCCCGCTCACCGCGCCGGGGCGGACGTGCGGCCCGCCGGCGGAGCGCTGCCGCGCAGCATGGCGTCCCACAGGCCGGGGAAGTCGGGCAGCGTCTTGCGGGTCGTGCCGATGTCCACGACGCGCACGCCCTCGACCCGCAGCCCGAGGACCGCGCCCGCCGTGGCCATCCGGTGGTCGGCGTAGGTCTCGAAGACCCCGCCGTGCAGGGTCCGCGGCCGCACGAGCAGCCCGTCCTCGGTCTCCACCGCGTCACCGCCCAGGCCGTTGAGCTCGGTGACGAGCGCCTTGAGGCGGTCGGTCTCGTGACCCCGCAGGTGGGCGATCCCGCGCAGCCGGGTCGGCGAGCTGGCCAGCGCCGCGAGCGCGGTGATCACCGGCGCCAGCTCACCGGCCTCGCGAAGGTCGAGGTCGAGGCCGAACAGCTCGCCGGTCCCCTCCACGAGCAGGCCCTCGCGGTCGAGCGTCACGTCGGCGCCCATCTGGTCCAGCACGTCGCGCAGCAGGTCACCGGCCTGGGTCGTCGACTGCGGCCAGGCGGGGACGCGCACGCGGCCGCCGCACACCGCCGCGGCCGCCAGGAACGGCGCCGCGTTGGACAGGTCCGGTTCCACCTGCACGTCGAGCGCGTTGACCTCGCCGGGTTCGACGTGCCAGGTGCCGGGCACGGCGTCGTCGACGACGACGCCCACGTCGCGCAGCACCTCGATGGTCATCCGGACGTGCGGCTCGCTCGGCACGGGCGGGCCCTCGTGGTGCAGCACCAGCCCGTCGCGGAAGCGGGCGCCGGCCAGCAGCAGCGCCGAGACGAACTGGCTGGAGCCGGACGCGTCGATGGTCGCGGTCCCGCCGGGGAGGCCGCCGTCGCGGCCGCTCACGCGGAAGGGCAGCAGACCGCGCCCGCCGTCGTCGACGTCGGCGCCGAGCTGCCGCAGCGCCGTCAGCAGCGCGGCCATGGGGCGCTCGCGGGCGCGGGGGTCGCCGTCGAAGGCCACGGGGGAGCCGGCCAGCGCGGCCACGGGGGGCAGGAAGCGCATGACCGTGCCGGCGAGGCCGCAGTCGACGCCGACCCCGCCGCGCACCGGCCCGGGGTGCACCACCCAGTCCGCGGCGCCGGCCGCACCGTCGGAGGGCCCACCGGGCCCACCCTCGACGACCTCGCTGCCCAGGCGGCGCAGCGCGTCGACCATGAGCCGGGTGTCGCGGGAGTCCAGCGGGTCGCGCAGCAGGGACGAGCGCTCGGCCAGCGCCGCCACCACGAGGTAGCGGTTCGTCAGCGACTTCGACCCGGGGACGGCGACGACGGCGTCGAGCGGGGCGTCGCGGTGGGGGGCGGCCCACAGGTCGGGCTCGGCGGCCGGGCCGCCGGTCGCGTCGGGGAGCGGGGGCGTCACGGGCGCCATCCTCGCAGGCGGCGCCGACGCGGCGGCCCCCCGCGGGGGACCGCCGCCGGCGCGGGCGCGCTGGTCAACCGACCTTGGCCGCCGCGAGCTGCAGGTCCTTCTTGCTGCTGCCCGCCACGTGCGCGGCCTCGCGCGTGGCCAGCTTCGCGAAGCGGCGGGCGTCGCGACCCGCGCGCCGGCCGCGCCACGCGAGCCCGGGCTTGCCGGCCGTGTCGACGGCCGCCAGCAGGGCGCCGCCCAGCAGCCCGACGTCCTTGAGGAAGTCCTCGAGGACCTCGCCGCGGACGGTCTTGTCCTTCTCGGTCCAGAACGGGTGGTTCACGTAGGCGCTGGGGGCCAGCGTCGTCGCGAGCACGGCCGAGGTGACCCGGGGCAGGCGCCCCAGCGCGAAGAGCACGCCGGCGCCGGCCATCGCGGCGCCGTTGATGCGCACGAGCAGGACCGGGTCGTCCGGCAGGTGGAGCGGGCCGGCGACGGCGTGCGCCACCGGTTCCGCCGAGGGGGCCAGGTCGCGGGCGTTGCGCACCTGGTCGATCCCGGTCTTGATGAAGATCGCCGCGAGCATCGGTCGGGCCAGCCGTCGCACCACTGTCATGGGAGTTGCCTACCGCATGATCTCCGCGGGCGCCTCCCCGCCCCGGCCCGCCGGGAGCCCCCGGCCGCCGCCGCGGGCGCCGGGCGGCCGGGTCGCGCGCGCGGTGAGAGGCTGCCTGCCATGTGCGGCCGCTACGCCCTCCGGACCGACGTCACCGACCTCGTCGAGGAGTTCGAGGTCGACGAGGACCTCACCGACGGCCGGGCGACCCGCAGCACCAACGTCGCCCCGACCACGACCCCGCCCGTGGTGCTCGAGCGCGTGCCGCGCGAGGACCCGGAGGCACCGCCCGTGCGGTCGCTGCGGGCGCTGCGCTGGGGGCTCGTCCCGAGCTGGTCGAAGGACGCCTCGGGGGCGGCCCGCATGGTCAACGCGCGCGTGGAGTCCCTGCTGGACAAGCCGGCCTTCGCCAAGGCGGCCCTGACGCGGCGCTGCCTCGTGCCCGTCGACGCCTGGTACGAGTGGCAGGCGAGCCCTGTGGCGCAGGGACCGAAGGGACCGCGCAAGCAGCCGTTCGCCGTGCGCGCCCAGGACGGGCGGCCCCTGTCGCTGGCCGGGATCTTCGAGTTCTGGCGCGACCCGGCCCGGGCCGACGACGACCCGGAGCGCTGGCTCGTGAGCTTCGCCGTCGTCACGACGGCCGCGGAGCCGGGCCTGGACCGCCTGCACGAGCGGATGCCGCTGGTGGTGCCGCGCGAGCTGCGCGACGCGTGGGTGGACCCGGAGGTCGCCGAGGCCGACGACGTCGCCGCGCTCCTGGCGGCGATGCCTCGCGACCTGTTCGCCACGGCCCTGACCGCCCACCCCGTCTCGCGGCGCGTGGGCAACGTCCGCGACGCGGGCGAGGACCTCCTCGACCCGGCCCCGGACGCCGAGCTCGAGGGCGTCGTGGACCTGCGCACGGGGGAGCTGCTCGGCACCTCGTGAGAGCGCCCGGCAGGAATGGGTGCGGCCGGGCGTGCGTTCCAGGTCACATGCCGCCGGTCATCGAGTCGACGTCGGCGCCGGTCGTCCCGGCGCTGCGGTCGCGTCGCCCCCCGGGCCCCGCCCGTCGAGGTCCCGAGACGCGCCCGCCGTCCCCCAGCCCGGCCGCACGGCCCGGCACGCGGACCGAGCGGCGCCCCACCACCAGGACGAGGACCACCACGACCACCAGCGTGCTGCCGGACCGCACCGCCTCCTACGGCGGGTCGGAGCAGGAGGCCCTACTCTCGACGTCGATGACCGAACAGACCTCGCGAGCGCCCTCGGAGGAGACCGCCGACGAACGCGCGGCGCGCTTCGAGCGCGACGCGCTGCCCTTCCTGGACCAGCTGTACTCGGCCGCGCTGCGCATGACGCGCAACCCCGCCGACGCCGAGGACCTCGTCCAGGACGCGTTCGCGAAGGCCTACGGCGCCTTCCACCAGTACGCGCCGGGCACGAACCTCAAGGCGTGGCTGTACCGGATCCTCACGAACACCTACATCAACTCCTACCGCAAGAAGCAGCGCGAGCCCCAGCAGTCGCACGCGGACGAGATCGAGGACTGGCAGCTCGCGCGCGCCGAGTCCCACACCTCGCGCGGCCTGCGCTCGGCGGAGACCGAGGCGCTGGACCACCTGCCCGACTCCGACGTCAAGCGGGCGCTGCAGGCCGTGCCCGAGGACTTCCGGATGGCCGTGTACTACGCGGACGTCGAGGGCTTCGCGTACAAGGAGATCGCCGAGATCATGGGCACCCCCATCGGGACCGTCATGTCCCGGCTGCACCGCGGGCGGCGCCAGCTGCGCGAGATGCTGCGCGAGTACGCCGTCGGGCGCGGGGTGTCCGGTGCGGCCCCGGCCGCGAGCGAGCCGGCGCCCGCCACGAGCGGTGCGGCCCCGGCCGGGAGCCCGTCGTGAGCGCCGCGCAGCCGCCCGGTGCGGACGACGCGTCGACGGCCGCGGCCGCCCACGTCGGGCACTGCCGCGAGGTCCTGGACCGGGCGTTCGAGTACCTCGACGGCGAGATGGCCGAGCTGGACTGCGAGGCCGTGCGGGTCCACCTCGAGGAGTGCGTGAGCTGCCTGGAGCAGGTCCGCGAGGACGAGCGCCTCAAGCAGGCGATCCGCGAGGGCTGCCCGTGCGAGTCGGCGCCGACCGACCTGCGCGCGCGGATCCTCGTGCGGCTCACGGAGGTCCGCGTCACCAGCGGCTCCTGAGCCGCGCCCCCGAGCACGCAGGAGGCCCCGGACCGGTGGTCCGGGGCCTTCTGCGTGCCCACGCCTCAGGCGTTGGGACGCTTGCCGTGGTTCGCGCCGCTCTGCTTGCGCGAACGGCGCTTGCGGCCTCGCTTGCTCATGGCTGCTCCTTCCTCGCTCGCGGTTGCTGCCCGCCATGCTCCCACGCCGCCGGGCGTGCTCGTCGTCCGCGCCCCCGCGCGCGGGGCGCGCTCAAGGACGGCGTCAGGGGTGCCGATCAGACGGGGTGACGACCCTCGACACCACGGCCGGCGCGGCGATCACCCCCTACCTGCGGGCGCTCGTCGAACTGCGCGGCTCGGACCTGCACTGCAAGGCAGGGTCCCCGCCCCGGGTGCGCATCGACGGCCGGCTCCGCTCGCTGCAGGCCCCGCCGCTGACGCCCGCCGACACCGAGGCGATGCTCGCCCAGGTCCTGCGCCCCGACCTCGTCGAGGAGTTCCACCGCACGAACGAGGCGGACTTCGCCTACGGGCTGCCGCACGGCGTGGGGCGCTTCCGCGTCAACGCCTTCCGCCAGCGGGGGTCGGTCGCGCTGGTGCTGCGCCGCGTGGCCTCCCAGGCGGTCCCGCTGTCGGCGCTCAGCGTGCCGCCGGTGCTGGAGAGCCTCGCGCTGGAGCACCGCGGCCTCGTGCTGGTCACGGGGCCCACGGGGTCCGGCAAGACGACGACGCTCGCCGGGATGATCGACCACATCAACGCCACGCGCGAGAGCCACATCGTCACGATCGAGGACCCGATCGAGATCCTGCACTCCGACAAGCTGTCGATGATCAGCCAGCGCGAGGTGCGGCTGGACACGACCGACTTCTCCACCGCGCTGCGCGCGGCCATGCGGCAGGACCCCGACGTCATCCTCGTGGGCGAGATGCGCGACCAGGAGACGGTCAAGGCGGCGCTGTCGGCGTCGGAGACCGGGCACTTCGTCCTGTCGACGCTGCACACGATCGACGCGGCCGAGACCATCAGCCGCATCATCGACTTCTTCCCCCCGCACGAGCAGCGGCAGGTGCGGCTCTCGCTGGCCGGGGCGCTGCGCGGCATCGTCTGCCAGCGCCTGGTCCCCCGCGCGGACGGCAACGGCCGCTGCGTCGTGATGGAGGTCTGCATCAACACGGGCCGCGTCGCCGACGCGATCGCGGACCCCGAGAAGACGCACCACATCACCGAGCTCGTGCGCGAGGGCGGCTTCTACCAGATGCAGACGTTCGACCAGCACCTCGTCGCGCTCGTCCGCGACGGCGTCGTGACGCTCGAGGACGCCACGCAGGCCGCGTCCAGCCCGCACGACCTGGCCGTCGAGCTGCGCCGGCTGGGCATCCTCGCCTGACCCGGCACCGCCCCCGCACCGCCCCCGCGGCGTCCCGGCGCCGTCCGGGCCGGCGCGCCCCTGGCAGACTGCCCCCATGGACCGGCTCCGCACGTGTGCTCCCGGGGTGCGCGCCGAGCCGCGGCGCCCGTCGAGCCGGGCGTGAGGGCGGCCGCCCAGGTCGTGACCCCGCCGGGGCGCCGGGCCGCGGTGCGGCGGGTGTTCCGCGACGTCCACGACCGCCTGCGCGGGCACGACCTGTTCCTCGTCTCGGCCGGCGTGACGTTCTACGCGGCCATCGCGCTCGTGCCGTCGCTGCTCGTCGCCGTGAAGATCCTCGGCGGCCTCATCGGCCGCGACCGCGTCCTCGTGCTCGGCGGCGCGGTGGGCCAGGCCCTGCCGGCCGCGCAGCGCGCCGGCGACGTCGTCCTGACCCTGGTCCGGACCTCGCTCGACGTCAGCTGGCTCGCGGCCGTCGTGGCGCTGATCCCGGCCACGGTCTACGGCGAGGGGCTGCGGCGCGGCTTCGCGCGCGTGAGCGTGCGCTACCCGGACCCCGCCCCGCCCGCCGTGCTCGGGCGCACGGGCGCCTGGAAGGTGCGGCTGGCCGCCCTTCCGCTGCTGCTCATGGCGCCCGTCGGCCTGCTCGCGGTCCTGGAGGTGGCGCCCTTCCTGGCCCGCCGGTTCGGCACGGGGGAGGTGACCGAGAGCGCCCTGGCGTTCTACGTGGCCCTCAACGTCGACTGGCTCGTGGTCTCACCGGTGCTCGTCTACGTCTACCGCGTGCTCGGGCCCGTGCGGCCGTCGTGGAAGGCGAGCGTGTGGGGCGCCTACGCCACGGGGGCGTTCGTGTCCGGCTTCCTGCAGGGCTTCGTCGTGTTCCTCGCGATCCCCGTCGACCTGGGTGCGCCCTTCGGGGGGCTCACCCAGGTCGGCGGGGCGGTCGCGGTGTGCCTGTGGCTGTGGGTGTTCACGGCGCTGACCGTGTACGGCTACGCCGTGACCCTGGAGCTGGACCGCCGCGGCGGCAGCCCCTTCGACAGCGTGCCGGGGACGCCGACGGCGTCACCCGGCGCGCCGCCGGCGGGTCAGCCCAACCGGAACTGACGCACCTGGGCGTCGAGGTCGCCGGCCACCTGCGCGAGGTCGGAGACCGCGGAGCGCACGGCCCCGACCTGCGCCGTCGTGCCGTCCACCGCGCCGACCGTCTGGGACAGGGCCGCGGCGATGCCGCCGGAGCGCTGGGCGGCGTCGTGCAGGGTCCCGCTGACCGCGGTCGTCGTGGCGAGCTGCTCGGTGACGGCGGAGGAGATCGTCGCCTGCAGCTCGTCGACCTGGCTGATCGTGGCCGAGATCTGCGCGATGTCGGCGCGGACCGCGGCGGCCTCGGAGCGGATCGCCGTGAGCGTCGGGGCGATCTCCTCGGTGGCCCGGGCGGTCTGGCGCGCCAGCTCCTTGACCTCCCCGGCGACGACGGCGAAGCCCGCGCCGGCCTCCCCGGCGCGCGCCGCCTCGATGGTCGCGTTGAGGGCCAGCAGGTTCGTCTGCGCCGCGATGGCCGTGATGGTCCGCAGCACGTCGGCGATCTGCTGGGAGGACTCCCCGAGGCGCTCCACGGTGCCGGTCGCGGCCTGCGCCAGGTGCACGGCCTCGGAGGCGACCACGGACACGGAGCCCGTGGTGGAGGACACGTCGTCTGCGGCGGCGCGCAGCTGCTCGACGGCGTCGGAGACCTCGTGGACCCCGCCCGAGACGCTGCCGGCGTCGGCGGCGACCCGGCTGATCTCGGCGGACGTGACCTCGGCGGTCTGCGAGAGCCGCGCGCTGGCGCCGGACAGGTCGTCCGCCGTGCCCGTGACCCGGCTGGCGCCGGCGCTCATGGCGCGCAGCGCGTCGCGCATGGCGCCGATGGCGGCGTCGAGCGCGCGGCTCATGACGCCGATCTCGTCGCGGCCCTCGTCGCCGTGCTCGCGCACGGTCAGGTCGCGGTCGGCGACCCGGCGCAGGGCGTCGGTCAGGCGGCCGATGCGGCGCACGAGCGTGCGGGCCAGCAGGCCGATGACGACGGTCATGGTGATGGCCACGCCGAGGCCCGTGAGCAGCGTGCTGCGGACCAGCGAGTCGCCGCCCTCGCGCACCCGGGCGGTCACGGCGGCGGTGTCGGCCGCGGGCAGCCAGCTCGTGATGACCCAGTCGTAGGCGGGGTAGCGCGAGACGCCGACCGTCTGGGGCCCGGAGGGCAGGTCGACCGTGGTGGTGGCGAACTCGCCGGGGGCGAGGTCGGCCGCGGTGTCCAGCAGGCGGGCGACGTAGGGCTGCCCGTCCGCGTCCTTGGCCTCGATCATGGGCGCGCCGTCGGTGCCGTCGCCGGGGGCCACGACCGCCGTGCCGCGGGCGGCCGCGGCGCTGGAGAACACGCCGTAGGAGCCGCTGGTGCCGAGGGTGGCCGCGGCCAGGCGCTCGCGCAGGTCCGCCGTCACGGCGTCCTGCGGCAGCCCCAC
This sequence comes from Kineococcus siccus, assembly GCF_009906795.1. Lineage (GTDB taxonomy): Bacteria > Actinomycetota > Actinomycetes > Actinomycetales > Kineococcaceae > Kineococcus > Kineococcus siccus. The sequence goes on from NZ_JAAALN010000026.1 coordinate 17,608, forward strand.
GAACACCGCCCCGATCACCTCGTCGCCGCGCTTGAGGGGTTCGTAGACGGTGACGTACTGCTTGTCGACGACGGTCGCGGTGCCGTGGAACGTCTCGCCCGCGATCAGGGACTTCACGACGGGGTTGGCGACTCCGGCGTCGTTGACGGCCGGGATGTAGGTGCCGATCGCGCGGGCGCCCTTGGCGTTGACCACGGTGGTGGCCACGCGCAGCATGTCGCCCTGGTCGTTCATCTTCTGGAACACGGTCACGGCCGCGCCGGTCAGCCCGGCCGCGGCGTCGATCGCGGGCACGGTCACCGCGGGGTCGGCCTGCTGGCCGAGCCACGTGGAGCCGAACAGCAGGCGCGGCAGCGTGACGCTCGAGGCGGCCTTGGTGGTCTGGTTGGTCGCGGCCCACGTCGCGGGCGCGCCGGACGTCGCGGCGCCGAGCGCCGCGAGCTTGTCCTGCGTCACGCGCAGGTCGCCGTCGAGCTTCTCCTGCACGGCCGCGGACTGGGTGGCGACCGTGGCGTCGACCTGCTGGCTCGCGTCGCGCAGCTGCTGCTCGGCGAGGACCTGGACGTCGCTGGACGTGCCCTCGGAGAGCTGGCCGACCTGCAGGGCGCTCAGACCGCTGAGCAGCCCGGCGGTGACGACGACGGCACCGACGCCGGGCAGGACCAGCTGGGAGCGCAGGGACGTGGCGCGGAACGAGAGCGGCATGGGGTGTCAGCCTCACGGTCAGGGATGCTCGGGAGAGCGTGTCCAGAGGTCATCGGCAGCCCGCGACGTCACCTCAACCGGTGAGGGCCGACGGATCCTCCTCGCTCCTGGCCACCGCCCGGCCGGCGTGGTGCGGGTGTCGGCGGGAGGTGGCACCCTCCCGGAGGTGGACCGACCGCGCACGGCCCTCGTGGCCACCACCCTGGACTGCCCCGACCCGCGGGCGCTCGCCGCCTTCTACGCCCACCTGCTGGGCTGGGAGGTGCGCGAGAGCTCCCCCGACTGGGTGCGCCTCGCGCCGCCGGGGGCCGAGCGCGGGCTGTCGTTCCAGGCGGAGCCGCACCACGTGCGGCCCGTGTGGCCGGCCCGCGAGGGGGAGCAGCAGATGCAGCTGCACCTCGAGGTCGAGGTCGACGACCTCGACGACGCCGGCGCGCACGCCGAGGCCGGGGGCGCCGTGCGCGCCTCGTCCCAGCCGCAGGAGGGCGTGCGCGTCTACCTCGACCCGGCCGGGCACCCGTTCTGCCTGTTCCTGCCCGGCTGGTGACGGCCGCACCCGGCTTCGGGTCCGCGCCCGCCGGCCCGGTCACGGCCTAGCCTGCCGGGGTGAGCGCCCACGTCGAGAGCCTGCACGTCTACCCCGTCAAGGGGCTGAGCCCGCAGCGCCTCGACGCCGTGCCGCTGCGTGCGGGGGAGGGGTTCCCGCACGACCGCGTCGTCGCGCTGGCCCGGCCGGGCGGCGCCTACCGGCCGGGCCGGCGCGAACCCGTGTCCAAGCGGGAGTTCTACGTCCTCGTCGCCGAGGAGCGGCTCGCGGGCCTGGACACCCACCTGGAGCCGACCACGGGCCGGTTCACGGTCCGCGTCCGCGACCACCTGGTGCTGGACGCCGACCTGGGCTCCGACGACGGCGTGGCCGCGACGCTGGCGTTCTTCGCGCGGGTGCTGGACCTGCCGCCCGGCGTCGAACCCGTGCACGCCGTGGAACCCGGGCGGCGCTTCACCGACGTCGCGGTCGACTCCGACGCGCTGATGAACGCGGTGTCGTTCCTGAACCTGGCCTCGGTCCGCGACCTGGCCGCGCGCACCGCCACGACCCTCGACCCGCTGCGGTTTCGCGCGAACGTGCACCTGGAGGGCCTGGACGCGTTCGCCGAGGCCGACCTCGTCGGGCGCGAGTTCTCGGTGGGCGCCGTGCGGTTCCGCGGCGTGCAGCCCACCGCGCGCTGCGCCGCCACGGAGGTCGAACCCGGCACGGGGCGGCGGGACCTGCCGGTGCCGCAGATGCTCGTGCGCACCTACGGCTCCGACGTCATGGGGTGCTACGCCGTGGTCGTCGCGGGCGGCCGGCTGCAGCCCGGGGACGTCCTCGACGCCGCCACCGTCGCGACGGGGGCGGCTCGGCCGTAGCCCTCCGTCAGCCGGGCGGGGCCTGCTCCGCACCCGTGCGCATCCGCGCCAGGAAGGTGCGCGTGCGCTCGTGCCGGGGGTTGCCCAGGACCTCCTCGGGGCGGCCGCGCTCGACGACGACGCCCGCGTCCATGAAGACGACCTGGTCGGCGACCTCGCGGGCGAACGCGACCTCGTGCGTGACCACGACCATCGTCGTGCCGTCGGCCGCCAGCTCCCGCATGACGGCGAGGACCTCGCCGACGAGTTCCGGGTCCAGCGCCGACGTCGGCTCGTCGAAGAGCATGAGCTTGGGCTGCATCGCGAGCGCGCGCGCGATGGCCACGCGCTGCTGCTGCCCACCCGAGAGCTGCGAGGGGTAGTTGCGCAGCCGGTCGCCGAGGCCGACGCGCTCCAGCAGCGCGGTGGCGCGCTGCTCCGCCGCGGCGCGCCGCTCGCCGCGCACCCGCACGGGCGCCTCGACGACGTTCTCCAGGGCCGTCATGTGCGGGAACAGGTTGAACCGCTGGAACACCATGCCGATGTCGCGCCGCTGCGCGGCGATCTGCGCGTCCTTCAGCCGGTGCAGGCGCCCGCCGCGCTCGGCCAGCCCGACGAGGTCGCCGTCGACCCAGATCCGACCGCCGTCGATGCGCTCGAGGTGGTTGATGCAGCGCAGGAAGGTGGTCTTGCCGGACCCCGACGGGCCGAGCAGGCAGACGACCTCGCCCGCGGCGACCTCGAGGTCGATGCCCTTGAGGACCTCGACGTGACCGAAGGACTTCGTGACGTTGACCGCGCGGACCAGGGGCTCGCTCACTTCGCGCCTCCCGCCCCGAGGCTGACGCCCGCGGCGGCCGGCCGGGCGGCGGACGCCGTGCCGAAGCCGCGGCCGAAGCGCCGCTCCAGGAAGAACTGGCCGACCATGAGGACGGAGGTGGCGATGAGGTAGTAGAGGATCGCCGCCATGTTCGTCGCCACCACCTGGTAGGTCTGCTGGCCGATCTGGCCCAGCTGGTAGAACAGCTCGACGGTCACGGGGATCGCCACGAGCAGCGACGTGTCCTTGAGCATGGCGATCACCTCGTTGCCGGTGGGCGGCACGATGACGCGCATGGCCTGCGGCAGCACGACGCGCCGCATCGCCAGCCCCTTCGACATGCCCAGCGCCTCCGCGGCCTCGTGCTGGCCGCGGTCGACGCTGAGGATCCCCGCGCGGGCGATCTCGGCCATGTACGCGGCCTCGGAGAGGCCGAGCCCCACGATGCCGCCGACGATCGTGGAACCCAGGAGGTCGTAGAGGCTCTGCTGGCCGATGGTGAACGCGCGCAGCTCGGGCGTGCCGAACCACTGCGAGAACAGGAAGTCGAACGGCACGCCGATCGACAGCCCGGTGCCGAACAGCGCCCCGAGGCTGCCCGTGAAGCCCAGCAGGACGTAGCGCGGGACCCCGCGGAAGAACCACGTGAACACCCAGCTGACCCCGGACAGGACGGGGTTCTCCGACAGCCGCAGGACCGCGAGGAGCACGCCGCCGAGGATCCCCAGGACCATGGCCAGGACCGTCGTCAGCAGGGTGCCGATGAGGAACCCGCGGATGACCACGCTCTGGTTCATCGCCTCGAGGGTGAAGCCCCAGTCGAACGCGGGGTTCGTGGCGAGGAGGTGGGCGAGCATGAGCACGAGGACGGCGATGACCGCGACCGAGACCCACCGCCACGGGTGGCGGACCTCCACGGCGTCGATGCGACCCGGCCGCGCCGCCGGCTCGCCAGGCGTGCTCACGACGCCGGGTTGACCGGGAACTCGGTGACCGCGCCGGTCTCGCCGCCCCAGGTGCCCAGCGCCTGCGCGTACGCGCCGTCCGCCGCGATGGCGGCCAGCGCCTTCGAGATCGCCTCGGCGGTCTGCGTCTGCTCCTTCGGCACGACGATGCCGTACGGCGCGGCGTCGTAGACGTCGCCCGCGAGCTCGAGCTGGTCACCCGTCTGCTTCACGGCGTAGGCGGAGATCGGCGAGTCGGCCAGCATCGCCTGGACGCGGCCCTGCTGCAGCGCGTTCGTGGCGTCCTGCTGCGAACCGAACGGCAGCACCGTGATCTCGGGCTGGCCCGCGTCGGTGCAGGCCTTCTGCCGCGCGGGCAGGTCGTCGTCGGACTGGGTCGTGCCGCTCTGCACCGAGACGGTGCGGCCGCACGCGCTGTCGGGGTCGATCTGCTCGGGGTTGCCCTTCTTGACGACCCACTGGGTGCCCGCGCTGTAGTACTGGACCATGTTGACCTGCTGCAGCCGGTCGGCGTTGATGGTGAACGACGAGATCGCCACGTCGTAGCGGTTCCCGGTGACCCCCGTGATGAGGGAGTCGAAGGAGGCGTTCGAGTACTCGGCCTTCACGCCGAGCTCCGCCGCGACGGCGTTCATCACGTCGATGTCCATGCCGACGACCTGGTCGCCCTGCAGGAACTCGTTGGGCGCGTACTCGGCGTTGGTGCCGACCCGCAGGACCTTCGAGGTCTGCACCGACTCCGGCAGCATCGCCAGGAGCGCGGGGTCGCCGCTGCCCGGGGCGGCGGCCGACGACGAGCTCGACGACGAGCCCGATCCGGTCGACAGCGAGTCGGAGCCGCAGCCCGCGAGGGCGAGGGCCCCCGCGGCGACGGTGCCGACGCCGAGCAGGAAGGAACGGCGCGGGGTGGGGCGGACGGGCACGGCGACCTCCAGGTGCGGGTGAGAACCTGCACAGTCTGGACCACGCGGGAGCCCCCGGTCGTGCAACCTGCGCAGCGGGCCGCGCCTCGTTACGCAGACGTCACACGGGCCCGCTGCCGCTGGGGCGGGCGCAGGCGCACGTCGGCCGTCCGGGACAGCACCTGGTGACCGTCCTGCAGCACCGCGTGGTCGACCTCGACGGACGCCGCGCCGTCGGTGCCGAGCACGACGGTCATGACCCCGTTCTCGAACCACGGACCCTGTTCGACGTCCCAGTCCACGAGCGGTTCCCGGACGCCCGCGGCCATCGCCAGCAACCGCGTGAGCGCGCGCACGGGGCGGGAGTCCAGCATCTTGTTGGCGATCTGCATCCGCCGGTTCAGCGGGTTGCGGAAGGGCGACATGACCAGCTGGTGCACGGCGGTGCGGTCGACGTCGATGCCCGGCAGCCGCACGCGCGCCGTGTAGCTGCAGTGCACGTCACCCGACAGCAGCAGCACGCTCGCGGGGCGGTCGGGGCCGCCGGCCACCTCGCGCAGCAGGGCCACGAGGTCGTCGAAGGAGCGGCGGAACGCGGCCCAGTGCTCCAGGTCCGCGGCCTGCCGCAGCTTCTCGGCCGGCCCCTTCGCCCACGCGCCCCAGGCGCCCTCGGCGACGGCCTCGTCGAAGCCCTCGGCGTGGTGGATGCCGTGCAGCAGGAAGGCGGGCAGGGTCGTGGCCAGCAGCAGGTGCTGGGCGGGTTCGGCGCGGTCGGCGCTCGTGGCCTTGGAGTGCACCCAGTGCCACTCGGCGGCGTCGGTCATGTGCCGGTCCGCGGGGTCCAGGCGCCGCGCGCAGCGGGAGTCGATCGCGAGCAGGCGCGTCGTGCCGACGTCGCGCGAGAAGCTCCACCGCGCGGTCGAGGGGTCGTCGTCGGCCGCGCGCGCGAAGTCGTCGATCAGGCGGTCGCGGGTCTCCTGGTCGGGCGCGGCCCGCAGCTCGCCCAGCAGCTGGTCGTCGGCGAGCTGGTCGGGGGAGAGGTTGCCCAGGTGCTGGTAGACCCAGTAGCTGGCGAAGGCGCCCGTCACGCGCTCGCGCCACCAGGGCTGGCGGGCCATCTCCTCGCGCCAGGACTGCGAGGTGTTCCAGTCGTCGCGCAGGTCGTGGTCGTCCAGCAGCATGCACGTCGGCACCGTCGAGAGCAGCCAGCGGACGGCGTCGGGGCCCCACGTCTCGCGGTACAGCCAGGTGTACTCCTCGAAGTCCCCGATCTCGTCGCGGACGGCGGCGTCGCCGTCGGCGCGGCCCTCGTGCCGCTCGCGCAGGCGGTCCACGATCGCGGGGGTCGGGTCGTCGGCGTAGACCTGGTCGCCCGCGAAGAGCAGCAGGTCCGGCCAGCTCTGCTCGTCGTCGTGCCGCTCGACCATCCGCCGGGCGAGCGTGCTCAGCGCGTCCACCCCGACGAGCTGCACGGACGCGGCGTCGTCGTCGCCCGCGCGCCGGCAGGAGCCGAACGACAGCCGCAGGGGCGTGCCGAGGTCGGGGGTCCGGATCTCGCTGGCCGGCCACGTCCACGACTCCTCGAGCGGGGGCCACAGCTGCCGGCCCCCGGCCTCGATGCGGTAGGGCAGGCGCCGACCGGCGGGCAGGCCCTCCACGACGAGCAGGGCGTAGTGGTGGCCGTGCAGGCCCAGCGTCTCGGCGCGGTGGGTCGCGCTGCGCTCACCGGGGAGGTCGACGACGACGGAGACCTCGCACGCCGCGCTCGTCTCGACCCACACGGTGGCGCGGGACTCGTCGACGTAGCGCAGGAGCGGACCGAGCAGGAGGTCAGGGGCAGCCACTTGCGAGACTCAACCACATGGCCCGCGCCCCCCGCCCCGTGCGCCGGGTGGAACGTCACCCGGACGCCGCAGTCGACGTCACCGCGTGGCCGGACTCGGTCCCCGCCGTCACCCAGCTCCTGACCCGGGGCCTCGACCTGCCCGCCGGGGTGACCTTCCTCGTGGGCGAGAACGGGGCGGGGAAGTCGACGGTCGTGGAGGCCGTCGCCGAGGCCGTCGGTGCTCACCGGGAGGGCGGGTCCTCCGCCCACCTCGCGGGCGTCGACCGCGGCGACCACGAGGACACCAGCGACCTGGCCGGGCGTCTGCGGGTGGTCCGCTCGGGTGGGGGCCGTCGCGGCGCGTTCTTCCTGCGGGCCGAGACGATGCACCGCTTCTACTCCTACCTGGACGAGACGTACGCCGACGTCCGCGACCACCGGCCGCCGCACCACCTGCGCAGCCACGGCGAGTCGTTCCTGGGCGTCCTCGGCACGAAGCGCTGGTTCCGCGACGCCGGGGTCGTCCTGCTCGACGAGCCCGAGTCGGCGCTGTCCTTCGACAACTGCCTGCTGCTGGCGGGGTCGCTCGCGCGGATGGCCGCCGACGGCAAGCAGGTGCTGTGCGCCACCCACTCACCCCTGCTGACGGCGCTGCCGGGCGCCAACGTCCTGCAGCTGGACGAGCACGGCATGACGCCCGTGGCGTGGGAGGAGCTGGCCGTCGTGCGGAACTGGCGGTTCTTCCTGGACGCGCCCGAGCGGTTCCTGCGCCACGTCCTCTGACGCGCCGCCGCCTCAGGGCTGCGGGACGCCCAGCCAGTCGTACCAGCCGCTGTGCAGGACGAGCCACGCCAGCAGCCCGTAGCCGGCCTGGCCGGGGTGCACGCCGTCGCCCGCGGCGAGGTCGGCGAACCAGTCCTCGTGGGCGGCCAGCGGGGAGAACGTGTCGACGTAGGAGACCCGGCGGCGCGCGCAGACGTCGGCGAAGGCGTCGGCCAGGTCGCCGATGCGCTCGTTGCGGTCGGCGTCGGAGACGGGCGTCGGGCCCACGACGAGCGTCGGCAGCCCGCGGGCCTCGCACTCGTCGAGGATGTTGGCGAGGTTCAGGCGGCTGCGCGCCAGCGTCGTGCCCACGTCGAGGTCGGTGTGGCCGAGCCCCACGACGAGACGGTGCTCGTCCCCACCCGCGAAGCGGCGGGCGGTCTCCTCGCGCCAGCGCGCGGACAGCTCCGACGTCGGCTCCCCGGGCACGCCCAGGGGGAACATCGTGATGTCGCGGTCCTCGCGCGGCGTGCGGGCCGAGACGCGGCCGGCCCAGCCCAGAGCGCGCGGGTCGCCCACGCCGGTGACGAACTCGTCGCCGACGAGGCACACGCGCACGTCGTAGCGGCCGTTCACAGCTGGTCCTCGCGCACGTGCCTGGTGCTCCTGTCGGGGTCGGTCGGTGGGGCGGGCCCCAGGGTAGTGCCCGCCGCGCGTGCGCCCGTCGGACGACGGCCCCGTCGCCCACCCCGGGCGGCGGGGCCGTGGTCGGGGGTGGCGCCGCGTCAGCGGTCGAAGGCCCGCTCGACGAGCTGGCGCTGCTCGGCCTGGTGCCGCTTGGCGGAGCCCGCGGCGGGCGAGGCCGACGACGGGCGGGCGACCACGTCGAGGCGCGTCCCGAGGTGCTTCCAGACGTTCATGGCCACGTGCGGCCACCCGCCCTGGTTGGTCGGCTCCTCCTGGACCCAGCGCACCTCGGCGTCCGGGTACGTCTGCGCCACCTCCAGCAGGCGGTCGACGGGCAGCGGGGCGAGCTGCTCGACGCGCACGACCGCCGTCGTGGTGTCCCCGCGCTTGGTCCGCTCGGCGACGAGGTCCCAGTAGACCTTGCCGCTGCACAGCAGGACCCGCGTGACGGCGGCGGCGTCCAGGCCCGCGGTGTCGTCGAGGACCTCCTGGAACGTGCCCGTCGTGAAGTCCTCCACGGCGGACTGCGCGGCCTTCAGGCGCAGCATCGACTTCGGCGTGAAGACGACCAGCGGCCGGCGCGGACGGGCGTAGGCCTGGCGGCGGAGCAGGTGGAAGTAGCTCGCCGGCGTCGACGGCACCGCCACCGTCATGTTGTCCTCGGCGCACATCTGCAGGAAGCGCTCGATGCGCCCCGAGGAGTGGTCCGGGCCCTGGCCCTCGTAGCCGTGCGGCAGCAGCAGCACGACCGAGGAGCGCTGGCCCCACTTCTGCTGGCCCGCGGAGATGAACTCGTCGATGACGGTCTGCGCGCCGTTGAAGAAGTCGCCGAACTGCGCCTCCCACAGGACCAGGGCGTCGGGCCGCTCGACGGAGTAGCCGTACTCGAAGCCCATGGCCGCGAACTCGCTGAGCAGCGAGTCGTAGATCCAGAACGGCGCCTGGGCCTGCCCGTCGGGGCCCTCGCCCAGGTACATCAGCGGGGTCCACTCGTCGCCCGTGACGCGGTCGGTCAGCACCGCGTGGCGCGAGACGAACGTCCCGCGGCGGCTGTCCTGGCCGGCCAGGCGGACGGGCGTGCCCTCCATGAGCAGGGAGCCGAAGGCCAGCAGCTCGCCCCAGCCCCAGTCGATCCCGCCCTCGGTGGACATCTGCTTGCGCTTGTCCAGCAGCTGGCGCAGCTTCGGGTGGACGGTGAAGCCCGCCGGCGGGCTGGCCTGCACCGCACCGACGTGCGCGAGGACGGACGCGTCGACAGCGGTCGGCGGCGCCTCGCCCGTGGAGTTCTCGTCGGCCTCCTGCGCCCGCGGCCGCTCCAGGCCGCCGCGGCTGTCGCCGTCGGCGCCCTCGGCGTCCTGGTGGTCGTCCTTGGTCTCCGCGAAGGCCCGCTCCAGCTGCGCCGAGTAGTCCCGCAGCGCGTCCTCGGCGTCCTCGACGGAGATGTCGCCGCGGCCGATGAGCTGCTCGGTGTACTGCTTGCGGACGCTGCGCTTCTTCTCGATGAGCGAGTACATGAGGGGCTGCGTCATCGACGGGTCGTCGCCCTCGTTGTGACCGCGGCGGCGGTAGCAGACCATGTCGATGACGACGTCCTTGTCGAACGCCTGGCGGAACTCGAACGCGAGCTGCGCCACCCGCACGCACGCCTCGGGGTCGTCGCCGTTCACGTGGAAGATCGGCGCCTGGATCATGCGGCCGACGTCGGTGCAGTAGACCGACGAGCGCGACGAGGCGGGGGCCGTCGTGAACCCGACCTGGTTGTTGATGACGACGTGGACCGTGCCGCCGGTGCGGTACCCGCGCAGCTGCGACAGGTTCAGCGTCTCGGCCACGACGCCCTGCCCGGCGAACGCCGCGTCGCCGTGCAGCAGCACGGGGAGCACGGGGAACGACGCGCCGGCCAGGTTGATCCGGTCCTGCTTGGCGCGCGCCACACCCTCCAGGACGGGGTTCACGGCCTCGAGGTGGGACGGGTTCGCCGCGAGGTAGACCTTGGTCTGCTCGCCGTCCTCGCCCGTGAACGTCCCCTCGGTGCCCAGGTGGTACTTCACGTCGCCGGAGCCCTGCACGGTGCGCGGGTCCTGGGTGCCCTCGAACTCGCGGAACACCTGGCTGTAGCTCTTGCCGGCGATGTTGGTCAGGACGTTGAGGCGGCCGCGGTGGGCCATGCCCATGCAGACCTCGTCCAGGCCGGCCGTCGCGGCGCGCGAGAGCAGGGCGTCCAGCAGCGGGATGACGCTCTCGCCGCCCTCGAGGCTGAACCGCTTCTGCCCCACGTACTTCGTCTGCAGGAACGTCTCGAACGCCTCGGCCGCGTTCAGGCGGCGCAGGACGCGCAGCTGCTCGCGGGCGCTGGGCTTGGCGTAGGGGCGCTCGACCCGGTCCTGGATCCAGCGGCGCTGGTCCGGCTCCTGGATGTGCATGTACTCGATGCCGACGGTGCGGCAGTAGGAGTCGCGCAGCACGCCCAGCACGTCGCGCAGGCGCATGTGCGCCTTGCCGCCGAAGCCGCCCGTGGGGAACTCGCGGTCGAGGTCCCACAGCGTCAGGCCGTGGGTCTCGATCTCGAGGTCGGGGTGCATCCGCTGCCGGTACTCCAGCGGGTCCGTGTCGGCCATGAGGTGGCCGCGCACGCGGTAGGCGTGGATGAGCTCCACGACGCGCGCCGTCTTGTTGATCTGGTCGTCGTGCGAGATCGAGACGTCGCGCAGCCAGCGGATCGGCTGGTAGGGGATGTGCAGCGACTGGAAGACGCGGTCGTAGAACCCGTCCTCGCCGAGCAGCTTGGCGTGCACGAGCTTGAGGAACTCGCCCGACCCCGCGCCCTGGATGATCCGGTGGTCGTACGTCGAGGTCAGCGTGATGACCTTGCTGACGGCCAGGCGGTTCAGCGTGTCCTCGCTGGAGCCCTGGTACTCGGCCGGGTACTCCATGGCGCCGACGCCGATGATCGCGCCCTGCCCCTTCACCAGGCGCGGCACGGAGTGCACGGTGCCGATGGTGCCGGGGTTGGTGAGGCTGATGGTCGTCGCCGCGAAGTCGGCCGTCGTGAGCTTGCCCCCGCGGGCACGGCGCACGACGTCCTCGTAGGCCGCCCAGAACTCCGCGAAGGTCTTGGTCTCGGCCTCCTTCACCGACGGCACCATGAGCTGGCGGCTGCCGTCGGGCTTGGGCAGGTCGATCGCGATGCCCAGGTTGACGTGCGCCGGGTGCAGGACCGCGGGCTTGCCGCCCTCGGTCGTGTAGGCCGCGTTCATCGACGGCATCTGCTGCAGCGCCTCGACGAGCGCGTAGCCGATGAGGTGGGTGAAGGAGACCTTGCCGCCGCGCGCGCGCTTGAGGTGGTTGTTGATGACGATGCGGTTGTCGACCATCAGCTTCGCCGGCACGGCGCGCACGCTGGTCGCGGTGGGGACCTCGAGGGACTCCTCCATGTTGACCACGACGCGGGCCGCGGGGCCGCGCAGCTTCTCGACCGTGTCGCCCGCGGGGGCGGGCGCCGCGGCGGGAGAAGGGGCGGAGGTGTCGGGGAC
>NZ_JAAALN010000270.1 GCF_009906795.1 Kineococcus siccus
GGTGCGCGGCGGCCGGCGAGCTCGCGGCGCACGTCGACACGGGCAGCGTCGCGCGCGACCTCGACGTCCTGCGCGCGGCCCTGGGCGACGCGCGGCTGAGCTACCTGGGCAAGTCCTACGGCACGTCCATCGGCGCGACCTACGCGCAGGCCTTCCCTGCCCGCGTGGGCCGCTTCGTCCTCGACGGCGCCATCGACCCGGCCCTGACGAGCGACGAGGTCAACGCGGGCCAGGCCGGCGGGTTCGAGCAGGCCCTGCGCGCCTACGTCACCGACTGCCTCGACGGTGCGGAGTGCCCGCTGCGCGGCAGCGTGGACGACGGCGTCGCGCAGGTGCAGCAGCTGCTGCGCAACGCCGACGAGGCTCCGCTGCGCACGGGCACGCCCCGCCCGCTCACCGAGGGCCTGACGTACCTCGCGCTGGCCTACCCGCTGTACGCGGAGCAGCTGTGGCCGGACCTGACGGCGGCGCTCGCCAAGGCCTTCTCCGGCGACGGGTCCGGGCTGCTCGCGCTCGCCGACGCCTACACCGAGCGGCGCCCCGACGGGTCGTACGCGAACAACGCGAACACCGTCATCTACGCCGTGAACTGCCTGGACCGCGGGGACACCGACACCCCGGCCGACGTCGAGCGCGCCGCGGCCGAGCTCACGCGCACGTCGCCCACCTTCGGCCGCTTCCTCGCGTGGAGCTCGCTGCCGTGCTCGACGTGGCCCATCCCCGCGGTCGGCCGCCCCGGCCCCGTGACCGCCGAGGGGGCCGGCCCGATCGTCGTCGTCGGCACCACGCGCGACCCCGCGACGCCGTACGCCTGGGCGCGGTCCCTGGCCGGGGAGCTCGCCTCCGGGCACCTGCTCACCTACGACGGCGACGGGCACACGGCCTACCGGCGCGGCAGCTCCTGCGTCGACGCGACCGTCGACGCCTACCTCGTCGCGGGCACGGTGCCCGACGACGGCGCCCGCTGCTGAGGCTCGGCGGCGCGGAGGTGAGCGGCACCCTCCCGGTCATGTAAGGTCTCTGTCCGTGCCCGAGAGGGCACACGCCGCCTTAGCTCAGCTGGCCAGAGCAACGCACTCGTAATGCGTAGGTCCCGGGTTCGAATCCCGGAGGTGGCTCAGCGGATCGCGGGGGACGCCTGGTCGGGCGTCCCCCGTCGTCGTCTCCGCGGGGCTCAGCCGATCGCGGTGTTGTCCTTCCACACCTGCCGCAGCCGGGCGTTCAGCGGGGCGGGCCCGGCGGCGCAGACCAGCTCGTGCGTCAGCCGCGCGCCGACCTGGTCCGGGTCGTCCTCGGTGAGCAGCACGGCGCGGCCGTCGTCGATGCGCCAGCGCTGGCCCAGCGGCAGGACGTCGGCGAGGACCTTCTGCGGCGCGAGCACGGTCTCGGCGCCGGCCGGGTCGCGGTAGACCTCCACGTCGGCCCCGCAGCGCCCGCACGTGTCGTCGCGGTAGGGCCGGGCCGCGAGGCGTTCGGCCATGCGCGCCACGTGCTGCGCGACCGCGGTGACGCCCTGCCCGATCGTCGGGGGCAGGGCGGGGTCGGCCACGCGCTCGCGCCGGGGCGCGGGGGTGCTCGTGCGGGCCCCCGCGAAGCGCGCGGCGCAGGCGGCGCACACGGCGACGCTGACGCCCAGGCGCTCCTGGACGGCGACGTCGACGCCCGAGCGGCAGAACGCGCACGCGGGCCCCGGCTCGAGGTCGAGGAGGACGCTCACGCCCGACAGGATGCCCCACGGACCCGACGCAGCGCGGGCGTCAGGGCCGCAGCAGCACCTTCAGGGCGCCGGAGCGCCGCCCCAGCTCCTCCAGCGCCGCGCCCGCCTGCTCGAGCGGGAACTCGTGGGTGACGATGACGGACGGGTCGAGGATGCCGAGGGCGAAGGCGCGCACGGCGTAGGCCCAGGCCCGGGTCGGGGCGCCGAAGACCGTCATGACGTGCACCTGGCGGGAGACCAGCTCGAGCGAGGACAGGTCGTCGGCGTCGTTCGCGGGGATGCCCGTGAGGACGACGCGGCCGCCCGGCCGGCCCAGGCGCGTCGCCAGGCGCGCGATCCCGGGGACGCCCGCGGCCTCGACGACGGCGTCGAAGGTGCCGAGCAGCCCCGCGCCCTCGGCCTCGTCGGACAGCACGTAGTGCGCGGCGCCGCAGCGCCGGGCCAGCTCCTCGCGCGAGGTGTTGTGGTGCACGACCGTGACCTCGGCGCCCGCGCCCTTCAACAGCTGGGTGGCGAGCAGGCCGAGCGCGCCCGCGCCGATGACGGCGACCCGGCTGCCGACGGTGAGGTCGGCCAGCAGGACGGCCTCGGCGACGCACGCGGCGGGTTCGATGCCCGCGGCCGAGCGGAGGTCGGCGCCCTCGGGCAGCAGGTGCAGGTAGCGCGCGGGCAGCTCGAGGTACTGCGCCCAGCCGCCGGGCAGCGTGAAGCCCGTCTCCTCGTACTCCTGCGGCCACGCGGCCGTGTCGCCCGCGACGGAGGCGGGCGCGGTGGAGGACGTGCGGATGCCCTGCCCGACGGTGCCGCGCCCCACGAGCTCGGCGGGCACGCCGTCGCCGACCTCGACGACCGTGCCGGACCACTCGTGACCGGGCACGACGGGGTAGCGGACGAACTCCGCGGGCCGGGTGCCGCCGAAGACCTCGCGGTCGGAGCCGCAGATGCCGCACCACGCGACCTCGACGAGGACGTTGCCCGGGGCGGGGGCCGCGACGTCGACCTCGACGACCTCCAGCTCTCCGGGGGCGGTGATGCGCACCGCCCGGCCCGTGCGTGCGGTCTGCGAGCTCATGCGTCCTCCGGGGTGGGTCAGGTCGTCGCCGGGGATCCTGCCACGGGCAGGCGCACCACCGCGGTGCTCCCCACCCGCGCGACGACCTCGCCGCCGCGCGCGAGCGCCCCCGCGACCCACGCGGCCTTCTGCGCGGGCGTCGTGGACAGGGAGCTGCGGGCGGTGTCGAGCACGACCCACGGGCCCAGGGCGGCGTCGGGCTTGTCGGGCGACCACGTCGAGAGGGGGTGGGCCGCCACGAGGTAGGCGCCGGAGGTGTTGTCGGCGGCGACCGGGGCGCCCGCGGGCACGGCCCGGACGGCCGCGCGCAGGTCGGTCACGACGGCCGAGGGCCGCCAGGTCGCGGCCGCGACGGGCGAGGGCAGGGTGCGGACGTCCACGAGCAGGGCCGTCGTGGCGGCGCAGGCGACGGCGGCGACGACGGCCACCGCGGTCCGCCCCCGCGGCACGCGCCGCAGGACGTCGACGAGCGCGACGGCCGCGACGGGCACGAGCACGGCGTCGTAGTGGAACTGCGAGGACCAGTAGCTGGGCTGGGAGCTCGCCAGCCGCCACGCGAGCGTCGGCACCGCGAGCAGGGCGACGGGCGAGGCCACCCAGACGGCCCCGCCGCCGACCACGACCGCCGCGACCAGCCCCAGGCGCGGCAGCACGCCCGCGCCCGGGTCGGAGAACGACCCCACGCGGCTCAGGTCGTGGTCGGGGTCGACGGCCCACATGGTCCCCAGCGCCACCGCGACGCCCAGCACCGCGACGACCGCCAGGCGCACCCCGAGCCGGCGCGCGCCGCGCAGCCACAGGACGGCCGCGACGGCGAGGACGGTGGCGCCCATGTCCTCCTTGACCAGCAGCAGCGGCAGCGACCACAGGGCGGCCGCGCGGTCGCGCCGCTCCAGCAGGGCGATCGCGACCAGGGCCAGGAGCGGCACGGCGAGGGCGATCTCGTGCACGTCGAAGCGGGCCGCGGTGAGCGTGCCGTGGGCGAGCAGCGTCCCGGCCGCGACGGCCGCCGCGGGGGCCGCGGGCAGGTGCCGGGCCGCACAGCGCACGACGAGGGCCGTGCCGAGCGCGAGCAGCACCGCCTGCAGCAGCACGAGGGAGCGCGGGTCGGCCCACAGCCGCCACGCGACGCCGAAGACGGCCGTGGCGGGGGAGAAGTGGTCCCCCAGCAGCGGCCGGCCGGGCGCCAGCACGTCGGCGGTCGGCCAGCGCAGCTGCGACCACGACCGCGCCGACTGGCTGAAGATGGCCAGGTCGTAGGTGTGCGCCTCGCCCGCCTGGTAGCGGCCCACGCCGACGCCCGCGCACAGCAGCAGCGACACCGCACCCGCCAGGACGGTCAGGGCACGGGCGGGACGCGGGGGCACGGGCCCCGATGATGCCCGGCCCTACGGGCTCAGCTGGTCTCGACCCGCTGGATGACCTCGGTCAGCGCGGTCACGAGGCGCTGCGCCTCGGGCAGGGAGAGCTGGGCGATGTCGCCGATGAAGACGCGGGGCCCGAAGCGCCGCACGACGGTCTGCCCGCCCTCGGCGTAGGCGAGGTCGGTGCTCTCCAGCCGGACGGGGCAGGGGCGCTCGGCGCCCTCGTCGCCCTCGAGCGGGACGACGCGCGCCTCGTAGGAGTGCAGCCAGCCGCCCTCCACCTCCAGGCCCTGCGAGGCCCAGGCGGGGGTGTCCCAGCGGATCACCTGCACGTCGTCGTCGCGGACGCCCGCCGCGCTGCGGGGGGTGACGGCTGCGCGGTCGCCGTCGGCGGGGGTGTGCTGGTCGTCCATCGACGCTCCATGGGCTGAGGGCACAAAGGCAGTGGCAAAATGTGATCGCGCGGTCGCGCACAGTGGTTAGCGCCCAGACTGCCAGACGCCGTCAGTTCTCGCTCCGTGTTCGTGTCAACACTCACGGTGGATTGGTCGACGGGTCCACGACCTCGGCTGCACGACCGGCGGGGGCGTGGCGCTGGGCCGTTCGGGGACGGAGTTGCCGCCCGGCCGCACGCGCAGGCACCATCACTGCATGTCGGGTCCGGTGCTGGGGGCGGTGAGGACGGTCGTCCTCGACCCCTTCTGGCCCGGCCGCCGTCCCTACCTCTTCGACTGCTGGTGTCGACCGGGCCGCTGA
>NZ_JAAALN010000271.1 GCF_009906795.1 Kineococcus siccus
CGTCGCGCGTGCTGCGCCGGCCTCCCGCGTGAGGTCGCGCACCGTCTGCAGGGCCGCGGACACCGCGGCCCGCTCGCCGCGCTGCAGCAGGTCCGCCACGGCGCGCGAGATGGCGATGAAGGGCGTCGGGGGTGGCACCCGGAGCACCGCCACGCCCTGCGCGCGGCCGGCCGCCACGAGCCCCGGGGGCACCTCGGCGTGCCCCAGACCCACCCCGAAGCCGACCGCCGCGACCCCGGCGCGGGCCAGGCCCTCGACCCAGCCGGGCCAGCCGGCCCCGCCCGGGCCGCCCTCGGCGCCGACGCGCAGCCCGGTCGTCAGCAGCAGCTCCCCGCCCTCGAGGAAGGGCGTCGGGTCGTCCAGCTCGCTCGTCGCCACCCAGCGCAGCCGGGTGCCGGTCGGTCCGCCCAGCACGCGCAGCGCGAGGCCCTCGACCGCCAGCAGGTCCGCCACCGTCACCACCGCACCGTCACCACGGTGGCAGTCTCGCACCGCGTCCCCGGCGCGGCGGTGCACCGCTGCTACTGACGGGCCCCGGTCGCCGGGCCTAGCGTCGGGGCGGACGCCGGACGACCTTCAGGAGTGGACGTGACGCAGACCGAGACGCACAGCCCGACGACGCAGGAGGTCCCGACCCCGCCCGAGGCGCCCCCGCAGGACCTGCCGCTGGGCGGGCCGGGGCTGCCGCAGGTGCGGCGGCTGCTCACCGAGGTGCCCGGGCCCCGCTCCCGCGCGCTCGCCGCGCGCCGCCGCGCCGCGGTGTCCGCCGCCGTCGGCTCCTCGATGCCGTTCTACGCGGCCGCGGCCGCGGGCGGCGTCGTCGTCGACGTCGACGGGAACTCGTTCATCGACCTGGGCTCCGGGATCGCCGTGACCTCGGTCGGGGCCAGCGCCCCGCGCGTCGTCGAGGCTGTGACCGAGCAGGTGTCGCAGTTCACCCACACGTGCTTCATGGTGACCCCCTACGACGCCTACGTCGCGGTCGCCGAGGCCCTCAACGAGATCACCCCGGGGGACTTCGAGAAGCGGACCGCCCTGTTCACCTCGGGCGCCGAGGCCGTCGAGAACGCCGTGAAGATCGCCCGCGCCCACACCGGGCGCACGGGGGTCGTCGTGTTCGACCACGCCTACCACGGCCGCACCAACCTCACGATGGCCATGACGGCGAAGAACATGCCCTACAAGGAGGGTTTCGGGCCGTTCGCGACCGACGTCCACCGCGCCCCGCTGTCCTACCCGTTCCGCGACGGCGTCGACCTCGAGGGGAACCCGATCGACGGGCCGGCCGCGGCCGCTCGAGCGATCGCCGTCATCGAGAAGCAGGTCGGCGCGTCGAACGTGGCGTGCGTCGTGGTGGAGCCCGTGCAGGGCGAGGGCGGGTTCATCGTGCCCGCCGAGGGCTTCCTGCCCGCGCTGCTGGAGTGGACGCGCGCCCACGGCATCGTGTTCGTCGCCGACGAGGTGCAGAGCGGCTTCGCCCGCACGGGCGCCATGTTCGCGTGCGAGCACGAGGGGATCGTCCCGGACCTCGTGACGACCGCGAAGGGCATCGCGGGCGGGCTGCCGCTGTCCGGGGTCACGGGCCGCGCCGAGATCATGGACGCGCCGGTCGTCGGCGGGCTCGGCGGCACCTACGGCGGCAACCCCGTCGCGTGCGCCGCGGCCCTCGCGGCGCTGGCGACCGTGCGGGAGGAGGGCCTGCTGGAGCGGGCCACGGCGCTCGGCGCCCTCATGACCACGCGCCTGCAGGCGCTCGCGCGGCGCGACCCGCGCGTCGGCGACGTCCGCGGCCGCGGCGCGATGATGGCGGTGGAACTCGTCGAACCCGGCACCCACGTGCCCGACGCGGCGCTCGCCGCCCGCGTGGCCCGGGAGGCCACCCAGCGCGGCGTCATGGTGCTCACGTGCGGCACCTACGGCAACGTCCTGCGGTTCCTGCCCGCGCTGGCCATGCCCGAGCCCCTGCTCGCGGAGGCGTTCGACGTCCTCGACGAGGTCTTCGCGGGGACGGGGGCGACGGCGTGAGCGGCACCGCCGAGCGTGAGCGCGACCTGCTGGGATCCGTTCCCACGCAGCTGTTCGTGGGCGGACGGTGGCGCGCGGCCGACGGCGGCGCGACGGTCGACGTCGAGGACCCGGCCACCGCGCAGGTCCTCACCTCGGTCGCCGACGCGAGCGTCGCGGACGGCCGGGCGGCGCTGGACGCCGCCGTCGAGGCCGCTCCCGCGTGGCGGCGCACCCCGCCCCGCGAGCGCGCCGAGGTCCTCCGTCGCGCCTTCGAGCTGCTCACGGCGCGCGCCGAGGAGTTCGCGCTGCTCATGACGCTGGAGATGGGCAAACCCCTGGCCGAGGCCCGCGGCGAGGTCACCTACGGTGCGGAGTTCCTGCGCTGGTTCTCGGAGGAGGCGCCGCGGATCTCGGGGCGGTACTCGGAGAACCCGGTGGGCGGCAGCCGGTTGCTGACGATGAAGCAGCCGGTGGGCCCGACGCTGATGATCCTTCCCTGGAACTTCCCGCTCGCGATGGGGACCCGCAAGGTCGCTCCCGCGGTCGCGGCCGGCTGCACGATGGTCGTCAAGCCCGCGACGCAGACGCCGCTCACGACGCTGCTGTTCGCGCAGCTCATGGCCGAGGCGGGGCTGCCCGAGGGCGTCCTGAACGTCGTCACGACGACGCGGACGGCGGCCGTGATGGAGCCGGTCATCCGCGACCCGCGGCTGCGCAAGCTCACGTTCACGGGGTCCACCGCGGTCGGGCGCACGCTCGTGGAGCAGTCCGCGCAGCAGCTGCTCCGGCTCTCGATGGAACTCGGGGGCAACGCCCCGTTCCTGGTGTTCGACGACGCGGACCTCGACGCGGCCGTCGACGGCGCGATGCTCGCCAAGATGCGCAACACCGGGGAGGCCTGCACGTCGGCGAACCGGTTCTACGTCCAGCGCCCGCTGGCCGAGGAGTTCTCCCGCCGCCTCGCGGAGCGCATGGGGTCCCTCGTCGTCGGCCGCGGCACCGAGGAGGGCGTGCAGGTCGGCCCGCTCATCGACGCCCGCGCGCGCGACGGCGTCGCGGCCCGCGTCGAGGAGGCCGTCGGGGCCGGCGCCCGCGTGCTCACGGGCGGGTCCGCGGTGGGAGGCGAGGGCTACTTCTACGCACCCACCGTCGTCGACCACGTCCCGGACGGCGCGCGGCTGCTGACGGAGGAGACGTTCGGGCCCGTCGCGCCCGTCGTGGCCTTCGACACCGAGGAGGAGGGGCTGGCCCTGGCCAACCGCACCGAGTACGGGCTGGTCGCCTACGCCTTCACGCAGGGGCTCGACCGCGGGCTGCGCGTCGCGGAGGCGCTGGAGACGGGCATGGTCGGCCTCAACGCGGGCGTCGTGTCCAACGCGGCGGCGCCCTTCGGCGGGGTCAAGGCCAGCGGCTTCGGCCGCGAGGGCGGGGCCGAGGGCATCGAGGAGTACCTCGAGACGAAGTACGTGGGTATCACCCACCGCGGCTGAGCCCGGACGCGACGACGGCCGCGGGACCCGGAGGTCCCGCGGCCGTCGACGTGTCCGGGGACTTCCCGGTGCGCTCGGATCAGGAGACGGCCGCGACCGACGCCTTCGCGTAGGCGGCCTGCACCGAGCTGCCGAACGCCGGCCCGTACAGCCGGCTCGGGTCGTCCTGGTAGCTGAAGCTGACCACCGACGTCACCGTCCCCCGGCCCGCCACGGGGTCGAACCGCGACAGCCACGGGCCCCCGCTGGACCCGCCGGCCATCGTGCAGTTGGTGCCGCGGTCGGTCGTCCCGGACGTGTCGGCGAAGCGCAGGCCGGCGCAGTACTTGAGGGTCTCCCCGTCGTCGCGCGCGGAGACCGGGTAGCCGAACACCGTGACGGTGGAGGTGCTGTCCGCGAAGTCGATGGGGAAGGACCCGACGGTCGCGGCCAGGGTCCGGCCCGAGCGCGGCGCGAGGACCGCGAAGGCGACGTCGTTGTTGAGGGCCGCCGCGCTCTCCTGGTCCCCGCCGGACCACTCCGGCGTCGTGAACAGCTGCCGCGCCGCCCACGTCCCGTGCGGACGCTGGCCGTCGCGGTAGCCCGGGACGAAGACGAAGTTGGTCGAGGCCCGCCCGCCCTCCGTCGCGCAGTGCCCGGCCGTGACGACCACGCTGCCGTTGCGGCTGTCGACGCTGCTCGCGGAGCACACGTAGGGCAGCGAACCGCGCGTGAAGAAGACCTTGCCGACGCGCTGGGTCACCGCGGCCGGGCCGGCCCACGCGGTCGCGACCGCGACCGTGCCGGCGGTGGCCCGCGTGCCCCGCACGACGCCGGGGGTGCCCGCCAGCGTGCTGCGCCCGTCGTCGGCCCGCGGCGCCTCGGGAGCGGCGGTCCGGGGCGCCGCGGGAGCCGGTGCGGCGGTGCGCCCGGTCAGCGCGCCCACGGCGGCGGCGACGCCCTGCGTGGACACGGCCGGACCCTCGACGGGGATCGCCGCGGCCATCCGCTCCGGGGTCCAGTACTCCGTGGCGGCCTCGGCGCCCGCGGCGCCCACCGTCGACAGCAGCGTCGCCGACCCGCCCACGACGCCGGAGGCGGCCTGGGCGGAGGCCGGGAGGGCGGTGACGGCCAGGCTCGAGAGGACGACGGCGGCGAGGGCGGCGCCGCGGCGGCGACGGGCCGGGCGACGGGCGGTCCGGAGCATGAGGTGCTGTCCTTCCGAGGGCGGGGTGGGCCACCGCCGGAGTCCTCCGTGACGCCGGCTGCGGGGCCAGTGTCCCCGACGCGGGCCGTCGCCGTCTCCCCGGCGCCCGCCACCACCTGCTCCGCACGGGCCCCACCGCCTTCCTCCACACGGACGCGGGCCCGCCGGTGGGGCCGCCCGGCGCCCGGCCGGCGCGGTCCATGATGGCGGGGGGCGTCGGCGAGGT
>NZ_JAAALN010000272.1 GCF_009906795.1 Kineococcus siccus
GGCGACGCCGGGGCCGTTGACGACGGCCGGCGCGCGGGGGAGGCTCCCGGCTGGAGCCGTCGCTACGGGAGCATCGCCTTCACCGAGCAGGTGCGGCGCGAGCAGGACGAGGACGGCAGCGGCGAGCACTACGCCCGGGTCGCCGAGAGGGGCCGCGAGGTCACCGCCCCGGACGCCCTGACCCCGCTGGCCGCGGACCACCTGCGCGAGCGCGACGCGTTCCACCTCGCCACCGTGGGGGCGACGGGCTGGCCCTACGTGCAGTTCCGCGGCGGGGTGCCGGGGTTCCTGCACGTGCCCGACCCGCACACCGTGGCGTGGGCCGACTACCGCGGCAACCAGCAGCACATCAGCACCGGCAACCTCCGCACCGACGACCGCGTGGCGCTCATCGCGGTCGACCACCCGCAGCAGCGCCGCCTCAAGCTGTTCGGCCGCGCGCGCGTGGTCCACCTGCAGGACGACCCCGAGGCCGTGCTGGCCCTGCACGTCGCCTCGCCGGACGACGACGGCGCCGTGGTCGAGCGTGGCGTGTTCGTCACCGTCGAGGCCTACGACTGGAACTGCCCGCAGCACATCACGCCCCGCTGGAGCGCCGCCGAGCTGGAGCCGCGGCTCGCCCCGCTGCGCCGGCGCGTGGCCGAGCTCGAAGCCGAGAACGCCCGCCTGCGGGCCGGCACCGGCACCGGCACCTGAGGACACCCGCGGCCGCCCGGGGCGGAAGCGTCTGTTGACAGCCCCGGTGGCCGCTGTGAGAGTCCGCGCACGCGTGGCGGCCCTCGCCCGCCGGACGAAGGAGCCCCCCGTGATCCGTTCGCGACCACCCGCCCCGCACCGCCTCTCCGCCCCCCGCAGGCGCGGACGGCTCGCCCGGGTGCTCGCCGCCTCGGCGTGCGCCACCCTCGTCCTGACCGCCGGGGCGTCCGCCGCCCAGGGGGCTCCCGGCGGGGGCGGCCGCGGGTGCAGGCCCACGCTCGCCCCGGGCGCGCAGACGTTCTCCGTGCAGTTCGAGGGCACCGCCTACCGGGTCCCCCTCGTCGTCGGCGAGCGGCAGGGCCGCGGCCGGCAGGT
Organism: Kineococcus siccus; assembly: GCF_009906795.1. Classification (GTDB taxonomy): domain Bacteria; phylum Actinomycetota; class Actinomycetes; order Actinomycetales; family Kineococcaceae; genus Kineococcus; species Kineococcus siccus. The sequence continues at coordinate 1,072 of NZ_JAAALN010000272.1, forward strand.
GCCGCTCGTGCTGGACCTGCACGGCAGCAGCGCCAACGGCGTCGTGCAGGCCGGCATCAGCCGGTTCGGGGACATCGCGGCGCGCGAGGGGTTCATCGTGGCGAACCCCTCGGGTGCGATACCGCTCGCGCCGCAGGACCCGCCGGCGCCGGACGGCAGCTGGGCGTGGAACGTGCCCGGCGTCCCGACGACCGCGGGCGCGTTCCCGCCCGCAGGCGCCCGCGACGACGTCGCGTTCCTCACCGCGGTCATCGACCAGGTCGACGCGGCCGGCTGCGTGGACGACGACCGCGTCTACGCGACCGGGTACTCCGGCGGCGGCCGGATGGCCTCGACCCTGGCGTGCCGGCTGTCCGACCGGATCGCGGCGGTGGCCCCCGTGGCCGGCCTGCGGGCGGGCCGCCCGGCGCCGGCGGACACGACCGTGCCCGAGGTGCAGGACTGCACCCCGGAGGACCCCGTCGCCGTCGTCACGTTCCACGGCGACGCCGACCCCGTGAACCCCTACCAGGGCAACGGCGACCTGCGGTGGGGCTACTCCGCGCCGGTCGCGGTCCAGTCCTGGGCACGCATCGACGACTGCCGCGTGGGTCCCGTCCGGCGGACGGTCAGCGAGCACGTCGCGGCGTTCACCTACTCCGGGTGCGCCGCGGGCGCCGACGTCGAGTTCTACTCGATCGCGCAGGGCGGGCACACGTGGCCCGGCAGCACGCAGGGCGGTCCGCCGGAGGTCACGCAGGAGATCGACGCCTCGGAGCTCGCGTGGCAGTTCTTCGCCGACCACCCGCGCCAGCACGCCCGCCGCGGCTGACCCGGTCCCCGCCGTGGTCGTGCCGGTGTCCGGCACGACCGCGGCGGGCTCAGTCCTCGGGGAGGGCGTCGGCGAGGAGTTCGGCGAGGTGCTTCGGCCGCACCCCGGCCAGGTTGTCGGCCTGCGTGCGGCAGGAGTACCCGTCGGCGAGCACCACGGCGTCGCCCCGCTCGCGCAGCGCGGGCAGGAACCGGTGCTCGGCGACCTTCACGGACACGTCGTAGTGCCCCTGCTCGGCCCCGAAGTTCCCCGCCAGGCCGCAGCACCCGGACAGCACCCGGGCGTCCACCCCGGCCTTGGCGAGCAGCGCCGCGTCGGGGGCGAACCCCATGACCGCGTGCTGGTGGCAGTGCGGCTGCACCACGGCCGAGGCGTCCACGCGCGGCGGGATCCACGCGGGGCGCCGTTCGGCGATGAGCTCCGCCAGCGTCTTGACCCGCGCGCCCAGCGCCCGCGCGCGCGGGTCGTCGGGCAGCAGCTCCGCGGCGTCCTCGCGCAGCAGGGCGGTGCACGACGGTTCCAGGCCGACGATGAGCGCGTCGGCCGGCAGCGCGTCGTCCCACAGCGCGTCGAGCGAACGGCGCAGCTGGCGCTTCGCCCCGTCGAGCTGGCCCGTCGAGACCCACGTCAGCCCGCAGCAGACGCGGTCGGTGGTCGTGGTGACGTCGAAGCCCAGGTGCTCCAGCAGCCGCACGGCCGCGCGCCCGACCTCCGGGGAGAAGGAGTCGGTGAAGGAGTCGACCCACAGCACGACGGGTTCACCGCCCGTGCGCGGCGGGCGCGCGGCGAACCAGGCGCGGAACGTCCGCTCGGCGAAGCGCGGCAGCGGCCGCCGCTGGTCGATCCCCCCGGCGGCCCGGGCCAGCCGGGCCAGCACGGGGACGGCCGTCAGCGTGTTCACCAGCCGCGGGGCGAGCGCGACGAGCCGCGACCAGCGCGGCAGCCACCCGAGGAGGTAGTGGTTCATCGGCCGCAGCCGGCCCGCGTAGTACTTGTCGAAGAACTCCGCCTTGTAGGTGGGCATGTCCACGCCCGCCGGGCAGTCGACCGTGCACCCCTTGCAGGACAGGCAGAGGTCGAGGACCTCGCGCACCTCCTCCGACCGCCAGCCGTCCGTCACGAGCTGCCCGTTGGCCATCTCCTGCAGGACGCGGGCGCGACCGCGCGTGGAGTCCTTCTCGTCGCCCGTCGCGAGGTAGCTGGGGCACATCACGCCGCCGGAGTCGGCGCGGCACTTGCCGACGCCCACGCAGCGGTGGACGGCCCGGTTCAGGTCGCCCTCGTCGTGGGAGTACGCGAACTTCAGCGGCATCCCCAGGACGTGCGAGCTGCGCGAGGCGGGCACCCGCAGGTCCGCGTCGACCGGGCTGGGCCGCACGATGACCCCGGGGTTCAGCAGGTCCTGGGGGTCGAAGACGCGCTTGACCTCCTCGAACGCCGCGATCGCGTCGGCGTCGTACATCAGCGGCAGCAGGCCGCCCCGGGCGCGACCGTCGCCGTGCTCACCCGACAGGGAGCCGCCGTGCGAGGCGACGAGGCGCGCGGCGTCCTCGAGGAACTCCTTCGTGCGGGCCGGTGAGCCGTCGTCGTAGAGCGGGAAGTCGATGCGCACGTGGATGCACCCGTCGCCGAAGTGCCCGTACGCCAGGCCGTCCACGCCGTGGCGGCCCATCAGCGCCTCGAACTCCCGCAGGTAGGCGCCCAGGCGGGCGGGCGGCACGGCGGCGTCCTCCCAGCCGGGCCACGCGGGCTGCCCGTCGGGCGAGCGTCCCGCCAGCCCGGCGCCGTCCTCGCGGATGCGCCACAGCGCCCGCGCCTCGGCCGCGGTCGGGATCACGACGGCGTCCAGCGCCCCCGAGCCCGCGACCATCGCGTGCGCGGCTGCGAGAGCCTCCTCCGGCGTCTCACCGCCCATCTCGACGAACAGCCAGCCGTCACCGCCGGGCAGCCCCGCGACCGACCCGCCCCGGCGCACGACGACGTCGGCGAGGCGGCGGTCGATGCCCTCCACGGCCAGCGGGCCGTGCGTGAGCAGGGCCGGGGTCGCGTCGGCCGCCGAGGCCATGTCCGCGTAGCCGAGCACCACGAACGTCGTCGCGGGCGACTCCGCGACCAGCCGCACGCGCGCGCGCAGGATCGTGACGAGCGTGCCCTCGGAGCCCGTCAGCAGCCGGGCCAGCGCCGTGCCTCGCGGGCCACCGGTCTCGGGCAGCAGGTGCTCCAGGGCGTAGCCGGACACCTGGCGGCCGAACGTCGCGAACCGCGTGCGGATCGTCGCGAGGTGGCGGCCCGCGACCGCCTCCAGCGGCGCGACGAGCTCGTCGGGCGGGGCGTCGGTCCAGAAGCGGCGGCCGTGGCCGTCCAGCACCTCCAGCTGCACGACGTTGTGGCTGGTCCGCCCGTAGGCCAGGGCGTGCGAGCCGCAGGCGTCGTTGCCGATCATCCCGCCGACGGTGCAGCGGGCGTGCGTCGACGGGTCCGGCCCGAAGCGCAGGCCGTGGGGCTTGGCGGCACGCTGCAGGTCGTCCAGCACCACCCCCGGCTCCACGAGCGCCGTCCGCGTGACCGGGTCGACCTCCAGCACCCGGTTCAGGTGGCGGGAGAAGTCCAGCACGACACCGGTGCCGACGGCGTTGCCCGCGACGGAGGTGCCCGCGCCGCGGCTGGTGGTGGGCACCCCGAGCTCGCGGCAGACGGCGAGGACGGCCTCGACGTCCGCGGCGCTGCGGGGGAAGACCACCGCGGTCGGCACGACGCGGTAGTTCGAGGCGTCGGTCGTGTACTCCGCGCGGCGCCGGGTGCTGACGTCCACCTGGGCCGCACCGCCCGGCCCGAGCACGGCGGCGAGGCGGGCCGCGAGGGCGTCGGGGCCCAGCGCGTCCGGGGCGGCGTCGCGGCGCGCGGGGGCGGGTTCGGTGAGCGTCACGCTCCCAGTGTCGCAAGCGGCCCGCGGGCCCGGGTGCCCGCGGGCCGCTTGCGAC
>NZ_JAAALN010000273.1 GCF_009906795.1 Kineococcus siccus
TCCCCCGCCTGAGCGGCTCCCACCCGGGCGCCCGCTCGAAACCCTCCGCCCCGGCCCGGCGCCTCAGGACGGGCGCAGGACCCGCACGTCGGCGGCCCCGCGGACGGCCGCGAGCAGTCCCGCCTCGTCCTGCGCGAGGCGCCAGGCCGGGGCCGGCAGCGACGAGAACGGCGTGACGCTGACGTCGAGGCGCCGGCCGGAGAGGGCCGCGCGCCACGTCCCGGCGACCTCGCCCCGCAGCAGGACGACGCCGGGTGGGGCGACGGGCTTCCACACGTCGCGGTGGCGGGCGCGCCCGGGCAGCACGACGTCCCGGTCGCGGGCCGCGAGCCACGGGTCGCCCGCCGGCAGCAGTCGCAGGGGTGCGGGTGGCGCCGCGGCACCGAGCACGTCGGCGTCCTCGGCCGGTGCCCACGCGGTGCGCCCGTCGACCGTCACCTCGAGGAGGTCCCCGGGCCACGCGCGCCGCGCCGCGGTCACCCTCGTGCCGAGGTGGGCGGCGACGTCCGCGGGCCGGGCCGGGCCGAGCAGGCCCAGGTAGCGGCGGAGCAGGCGGGCGGTGCCCGCGGCGGCCGTCGGCACCGCGAGCTCCGGCAGCAGCCGGTAGCGGGCGGCGCGCCCACCCCGCAGCACCTCCGCGCCGCCGGCCAGTCCCGCCTGCTGCAGCAGCCCGCCGGAGACGTGCCGGGCGCCGCACGGCTCGCAGTCGACGCTGAGCGCGTCGGGGACCCGCTCGGTCACGCCGCGGGACAGCTCCCCCTTCGACACCGGCTCGCCGCCCGCCAGGACCTCCCGGACGGCGGAGGCGACCGCGGTGAACGCGCCCAGGCCCAGGGCGGCGGCCGCCCGGGTGCGCGAGGTGGTGATGCGGGCGGCCGCGTCGGCGTCGTCGAGCGGCCACAGCGCCCCGACCAGCCACGGCAGCTCGGTGCGCCGGTGCAGGGCCGGGGCGCCGCGGGCGCCCCATACGAGGACGAGCCCGTCGTCGGGGCTCGCGCCGCGCACCGCCGCGGCGGTCGCGGCCGCGGGCGCCGGGACGTCGGGGATCCCCAGGCCGGCGACGGCCAGCTCGCGCGCGGGCGCGCCGGGCGCGGGGCGGTGCAGCTCCTGGGCCGCGAAGCGGTGCGCCAGCACGTCCTCGCGGGTCAGCGACGGCGTCACGCGGCCAGTCCAGCACCGCGCGACGCCGTTGTCAGCAGGCCGGCTGCCGCTGCAGCCGCGCTGCGGCACGACGGGGGCGGCCCGGAGCAGCGCCACGGCGTCCGGGAGCAGTAGGCGGACGGCGGGGTGGCGCGGGCGGGGCCGGTGCCGCGAGGCTGGCCGCCATGGCCTCCCGCACCGCGAACTTCTGCTTCGACGCCGCCGACCCCCGCGCCCAGGTGGCCTTCTGGGCGCAGGTCCTCGACGACTTCACGCCCGACGAGGACGGCGACGACGACGAGGCCGGCCTGCACGGTCCCGGCGGGCGCGACCTCCTCTTCCTGCGCGTGCCCGAACCCAAGACGGTCAAGAACCGGATGCACGTCTGCCTGCGCCCGGTGGACCGCGACCGCGACGCGGAGGTCGAGCGCCTGCTCGCCCTCGGTGCGACGGTCGTCGACGACCGCCGCACCGCGGACGCGGGGTGGGCCGTGCTTGCCGACCCGGAGGGCAACGAGTTCTGCGTCCTGACCCGCACGGCCGACGAGGCGGGCGTCCGTCGCACCTGACGCCCGCCCGTCCCCACGACGGCGGGGGCTACTCGCCCTTCACGTTGACCAGCTGGTGCAGCTCGTGGCGCACCGACACCAGGTCGGCGGCGTCCGCCATCACCTGGTCTATGTCCTTGTACGCCGCGGGGATCTCGTCGACGAACGCGGCCGAGTCGCGGAACTCGATGCCCGCCATGGCCGTGCGCAGGTCGTCGAGGGAGAACCGCTTGCGCGCGGCGGAGCGGGAGAACGCCCGCCCCGCCCCGTGCGGCGAGGAGTTCAGCGCGACGGGGTTCCCCTTGCCCTCCACGACGTAGCTCGCGGTCCCCATCGAGCCGGGGATCAGCCCGGGCTGGCCGGCCTTCGCCTCGATGGCCCCCTTGCGCGACACCCAGACCTGCTTGTCGAAGTGGCGCTCGGACTGCGTGAAGTTGTGGTGGCAGTTGATGCGCTCCTCCTCGACCACGTCGGTGCCCGTCCACTCCGCGAGGCAGGCCGCGACGCGGTCCATCATCTCCTCGCGGTTCAGCAGGGCGAAGTGCTGCGCCCAGCGCAGCTCGGTGACGTAGGCGTCGAACTCCGCCGTGCCCTCGACGAGGTAGGCGAGGTCCGGGTCGGGCAGGTCGATCCACCAGCGGCGCGCCAGCTCCCGGGCGATCGTGATGTGGCGCTGCGCGATCCGGTTGCCGACGCCGCGCGAACCCGAGTGCAGGAACAGCCACACGCGGCCGGTCTCGTCGGCCGTGACCTCGATGAAGTGGTTGCCCGAACCCAGCGATCCCAGCTGCAGGGCCCAGTGCGCGACCGACGTGGCCGGGTCGAAACCCGCGGCGGCGGCCTCGGCCGCGAGGACGTCGACGCGCCGTTCGGCCGAGGCCGTCAGGCGCTGGTTGCGCCCACCGGCCGACAGCGGCACGGCCCGCTCGAGCGCCGTGCGCAGCACCGAGCGGTCCAGGCCGTCGAAGTCACCCGTGCTGAACCGGGTGCGCACGGCGATCATGCCGCAGCCGATGTCCACCCCGACCGCGGCGGGCACGAGCGCACCGAGGGTCGGGATGACCGAGCCGACGGTCGCGCCCTTGCCCAGGTGGGCGTCCGGCATCAGGGCGAGGTGGGGGTGGATGAAGGGCAGGGTCGAGGTGCGGCGCGCCTGCTCGAGGGTGTTCTCCTCCAGCAGCGAGGCCCACGACAGCAGGCGGGGGGTGAGGTGTTCCACGTCGGCGACGGTAGGCACCGCGGTCGTCGGCGGCGAGCAGTTTTGGCGCCGATCAGGTGACGACCGCGCCGCCCAGCGCGCGGCCGGCGACCGTGCGTGATCGGCTGGCGCGAGCGGCTCCCGACGGGGCCGCGCGGCGCGACGACCCCGCGGGGGCGGCGCGCCGTCTGGACAGCGGACACGTCAGCGATGACGATGTGCACTCACAAACTTGCACATCGTGACGATCGCGGCGGTCCGGTCGCGGGGGGACTCCCGCGACCCGGGACGAGGAGGAGGTTCGGGATGGCTCCGTGGCCGTGGACTGCCCGACACCTCGCCGGTGACGAGGTGCGCACGCGCATCGTGCCGTGGGCCGTCGCGTCCCCGCTCGTCGTCGTGGGCGTCATCGCGCTGCTCCTGCGCCTGCTCGTCGGCCCGCCGTCGGCCGCCACGCTGCTGTCCGTCCTGGCCGGGGGTGTCGTCAGCGCCGTGCTGCTGCTGCACCTGTCGCTTCAGGCCGCCGAGCGCATCGACGAGGAGGGCCGGCACCGGCAGGACACCCTGGAGGTGGCGCGCCGGCAGGCGCTCCACGACCCGCTCACCGACCTCGGCAACCGGCAGCTGTTCGCCGACCGCCTGCAGCACGCGCTCGCGCGCCGCGGTTCGCACGCGTGCGCGGTCCTGTATCTGGACCTCGACAGCTTCAAGACGATCAACGACGTCCACGGTCACGCGGCCGGGGACACCGTCCTCGTCGAGGTCGCCAACCGGCTGCGCGCGGCCGTGCGCCCCGAGGACACCGTGGCCCGCTTCGGCGGCGACGAGTTCGCGGTGCTGTGCGAGGACCTGACCGACGAGCTGAACGCCAGCCGGATCGCCGACCGCGTCGTGTCCTCGATCTCCGACCGCCCCGTCGTGATCGCGGGCGGGCGCGAGATCACCGTCACCCCGAGCGTGGGCATCGCGCTGGCCCGCGACGAGGCGGACGCGTCGAAGCTCCTGCGCCGGGCGGACGCCGCGCTCTACCGCGCCAAGGAGGGCGGGAAGGCCCGCTCGGAGCTGTTCGACGAGCGCATGCAGGCCCAGGCCGTCGACACGCTGCAGACCGAGGACGACCTCGCCCTCGCCGTCGCGCAGGGCCAGCTGCGCCTGCACTACCAGCCGATCGTCGACCTCACCGACGGGCACGTGCAGGGCGTCGAGGCGCTCGTGCGCTGGCAGCACCCGCGGCGGGGGCTGCTGCAGCCCGCCGACTTCATCCCGCTCGCCGAGCGCAGCGGCCTCATCGTGTCCATCGGCGCCTGGGTCATCGCCGAGGCCTGGCGGACCCTGGAGGGCTGGTACGCCGAGGCCGGCGACGACTGCCGGCTCACGGTCTCGGTGAACATCTCCCCGCGCCAGCTCGCCAACGGCGAACTGCTGGACGCCATCGCCGTCGCCCAGCCGGCCGGGCGCGCGGCCGGGGCCCTGCTGGTCGAGGTGACCGAGGAACTGCTCGTCGCCGACGCCAAGGCGGGGTTCTCGACGCTGCACGCGCTGCGGATGATGGGCGTGCGGGTCGGCGTCGACGACTTCGGCCGCGGCATCTCCTCGCTCTCGCACCTGCAGTCGATGCCCGTCGACCACGTCAAGGTCGACCGGCACTTCATCGCGGGTCTCGGACGGCACCGCCAGGACGAGGCCGTCGTCGCGGGCATCATCGGCATGGCGAAGAACATGGGCGTCGGGGTCATCGCCGAGGGCGTCGAGACCCCCGCCCAGCTCGCCGCGCTGCGCCAGCTGGGCTGCGACGCCGCCCAGGGGTTCCTGCTCGGCTACCCCGCCCCCGGCCTCGACCTCGACGGCGTCGTCCACCCCGCGCCGGGGGGCGCCCTGACCGGCGTCCTCACCCTGGAGGGCCAGGACGTCGTCGCGCGCGCGGTGGCGAGCCGCAGCTTCTGACGGACCCCCGGTGCGGCGCCGCGATG
>NZ_JAAALN010000274.1 GCF_009906795.1 Kineococcus siccus
GTGCCGGGGGACGGGGTGCCGGAGGACGGGGTGCCGGTGTCGGTCATGGCGGCAGGCTCCTCCCGCCCTCCGACACCCGCGCCCAGCCGCGCTCGGGGGGGAGGCCGGGGCGGCGCACGGCACCCCGCCGGACCCCGGTGCGGACGTCGCCGTGCCGGCTCCGCGGAGCGTCGTCGAGGACGAGCCGGCGACGGCGCGCGCGGCGCTCCGGGCCTGCGCGTCGGATGGTTGACACCCTCGCGACAAGTGTCTACGGTGCGGAAAGCATTCACAACGATGTCATGCGTCCACATATGCAACCGGAGGTCTCCGTGCGAGTCCACTCGCTCCGCACCCGCACCACCGCTGCCACCTCGATCGTCCTGCTCGCCGCCACGCTCGGCGCCTGCTCCAGCGACGACGAGGGAGGGACCGCCGGCGGAGCGGCGTCCGGCCCCCTGGAGGTCTGGTCGCGCAGCACGCCCGAGCCGGCGGCGACGTACCAGAAGGTGTTCGCGGCCTTCACGGCGAAGACCGGCATCGAGGTCGACTACCAGGGCGTCGTCGAGTTCGACACCCAGCTGCAGTCGCGCGCCTCGGCGAAGGACCTGCCCGACGTCCTCATCAACGACGCGGGCTCGCTCGGCAACTACGTCTCGCAGGGCCTCCTGACGCCCATCGACCGCGAGAGCATCGCCGGCCAGGAGTCGATCGCCGACGAGACGTGGCAGCAGAACGTCGGGATCGACGGCGAGACCTACGGCGTGCCGTGGTCGCGGCAGACGTTCGCGACCGTCGTGCGCAAGGACTGGCGCGAGAAGCTCGGGTTGCCCGTGCCCACGAACTGGGACGAGCTGACCGCCCTCGCGACCGCCTTCGGGACGCAGGACCCGGACGGCAACGGCCAGGCGGACACCTACGGCATGGTCATCCCCGGCACCGCGAAGAACGGCTACATCGGCTGGTGGGCGTCGTCGTACATCTGGCAGGCCGGGGGCGACCTGCTGCGCAGCACCGGGGACGGGACCTTCGAGTCCGCGATCGACAGCCCGGAGACGCGCACGGCCGCCGAGTTCGTGCGCACCCAGTTCTGCACGCCCGGCAACACCGTCCCGGGCGCCATCAACCTCACGACGGGCGACTCCCCCTTCTTCCAGGAGGGCACGGCCGGCATCTACCTCACGGGGCCCTACCAGTGGTCGGCCTTCGACGCGGCCCTCGGCAAGGACGCCTACGAGGTCATCCCGATGCCGAAGGGGCCGGTCGGCACCACCGCCCTGGCCGAGGGGGAGAACATCTACTTCGGGGCGGGTTCGGACAAGGCCGACCAGCAGAAGGCGCTCGCGGAGTTCCTCATCACGCCCGAGGCGCAGGAGCTCGGCATGACCGTGGAGCCCCTGCCGTCGGGCGGGTCCACGCAGGCCGTCGTGCGGCTGCCCGTCAACTCCGACGTCGACGTGGTCGCGACCACGGGCGACGACCGCTGGAAGGTCGTGGAGGACAACTACGAGTCCGACTCCCGGACGTTCGAGTGGTCGATCAACTTCACGCCGTTCCGGCAGGCGCTCGGTGAGGGCATGAACGCCATCGCGGCGGACTGCGGCAGCGACATCGACGCGGGCCTGAAGTCCATCGACGAGGCCTTCACCGCCGAGCTCGAGTCGCAGGACCTGCTGAAGTGAGCGCGGCCACGGTGACTCCCGCGCCGGCGGTGCGCCGGCGCGGGTCCCGCCGCGGCGGCTGGTGGTTCCCGTGGCTGTTCGTCGCCCCCGGCCTGCTGTTCGGCCTGACGTTCAAGTTCTGGCCGGCCGTCGAGGGCTTCCGGATGAGCCTGCACAAGGTGCAGCCCTTCCTGGGGGACCAGTGGGTCGGCCTGGACAACTACCGCCGGGTCCTCACCGACTCCCGGTTCCAGGACTCGCTCGGGCACACCGTCCTGCTGGGGTTCGGCCAGACGATCGGTGCGCTCGTGCTGGGCACGGTGCTGGCGCTGCTGCTCGAGGGCCAGACCCGCTCGCTCTGGGTCGTGCGCACGGCCGTCTTCCTGCCCGTCGTGACGGCCGTCGCGGTGATCGGGGAGATCTGGCGCATCCTCTACTTCCCGAGCGAGGCCGGGTTCGTCAACTCGATCGCCGGCCTGGTGGGGCTCGGGCCGTTCCCGTTCCTCACCGACCCCTCGACGGCGCTGTTCTCCATCATGGCCGTGGGCGTGTGGACGGGGGCGCCCTACACCATGGTCATCGTGCTCGCGGGGCTCACCGGCATCGACCGCACGCTGTACGAGGCGGCCGCCGTCGACGGCGTCTCGATCGCGCAGCGCCTGCGCTGGATCGTCCTGCCGGGGCTGCGGCCCGCCGTCGCCACGGTGCTCACGCTCGCCGCGATCCGCAGCCTGCGGACGTTCACGGAGGTCTACGTCCTCACGGGCGGCGGCCCGGCGGGCTCCACCGAGGTCTGGATGACCCGGGTCTACTCCCTCGGGTTCGAGCGCAACGACCTCGGCGTCGCCTCCGCGGCGTCCGTGCTGCTGCTCCTGGTCACCCTGGGGCTGACCCTGGGCGTCCGCCACGCCACCCGGACGAGGGAGTCCCGATGAGCCTGCCCACCGCACCGCTCGCGCCCGCGGCCGCGGCCGCGCGCCTCACGCGGCCCCCCGCCCGCGGGTCGGGGCGCGACACGCGCGGCCAGTTCGACACCGCGCTCGGCTGGAAGCCGGGGTTCGGCGTCGCCGCCGTCCTGCGCGGCGTGCTCGCCCTCGCCGCCCTCTTCGTCTTCGCGGCCCCGTTCGTGACCGTCGTGTCGGGCGCGTTCAACCGCTCGACCGACTCGACCCGCATGAGCCTGTGGCCGTCGGACCCGTCGCTGCTGCCGTTCCAGATCGCGACCGACAAGGGCATCTGGGGGTACTTCGCGAACTCGCTCGTCATCGTCGGCGGCGGACTGCTGCTGCAGATCACGGTGTCCGTCCTCGCGGCGTACGCCCTGGCGCGGCACCGCTTCCGCGGCCAGACGGTCGTGCTGCTGCTGTTCCTGCTGACGATGATGCTGCCCGAGGAGGTCATCGCGATCCCCCTGTCGCAGGTCATCAGCGACGTGCCCCTGCTGGGCGTCAGCCTCAAGGGCTCCCCCCTCGGCGTGATCCTCCCCGTCGCCACCTGGGGGTTCTCGATCCTCGTCATGACGGAGTTCATGAAGGAGATCCCCGACGAGATCGAGGAGGCCGCGCGCCTGGACGGCGTCGGCGAGGTCCGGATGCTGTGGTCGATCGTGCTGCCGCTGTGCCGGCCCGTGCTGGGCGTCGTGACGATCTTCGGCTTCATGATGATCTGGGACCAGTACCTGCTGCCGCTCATCGCGGCCGACGGCCCGGAGGACTACACGCTGACCGTGGCCCTGTCGGTGCTGCGGGCGGACAACCAGGTGGGGCCGGGCGTGCTGCTGGCCGGCGCCGTCCTGGCCCTGCTGCCCAGCCTCGTCGTGTACCTGCTGATGCAGCGGTCCCTCATCGCGGGCATCACCTCGGGCGCGACGAAGGGCTGACGGCGCCCCCGGCCGGCGGGCCGGGGGCGCCGTCCGGCGCGAGCTCAGGCGGAGGTGACCGCCGTCGCGAACCCCGGCCGCAGGACGTCCTCGGCCAGGGCCAGGCGCTGGTCGAACGGCAGGAACGACGCGGACAGCGCCGTCACCGTGGCCCGCTCGACGTCGGCGACGCGCCAGCCGGCCTCGTCGGCGAGCAGGGCGAACTCGCGGCTGAGGCTCGTCCCCGACATCAGCCGGTTGTCGGTGTTCACCGCGACCGCGAAACCCAGGTCCTTCAGCGCGGTCACGGGGTGGTCAGCGACGCTCGTCGCGGCCCCCGTCTGCACGTTGCTCGACGGGCACAGCTCGAGCACTACCCCGCGGTCGCGCACCCACGCGGCCAGCCGGCCCAGCCGGGCGGCGGGCATCCCGAAGCGGTCCGTGCCGCCGGTCAGCTCGACGTCGTCGGCGATGCGGACGCCGTGACCGATGCGCTGGGCGCCGCACGTGTGCACGGCGTCCGCGATGCTCTCCAGCCCCGAGGCCTCCCCCGCGTGGATGGTCACGGGGAGGTTCTCGGCGTGCAGCCGGTCGAAGGCCGCGAGGTGGTTCGACGGCGGGAAGCCGATCTCCGCGCCCGCGATGTCGAACCCGACGACGCCCGCGTCGCGGTGCCGCAGCGCGAGTTCCGCGATCTCGGCCGAGCGGTCCGCGTGCCGCATCGCGGTGACCAGGGTGCCGACCCGGATCGGCGTGCCGGCCGCGGCGGCCTGCTCCTCGCCGCGGCGCATGCCCTGCTCGACGGCGACGACGACCTCGTCGAGGCTCAGGCCGCCCGCGAGGTGCTGCTCGGGGGCGTAGCGCAGCTCGCCGTAGACGACGCCGTCCGCGGCCAGGTCCAGCACGGCCTCCGTCGCGACGCGCGCCAGCGACTCGGCGTCCTGCATGACGGCCACGGTGTGGTCGAAGGTCTCCAGGTAGCGCACGAGCGATCCCGAGTCCGCGCTGTCGCGGAACCAGGCGCGCAGCTCCTCCGGGTCCGTCGTCGGCAGCACGTGCCCGTTCGCGGACGCGATCTCCACGATCGTCGCGGGCCGCAGGCCGCCGTCCAGGTGGTCGTGCAGGGACACCTTGGGCAGGCGTCGCATGGTCTCGAGGGTGCTCACGCCGCCGATCCTGCCACCCGGGCCGGGAACCCCCGGCGGCCGTGCGGTTTGACCCGGGCGGCAGCGGGCAGAGGAGACGGAGTGCCCGGTCCGCCACGGACCGGGGACCCGTGCCTCCCGGCCGCACCCGCACCGACCCCCCAGGAGA
>NZ_JAAALN010000275.1 GCF_009906795.1 Kineococcus siccus
CGGTCGGGGCTCAGGCGGTCGGGGCTCGGGCGGTCGGGGCTCAGGAGCCCGACGGCGCCAGGGTCAGGGGGCGGGTGCCGGCGGCGAGCACCGTCCGGTCGCGACCCTGCCGCTTGGCGCGGTACAGGGCGGCGTCGGCCTCCGCCATCACCTGCTCGATGCCCTGGCCGGGCTGCCACTGGCAGACCCCGATGCTGCAGGTCTGCCCGTCCGGGACGTCGGCGCGGATGCGGTCGGCCACGTGGCGGGCCTGCTCGGCGGTGCAGCCCGGCAGCGCGACGGCGAACTCCTCCCCGCCCCACCGCGCCAGGACGTCGAGGTCGCGCAGCGAGGCGGGGGCGCGGCGGGCGAACTCCTCCAGCAGCCGGTCACCCGCGAGGTGCCCGTGCGTGTCGTTGTAGGCCTTGAAGTGGTCGAGGTCGATGAGGGCGAAGGTCACGGGCGCCCCCGTCCGGGCGGCCCGCGCGATCTCCAGGGCGGCCACCTCGTCCCAGCGCCGCCGGTTGGCCAGCCCCGTCAGGGGGTCGTGGACCGCGGCGCGGCCGAGCTGGGCGACGAGGTCGGCGCGGTCGAAGGCGTGCGCGGCCTCCGCGGCGAGCGCCGTCAGCAGCGCGGACGTCTGCGCGGGCAGGACCGCCACGCGCGTCGTCCACAGCACGACGAGCACACCCGCGACCGTGCCGTCGCGGTCGGGCACGGGCAACCAGACCCCCGAGGTGTCGGGGCCGAGCACCTCGGCGATCAGCGGGCTGGCCAGCGGGTGCCGCGCGGCGTCGGGGAGGAACAGGGTCCGGTCCTGGCGGAAGCAGAGGTCGACGAGGCTGCTCGCGCCGTCCATGGCGAGGTCGGCCGCGGCGGGCGGCACCGCGTCGTCGGCGGGCACACCGGCCGTGGCGCCGCCCGTGGCGACGAAGCGGCGGTCCACCAGGTCGGGCTGCCACAGCGTGACGGAGTGCGCCCCGGTGACCTCGAGGGCGGCGTCGCAGACGGCGCGGCGCGGCTCGTCGGAGGTAAGGACGGCCCGCGAGACCCGCGCGAGGTGCTCGAGGTGCTCACCGTGCTCGCGGAGGCGGTCGTTGGCCGCGGCCAGGGCGGTCTCGCGCGAGCGCAGGCTGCGCAGGTCGTGCATCGCGACGACGGCGCCGGCCAGCGTGCCGTCGGCGGCGGTCATCCGGCGCGCGCTGCAGGTGACGGGGACCGGGGGGCGCCCGGCCGGGGCGAGCAGCAGCTCGACGCCCTCGACGCGGCCCTCGGCGAGCGCCCTCCGCAGCGGCGAGTCGTCCGCCACGAGCGCGGTCAGGCCGTCGGCCACGCCGTCGCCTCCCGCGGCGGCGAGGTCGGTGCCGGGGTCCAGGCCGCACCACGTGCGGGCGGTGTCGTTCAGCAGCGTCAGCCGCCCCTCGGCGTCGGACACCGCGACGCCCACGTCCACGGTCGCGAGGACCGTGTCGCCGAACTCGGCGCGCAGCTGGACCTGCGCCAGCAGCTCGTGGGCGGTGGCCTCCGACCCGCGCAAGCGGCCGACGAGGACCGCGCGCTCGTCGCGGCTCACGGCGAGCATGAGCCCGATGACGGCCAGCAGGCCGACGTAGACCTGCACGACGAGCGCGCGGGTGGCGTCGGTGGCGATGAGGGCGAAGGGTCCCCCGCCGGCGAGGGTGCACAGGACGGCCCCGGTGCTCACGAGCACGCCGTGCACGGTGAGCAGCGTCGTGTCGAAGCGGAGGGCGACCCACACGGTCAGGGCCAGGGGCAGGAAGGCGAGCGGCAGCCCGTGCGCCAACCAGAACACGGCGGCGTAGGCGAAGCCGGAGGCGAGCACCGCGGCCGTCAGCTCCGCGGCCCGCCAGCCCGCCGGGACGAGGAACGGCAGCCGTCGCGTGGCCCCGGGGCCGCCCGGGGCGGCGCCGGACCCGCTCCTCGCGCTCAGCGCGTGACCCACGCGCAGCACCGCGACGGTGATGAGCAGCACCGAGACGGTGTTGCGCACCAGCCACACCGCGAGGACGAGCCAGGACCACGTCCCGGTGGACAGCGCCGCCGACGTCGGGCCGATGAGGGCACCCGCCGCGGTGCCCGCGAGCGCGGCCACCATGAGGCGCACCAGGGTCCGCGTCCCCGTGAGGGGATCGCGCCCACCGGTGCCCCAGAGCCCGGGGCACCAGCGCCGCAGGAGGACGACGAACACCTCGACCTGGACGAGGTTGGCGGCGACGAAGAACAGCGCGAGCAGGCCGTCGGTGCCGGTGGCGAGGTTGATCGACCAGGTCACGGCGCTCAGCAGGCCGGCGTCGAGCCACCGGGTGCCGGCGTCGCGCTGGACCGCGAACCACGCCGCGGCGACGCCCGCGGCGGGCCACACGAGGCTGAGGCTCGTCCCGTCCATGACCGTCTGGCGGCCCAGGTACACGGCGACGGCGAAGACGGCCGCGAAGCCGGCGCTGCGCAGCACGGCCTCCCGGCCGGGCCGCGCGGGGGCGACGACGGAGTCCTGCACGGCCTCCACCGCGGACCACCTCCTGCCGCTCGCCGGTCGGGCCCGCAGGTCGGCGGCGGGCGTCCCCCCGTGATCGACGGCCGCGGGAGCCCCCTTGAGGGGCGGCAGGGCCGAACGGGTGCTCAGGCGGGGTGGCGGTGCAGGCGCCGCAGGGCCAGCGCGAGGTGCAGCCGCTGCACGCCCGCGGGCTCGTGCAGGTCCCAGCCCAGCAGGCGCTGGGCGCCGGTCAGGCGCTCCTGCAGCGTCGAGTGGTGGACCCCGAGCTCGGCGGCCGCGGCCCGCCGCGTCGGGGCCACGGTCAGGGCGTGCAGGGTGGCGAGCACCCAGGGGCCCGCGGCCGCCGCTCGCTCCAGCGCCACGACGTCGGCGACCGGGGCGGTGGCGGGGGTGACGGCGTCGGCCAGCAGCAGCAGGGCCTGCACCTGCTCGGCCTGCACGACGCGGGGTCCGGGGTCGGCCGCCGTGCCCTCGGCCGTCAGGCGCAGCGCCCGCCGCGCCGCGAGCGCCGACGCGGGCAGCTCGCCCACGGCGACGGCGGGCCCCACCCCGACCCGCCGGGACGCCGTCGGGAGGGTGGTGCCGACCCGCAGCTCCCCGTCGTCGTAGGCGAGCACCCGGGACGGCGCCGCACCGATCCCGAGGGCCTGCGCGGCGCCCCGGCGGGCCCGCTCGTCGGCCCCGGCGTCGAGGAGCACCTCCAGCAGGTCCGGGTCCTGCCGGCCGTCGGCCGCCGGGGTCGCCGGCAGGGGCCGGGTCCGCTCCAGGACGGTCCGCGCCAGGGCCGCGGCGCGCTCCAGGACGACCGCGTCGACCATCCGCGCGGGCCCCGGGCGCTCGAGCCGGAGCACCGCCCCCGCGTCCACGGCGGTGCGCAGCCAGCCCTCCTCCACGGTGGCCGGAGTGGGCAGGGGACGGCCGTCGGCGGCCACCCGCACGCACAGGTGCCGGCGGTCGTCGGTGAGGCGGGCGGGGCTGCCGGTGAGGACGGCGGCGCCGCGCACGACCGCGGCGAGACCCGCGTGGCCCGCCGCCAGCTCGTCGAAGTACGACACGACGCGCAGCGCGGCCCCGGCCTCGGGGTCCAGCGCCGCGAGCCGCACCGTCAGGTCGCGCACGGGGTCATCATCACCCCGCGGAGGGCCCCGCGGCGGGGACCTGGGCGGTTCAGGGCTCCAGCAGCCGGCGCAGCCAGCGCCGCCGCGCCGCCAGGGCCTCCTGCGACACCGCGGCCTGCGGGGCGAAGGCGTCGAAGCCGTGGAACCCGCCGGGCCACACGTGCAGCTCCGCGCGCCCGCCGGCCCGCCAGATCCGCGTCGCGTAGGCGACGTCCTCGTCGCGGAAGTTCTCCGCGGACGCGACGTCGACGAAGGTCGGCGGCAGGCCCGACAGGTCCTGGGCGCGGGCCGGGGCCGCGTAGGGCGACACGTCGGGGCCCCCGCGCGCCTCACCCAGCAGGGCCGTCCAGCCCGTGTCGTTGGCGGTGCGCCCCCACGTGCCCGTGTCGGCCATCTGCACGGCGGAGGGGGAGTCGTTGCGGTCGTCGAGCATCGGGTAGATCAGCAGCTGACCCGCGATCGCGGGGCCGCGCCGGTCGCGCGCCATGAGCGTCACCGCGGCCGACAGGCCACCGCCGGCGCTGGCCCCGGCCACCACGATCCGCGCGGGGTCGACGCCCAGCTCGGCCGCGTGCTCGGCGGTCCACACCAGCCCGGCGTAGCAGTCCTCGACGGGCCCGGGGTGCGGCGTCTCGGGCGCGAGGCGGTACTCCACCGACACGACGACGAGCTGCAGCTCCTGCGCCCAGTCCAGCGCCTCCAGGACCCCGTTGCGGTTGTCCCCGATGATCATCCCCCCGCCGTGGATCCAGTAGACGGCGCCCAGCGGCGTGCTCGTCCCCGTGGGCCGGCACACGAGCAGCGACACGTCGGGCGCGCCGTCCGGGCCCGGCACGGCCCGCTCCTCGACGGTGAAGGCGCCGCCGCGCTCGAGGTCGGCGTCGGTCGGCGGCTCCATGCCGGGCAGGCCCTGCCGCATGACCGGGACGAGGTCGGGCGTCAGCGGGGGGAAGCCGCCCATCGCGGCGAGCGCGGCCCCGACCTCCGGGTCGAAGGGCACGGGCGGCCCGACGGGGCCCGTCCCGGTGGTGGTGGCGTCGGTGGCGGGGGTGCTCGTGGTCATCGTCGACCTCTCTCGCAGGGGGACCCGGGGTCCGGGTCGGGCCAGCGTGCACCCGCCGCAGCCGCGCGGGCACCGCCCCGG
>NZ_JAAALN010000276.1 GCF_009906795.1 Kineococcus siccus
CGGTCACGCAGCTGCAGGAGGCGACCATCGCCTTCGTGCCGAAGGCCCTCGCCGTCGGCGTCGCGATCGTGGTGTGCGGCAAGTGGATGCTCCACGAGCTCATGACGTTCACGTCCAACCTCTACGAGCAGATCCCGTCGTTCCTGACCACCAGCGGGGGCTGAGGCGCGTGCAGGGCACGACCGGGGCGGTGCCCCTGGACCTGCTGGTCTCGCTGCTGCTGGCCTCCGTCCGCGCCGTCGCGTGGATGGCCTTCGCCCCGCCGTTCGCGAACCGGGCGGTGAGCGGGCGCAGCAAGGCGATGCTCTCGCTGGCGATCGCCCTGCCGATGGCCACGCGGCTGCGCGACCAGGTGCCCGCCATCGAGCCGGCCCCGCTGATCACCGCGCTCGTGCAGCAGGCCGTCGTGGGCGCCGTCCTGGGCCTGCTGTGCGCCATGCTCTTCGCGGCCGTCCAGGCCGCCGGGGACATGCTGGACCTCTTCGGCGGCTTCCAGCTCGCCAGCGCCTACGACCCGCTCATGCAGGTGCAGACCGCCATCTTCGGCAAGCTGTACACGTGGGGGACCACGACCCTGCTCGTCGTCTCGGGCGGGCACCTGCTGATCCTGCAGGGGTTCGTGCGGACCTACGACGTCCTCCCGCTGAACGCGTCGCTCTCGACCGCGACGGTCGCCCGGGTCGCGACCGACGGGGTGGGGGACCTGCTGCTGTCGGCGATGCAGATCGCCGGCCCCCTCATCGCGGTCCTGTTCATCACCGACATCGGCCTGGGCCTGCTCTCGCGCGTGGCGCCCGCGCTCAACGTCTTCGCGATGGGCTTCCCCCTGAAGATCCTCATCACCCTGACCCTGGCCGGCTTCACCTTCGCGCTGCTGCCGGACGTCGTCGAGGACCTCGTGACCACCGCCCGCGACCTGCTCGTGGGCCTCGCCACCGGGAGCGCCGCGTGACCGGGGAGAAGACCGAGAAGCCCACCGCCAAGCGCCTGGGACAGGCGCGCGCCGAGGGCAACATCCCGCAGTCGCGCGACGTGGGCGCGTGGTTCTGCACCGCGGCCGGGGCGCTGCTCATCCCGCGCACCATCGACGCGGGCCGCGAGATGGCCCAGGTCTCCCTGACCGCGCTCGCCGCCGTCGCCGAGGACCCGGAGCCCGGCCGCGCCCTCGGGGTGCTCACCGCGACGTTCGCGCTGCTGCCCGGGGTGCTGGGCCCGCTGCTGGCCGTCACCGTGCTGGCCGTCGTGGCCGCGGGCGGGCTGCAGGGCACCCTGAAGCCGGCGACCAAGAAGCTCAAGCCGAAGTTCAGCAACCTCAACCCGATCAACGGCCTCAAGCAGCACTGGGGCCCCAAGGGCGTCTGGGAGGCGGTCAAGTCCCTCACCAAGACCGCCCTCATCGGCACCGTGCTGTGGTTCGTGGCCAAGGGGCTGATCCCGAAGCTGGTGCTGTCCGGGGTGATGCCCCTGACGACGGTGCTCTCGCTGACGTCGGCGGCCATCGCGGCGATGCTGACGGTGACCATCGTGGTCGGGCTGCTGATCGCGGTCGTGGACTACGTCGTGAACCGCCGCCAGATCATGAAGAGCCTCAAGATGAGCGTCTCGGACATCAAGCAGGAGCACAAGAACGCGGAGGGCGACCCGCTGCTGAAGGGCGCCATCCGGTCCAAGCAGATGGCCATGAGCCGCAACCGGATGATGGCCGACGTGGCCCAGGCCGACGTCGTCATCGTCAACCCCACCCACATCGCCGTGGCCCTGCGCTACGAACCCGGGACGGGCGCGCCGCGCGTCGTCGCCAAGGGCGCCGGGGCCGTCGCCGCGAAGATCCGCGAGCGCGCCCGCGAGCACGACGTACCGCTCGTCAAGGACATCGCGCTGGCCCGCACCGTGTACCGGAACGTCAAGGTGGGCCAGGAGGTCCCTGCGGAGCTCTACGCCGCCGTCGCCAAGGTGCTCGCGTTCGTCATGAGCCTCCGCTCGCGCGGCGTGAGCCGGACGCTGGGCGAAGCCCACACCGTCCCCGCCTGACCGTCCCCGCCCGATTGTCCGCGCCCGACCGTCCGCGCCCGACCGTCCGCGCCCGACCGTCCGCGCCTGACCGTCCGCGCCCGACCGTCCCCGCCCGACCGTCCCCGCCCGACCGTCCGCGCCGCGAGTCTGTGCCCGGACCCGCGACGGCGCGGCGGGGGCCGGTCGAGGTCCCCCGGACGGCGGCCTCAAGGTGAGCGCCCGAGCTGTCGAAGTGGTGGTTGCCAGGACGGCGCACCAAGGCCAACGGACGGGCCGCTGGACGAGGGACCCCCGGGGTCCCGAACCTCTCAGGCGGTGTGGTGCAAGCTCGCAAGCTCACGCAGATGGTCGTGCCGATGGGTGTCGTCGGCATCATCCTGCTGCTCGTGGTCCCGCTGCCGGCGGCCCTGCTCGACGTGCTGATCGCCACGAACATCACCGCCTCGCTCATCGCGCTGCTGGTGGCCATGTTCGTGAAGCGGCCCCTGGACTTCTCGATCTTCCCCTCGCTGATCCTCGTGCTGACGCTGTTCCGCCTCGGCCTCAACGTCGCCTCGACGCGGCTCGTGCTCTCGGACGGGTTCGCGGGCAAGGTCATCGAGGCCTTCGGCCACTTCGTCATCTCGGGCTCGATCGTCATCGGCCTGGTGATCTTCACGATCCTGGTCGTCATCCAGTTCGTCGTCATCACCAAGGGCGCCGAGCGGGTCGCGGAGGTCGGGGCGCGCTTCACCCTCGACGCCATGCCCGGCAAGCAGATGGCCATCGACGCCGACCTCAACGCGGGCCTCATCGACGAGGACGCCGCGCGCCAGCGCCGCGCCGACGTCACCGCCGAGGCCGACTTCTACGGCGCCATGGACGGTGGCTCGAAGTTCGTCAAGGGCGACGCGGTCGCCTCGGTGATCATCGTCCTCATCAACCTCATCGGCGGCTTCGCGATCGGGATGCTCCAGAAGGGGCTCGCCCCCGCGGAGTCGATCGAGAAGTACACGATGCTGAGCGTGGGCGACGGCCTGGTCACCCAGATCCCGGCCCTGCTGCTCTCGGTCGCGACGGGCCTCATCGTCACCCGGTCGACCTCCACGGGCGACATGGGCTCGGAGGCCATCAAGCAGCTCGGCCAGAACCAGATGGTCCTGCAGATCGCGGGCGGCGCCGCCATCGTCATCGCCCTCATCCCGGGCATGCCGAAGGTGCCGTTCCTGCTGGTCGGCGGCCTCACGGTCTACGCCTCCACCCGCGTCGGCCGGCGCGACAAGGCCGCCTCCTCGGCCCTGGCGCTCACCGCGGTCGTCGCTCCGCCCACCGCGGCCGACGCCGCGGAGTCGCTGCTGGAGGAGATGCGCGTCGATCCCCTCGAGGTGGTCCTGGCCCCCGACCTGGTCGACCTCGTCGACACCTCGGGCGGGGGAGACCTCCTCGAGCGGGTCCGGGCGCTGCGCCGCAAGATCGCCCTCGAGCTCGGCCTGGTCATCCCGCCGGTGCGCACGCGCGACTCCCTCGACCTGCCGATGTCCACCTACGCGGTGCGCATCTCCGGGGTCGAGGTAGCCCGCGGGCTGGCCCCGCCCGGGCAGGTGCTGGCGCTGGGGGACAACCTCGACGGCCTGCCCGGCCGCGCGACCGTCGAGCCCGTGTTCGGCCTCGCCGGCAAGTGGATCCCCTCGGAGCTGCGGCCGCAGGCCCAGCTCATGGGCGCCACCGTCGTCGACCGCGCCAGCGTCCTCATCACCCACCTCGGCGAGCTCGTGCGCACCCACGCACCCCGCCTGCTGTCCCGCGAGGACGTCCGCTCGCTCGTGGAGTCGCTCAAGCGCAGCCACCCCGTCGTCGTGGACGAGCTCACCCCGAGCGTCCTCACGCTGGGCGAGGTGCAGCGCGTCCTGCAGGCCCTGCTGGACGAGAGCGTCCCGATCCGCGACCTGGCCCGGATCTTCGAGGCGCTCAGCCTCAAGGGCAAGCAGGGCGCCGACCTCGACGCCCTCGTCGAGGCGGCCCGCGGCTCGCTCGGGCCGGCCGTGGCCGCGGTGCACGAGCAGGACGGCGTCCTGCACGTCATCACGCTCGACCCGGTGCTCGAGCAGACGCTCGCCGAGGCCCTACGCCCCGGCGAGCACGGCGCCAACCTGGCGCTGGACGCCCTGACCGCCGAGCACCTCGTCACGGCGTCCACGGCCTGCCTGGAACGTGCCGAGGGGCAGGGCATCTCGGCCGTCCTGGTCTGCGCACCTCCCCTGCGGGCGCCCCTGCGGCGCCTGCTCAAGGTGGCCGTCGGCCGCCTGAACGTCCTGTCCTACGACGACGTCAGCAACCATGCCCGTATCGAGACGGTTGGATCGGTGAGCGGTGTCCACGCACTTGCTTCTTGAAGGCACAGACCTGCACGTCCTGCTCGCGGAGGTCCGCGCGACGCACGGCGAGGCGGCCCGCATCGTCCGGGCGGAGCGCATCCGCACGGGCGGCGTCGCCGGCTTCTTCGCCAAGGAGCGCTACGAGGTGACCGTCGAGCTGCCCGAGGACGGCGAGGTGCTCGCGCCCGGCGTGGACACCGCGCAGCTCGTCGAGCAGGCGGCGCTCGCGGCCCTGCGCCAGCAGGAGGCCCTCCAGCAGGCCGAGCAGTCCCCGCGGCAGCAGGCCGGAGCGCGCGAGTCCGCCGCGGACCTGCCGTTCCAGCAGATGCCGGGGTCGCGGGTCGCGCCGCCCGCCGCGGCCGGGCGGCGCACGGCC
>NZ_JAAALN010000277.1 GCF_009906795.1 Kineococcus siccus
GCCCCGGGGCGCTACGGGCTCGCCGTGTCGGTCCACCGGCGCACCGCGGTCGTCGGAGGCGGCGCGGACGTGACCTCGGCCCCCGGCCGCGGCACCGTCGTGCGGCTGCGGGTCCCGACGGTGCCCGCGCCGCCCCTCGCGCGGCTCGACCCCTCCTCGCCGCCCGTGCCCCCGCGGGGACGGGGGTCGTGACCGGTCTCCAGCGGGCCTGCGCCCTGGGCGCCGCCCTCTGGCTGCTCACGCACGCCCCGATGGTCGCGGTGCTGGGGCTGGGCGACTCGCGCGCGCCGCTGCTGTCCCTGCTCGCGGTGGTCGCGGTCTGCGGGGTCAGCGCCGCCCTCCTGCGGCCGCTCGCGGGCGCCCCGCTCGCGCTGTCCGCCCGCGCGGCGTGGGCCGCCGCCCTCGTCCTGCCGCTGTCCGGGCTCGCGGTCATGCCGTTCCTCGAGGCCGCCTCGTGGCGGACGTACGCGAACTGGTGGCCCGGGGCCGGGCAGGTGGTCGTGGCCGCGCTCGTGGTGCGCCGGCGTCCGCTGGCGGGCGTGGCCGCGGAGCTGGGTGGCGCGGCCGTCATCGTCGGGTGCGTCCTCGCCGACGGCGCGGCGCGGGGCACCTCGCCCGACCTCGTGACCATCCTGGCGCTCAACCAGCCGGCCACCCTGTGGCTGCCCGCGGCCCTGGGCATCCGCGCGGTCTTCGACCGCACGAGCCGGGAGGTGGCGCGCTACGAGGCCGACGCGGGGACGTCGGTCGCCGCGGGCGCGGCCGCCGAGGCCCGCGCCGCGAGCGCCCGCACGCGCCGCGCGGACCTCGAGGTGACCGCCGTGCCGCTGCTGGAGCGGGTCGCGGCGAGCGCCTCCCCCGAGACGGCGCCCACCACGACGACGCCCACCAGGACGACGCCCACCACGACGACAGCGGTCGGCACCCCGGTCGCCACCCCCGTCGGCGCCCGCCGGGCCGCCACGGGCTGGGACGAGCTGGCCCGGCGCGCGCGCGTGCTGGAGCGGCAGCTGCGCGACGACCTGGGGGCCCGCGCGGTGCTGGACGCGCCGCTGCGCGCGGCCGTGCGGGGCGCCCGCGCCCGCGGCAGCGTGGTGGAGGTCGTCGACGACCGGCGGCACCCGGCCGAGACCGGGCTGGTGGCCGACGTCCGCCCGGCCCTCGCGGCCGCGCTGGACGCCTGCCGCGGGGCGTCGGTGACGGCCCGCCTCGGCCCCGAGGGCGACGTCGTGACGCTCGCGGTCGACGGGTCGGTCACCGAGGTGCGCGAGGTCGCCGCCGCGCTGGAGCGGGCGGCGGGGGTCGGGGTGGGCGTGGCGGTCGACCTCGAACCCGGGTCGCTGTGGGCGGAGCTGTCCCGACCTGCCGCCGCGACGCCCCGCTGAGGACCGCCGCGGAGCCGCTCAGGCGTCGAAGCCGTGCACCGCGAGGTAGGTCCGCAGCCGGCGCGCCGCCAGCTCGGGGTCGCCCAGCACCCCGGCCTCGTCGGCGAGGCGGAACGTCTCGGCCTGGTGCACGGCGCTGCGCGCCGAGTGCAGCCCGGCGACCATCTGGAACCCCGGCTGCCGGCCGTCGAGCCAGGACAGGAACGCGATGCCCGCCTTGTAGTACGGCGTCGGGGCCGCGAAGACGTGCCGCGCGAGCGCCACCGTCGGGTCCAGCGCGGCCCGGTAGCCCGCGACGTCGCCCGCGTCGAGCGCCTGCAGCGCGGCCGACGCGGCGGGGGCGATGGCGGCGAAGATGCCCAGCAGGGCGTCGGAGTGGAACTCCCCGTCGCCCAGCACCAGGTCGGGGTAGTGGAAGTCGTCGCCGGTGTAGAGCCGGACGCCCGCGGGCAGCCGGCGCCGCAGCGCCCGCTCGTGGTCGGCGTCGAGCAGGGAGACCTTCACGCCGTCGACGGCGGCGGGGTTCTCCCGCACCACCTCGAGGAACGACGCCGTCGCGGCCTCGACGTCGCGGCTGCCCCAGTACCCCGCCAGGGCGGGGTCGAACACCTCGCCGAGCCAGTGCAGCACGACCGGGCCGGACACCTGCGACAGCAGCCGCGCGTACACCCGCTGGTAGTCCTCCGGCGACGTGGCGGCCGCGGCCAGCTGGCGGCTGGCCATGAGGACGACCTGGGCCCCCGCGGCCTCGACGGAGGCGACCTGCTCCTCGTAGGCCGCGGTCACGGCCTCGAGGTCGTGCGGCCCGGGCGGCAGCTGGTCGGTGCCGGCGCCCGCCGCGATCCGCGCCCCCACCGCGCGGGCCTCGGCCGCGCTGCGGCGCACCAGCTCGGTGGTCGCGGCGTGGTCCAGGCCCATGCCGCGCTGCGCGGTGTCCATGGCCTCGGCCACCCCCAGGCCGAAGCCCCACAGGTGGTGGCGCACCGCGAGGGTCGCGTCCCAGTCGAGGTCGGCGGGCGCGCCCGGCACCGTCTCCGACCCCGTGCGCGGCACGACGTGGGCGGCCGCGAAGGCCCGCCGCGAGGTGGCCGGCCCGGTGGGGGCCGGCCGCTCGACGCGTTCGTGGACGGCGTGCTCGACGACGGCGACGGTGCCGTCGGCGCGCCGCCGCGGCAGGCGCAGGACGGTCCCCGTCGTGGCGCGCGCCCGGGTCGCCGCCTCGTCCAGGGGGGCCCGGGCGCTCACAGCGCGAGGTCCTGCAGATCGATCCGGCGGCCCTGCGCGGAGGAGGCGAGCCCCGCCTCGGCCAGCCGGACGCCGCGGGCGCCGGCCAGGAAGTCGTAGGGGTGGGGGCCGTCCTCGACGACGTGCCGCACGAACTGCTCCCACTGCACCTTGAAGCCGTTGTCGAACCCGCCGGGCTCGTTGTCGGGCACGGCGAGCCAGTCGGCGCGGAAGTCGTGCTGCTCGGGCAGGTCGGGGTTCCAGACGGCGCGGGGCGTGGCCGAGCGCGGCTGGACGCGGCAGCCGTGCAGCCCGGCGACGGCGCTGCCGAGGGTCCCGTCGACCTGGAACTCGACGAGCTCGTCGCGGTCGACGCGCACCGCCCAGGAGGAGTTGAGCTGGGCCACGACCCCGTTCTCGAGGTCGAAGATCGCGTAGGCGGCGTCGTCGGCCGTGGCCTTGTACGGTTCCCCGTCCTCGTCGTGGCGGAGGGGGACGTGCGTGACGGCGCGGGCCGTGACGGACCGGACGGGGGAGATGATCTGCTCGAGGACGTAGTTCCAGTGGCAGAACATGTCCGCGACGATCCCGCCGCCGTCCTCGGCGCGGTAGTTCCAGCTGGGGCGCTGCGCGGGCTGCCAGTCGCCCTCGAACACCCAGTACCCGAACTCCCCGCGCACCGAGAGCACCTCGCCGAAGAACCCCGAGTCGACGAGCCGCTTGAGCTTGCGCAGGCCCGGCAGGAACAGCTTGTCGTGCACCACACCGTTCTTGACGCCGGCCGCCGCCGCCGCCCGGGCCAGCCGCAGCGCCCCGTCGAGCGTCTCGGCGACGGGCTTCTCGGTGTAGACGGACCGGCCCGCGGCGATCGCGGCGAGGATCGACCCCTCGCGCGCCGAGGTGATCTGCGCGTCGAAGTACAGCGGGAACTCCTCGTCGGACAGGGCCGCGTCGAGGTCGGTCGTCCAGCGCTGCAGGCCGTGCCGGTCGGCGATGTCGCGCAGCTTCGCCTCGCTGCGGCCCACGAGCAGGGGTTCGAGCTGCACGCGGCTGCCGTCGGCCAGCGCGACGCCGCCCTGCTCGCGGATCGCGAGCACCGAGCGCAGCAGGTGCTGGCGGTACCCCATCCGGCCCGTGACGCCGTTCATCACCACTCCGAGGTGCTGCGCCATCGCCGCTCCCCCTCCTCGCTCGACTCGTGCCCGCCCGGTGGTCAGCACCCACCGATGTCGGAAAGCGCTTGCCAGGACCCTAGTTCCCCCGCCGCCGCCGGTGCAAGGATCGGGGGGTGATCCGTCCCGGGACCTGTTCCGTGACCCTGCGGCAGCTCCCGGCCGCCGCGGTCGTCGACGCCGCCGCCCGCGCGGGCCTGACCGGGATCGAGTGGGGCGGCGACGTCCACGTCCCGGCCGGCGACGTCGCCACCGCCCGCGACGTGGGCGAGAGCACCCGTGCGGCGGGGCTGCGCGTGACGTCCTACGGCTCCTACCACCGCACCGGAGTCCACCCCGACGACGCCTTCGACGACGTCCTGGCGACCGCCCTCGCCCTGGGCGCGCCCCGCGTGCGGGTCTGGGCCGGGGACCGGGCCTCGGCGCAGGCGGACGCCGCGGACCGCGGGCGGGTGGCGGCCGGGACCGCGGACGCCGTCCGCCGGGCCGCGGCCACCGGGGTCGAGGTCGGCCTGGAGTGGCACGGCGGCACGCTCACCGACACGCCGGCGTCGACGCAGGCGCTGCTGGCCGCCGTCGACGACCTCGTCGGCGCACCCGCGCTGCGGACCTACTGGCAGCCGGCCCTCGACGTCGGCGACGACGAGGCGCTCGCGGGCCTCGCCCTCGTGCTCTCCCGCCTCGCCACCCTGCACGTCTTCGCGTGGTGGCCGGGCACGCAGCGGCAGCCGCTCGCGGCGCGGGAGGGGCTGTGGCGCAGTGCCTTCGCCCTCACCGCCGCGACGGGTCGCGAGCACGACGCCCTCCTCGAGTTCGTGCCCGGCGACGACCCGGCGCAGCTGCGCCGCGACGCGGCGACGCTGCTCGGCTGGCTGGGGCCCTGACCGGCGGTCCCCGCC
>NZ_JAAALN010000278.1 GCF_009906795.1 Kineococcus siccus
CCCCGGGAGGACACCCATGACCGCCACGACGACCGGACCCGCCCTGAGCGTGGACGCGTCCTTCGCCACCCCGTCGGCGACCCCGACGCTGCGCCAGCAGGTGCTGGTGCTCTACCTCGGCACGTCCGCGCTGGATTCCGACGTCATCGGCTGGACCCGCTACGACGGCACCGGCCGCTCGCGGCCGACGACGGGCGACAGCGACGAGCCGCCGTACGCGACGGGTCTGGCCGCGCTGCTCGACGGCTGGCGGCTGCTGCAGATGTCGCAGCTGCACCCGCACACGACGGGCGAGGAGTACGACACGTCCTACCTGCCGTACGAGTTCCTGTTCGAGCGCCTCGTCGACGTCGCGCAGGGTTGAGCACCCGGCGCCGCCGCCCGCGGGCGGCGGCGCCGTGGCGTCAGCCCGCGAACAGCTTCGACACCCGCACCAGCGTCTCGACGACCCCGTAGGCCAGCGGGACCCCCACCAGCGTCCACCCGAGCGCGACCCGTGCCGAGCTGCTCACGCCTGACCACTCCCCTTCTTCTCCGGCTCCGGCGCGGCCGCCGGCTCGTGGAACCTCGCGGACACCGGCCGCACCAGCAGGTTGGCGACGAACCCGACCGCCAGCAGGGCCACCATCGTCAGCAGCGCCGGACGGTAGGCCTCCGCGGTCAGCCGGCCCGGGGTCCCCTCGGCGTCGAGGAACCCGTTGACGATGAGCGGGCCGACGATCCCCGCGGCCGACCACGCCGTCAGCAGCCGGCCGTGGATGGCGCCCACCTGGAACGTCCCGAACAGGTCGCGCAGGTAGGCCGGGACCGTTGCGAAACCCCCGCCGTAGAAGGACAGGATGACGACGGCGAAGAGGATGAACAGCGCCGTGCTCGTCTGCCCGAACGTGGCGAGGAGGAAGTACGTCACGAGCCCGACGCCCAGGTACACCACGTAGATCGGCTTGCGGCCGATGACGTCGGACGTCGAGGACCACACGAAGCGGCCCGCCATGTTCGCCATCGAGAGCAGGCCGACGAAACCGCCGGCCGCCGCGACGGCGATGCTCGACGTGCCGTCGGCGCCGCGGAAGAAGTCCTGGATCATCGGCGAGGCCTGCTCGAGGATCCCGATCCCCGCGGTCACGTTGCAGAACAGCACGATCCACAGCAGGTAGAACTGCGGCGTGCGGATCGCGTTGCGCGCCGACACGCTCGCCGTGGTGACCAGCGCCTTGGACTGCACGGACGCGGGGTCGAACCCGTCCGGCACCCAGCCGGCGGCGGGCACGCGGATGGTCGCGGCGCCGTAGGTCATGAAGAGCGCGTAGACGACGGCGAAGGTGAGGAACAGCATCGCCACGGCCGACCCGGACGGGACGCTGCCGGCGACCGCGGAGTCGTAGGCGGGGTCGTAGAACCCCAGCAGGCGCGTGGACAGCGGGCTGGCGACGAGCGCGCCCCCGCCGAAACCCATGATGGCCATGCCCGTGGCGAGGCCGGGCCGGTCGGGGAACCACTTGATGAGCGTCGAGACCGGGGAGATGTAGCCGATCCCCAGGCCGATGCCGCCGATGACCCCGTAGCCGAGGTACAGCAGCCACAGCTGCCCGGTGGCGATGCCCAGGGCGCCGACGAGGTACCCGCTGACCCAGAACGCCGCCGAGGTCGCCATGGCCTTGCGCGGGCCGCTGCGGTCGACCCACGTCCCGCACACCGCGGCGGACAGGCCGAGCATGACGATGGCGATCGAGAACACCACCCCGATGGAGGTGTTCGACGCCTCGAAGTGCTGCACGAGAGCGTTCTTGTAGACGCTGGTCGCGTACACCTGCCCGATGCACAGGTGCACCGCGAGGGCGGCCGGAGGGATCAGCCACCGGTTGAACCCCGGCGGGGCGATGGTGCGTTCACGATCGAGGACCGAGGCCACGTGCTGCTCCTCCGCTGGACGGCGACGTCGCGGGTCAACGTAGCGCCGCCCCCCGCACGCTCGCCCCCCGACTCGCCTGATCGGACCTGGCAGGATCGGTGCCGTGACGACCCCTCCGGGACTCGACGACCCGGTGTGGGCGTCGCTGACGACCGCGCACGCGCACCTCGCGGAGGGGTCCGGACCGGGTCGCCGCTACCCGCCGGACGTCTCGCCGTTCGCGGGGGCCGCCGACCTCACCGACCCCGCCGGCTGGGCGGCCCTCGCGGGCCTCGCCGGCCCGGGGGCACCGGTCGTCGTGCCGGGCCTCGAGGTCGCGCCGCCCGCGGGCTGGACGACCACGCGGCTCATCCCGGGCGTGCAGCTCGTGGCGCCGGCGGACCTCGGGCCGGTGCCCGGGGACGTCGACGTCGTGGTGCTGGGCGAGGACGACGTGCCGGACGCCCTGGACCTCGTGGCGCGCACCCGGCCCGGTCCGTTCGGCCGGCGCACGCACCGGCTGGGCACCTACCTGGGGATCCGGGAGGGCGGCCGACTGGTGGCGATGGCCGGGGAGCGGCTGCACCCCCCGGGCGCCACCGAGATCAGCGCCGTGTGCACCGACCCCGCGGTGCGCGGGCGCGGGTACGCGTCGCTGCTGCTGCGGGCCGTCGCGGCCGGCGTCCGCGCGCGCGGCGAGCTGCCCTTCCTGCACGCCGCGGCCGACAACGTCGACGCCGTCCGGCTCTACACCGCGCTCGGCTTCCGGCACCGGCGCGACCTCACCTTCGCCCTCCTGCGCACCCCGGAGGGCTGAGCCGGGACCCGCGGGCCGGGTTCAGACGTGGAAGCGGCGCAGGGCCTCGTCGAGGGTGACGGCGGTGTCGGCGACCTGGCGGGCCGCGGCGGCCGTGCGCTCCGCGTCCCCCGTCGTGCGGTGCGCGTCCTGCGCGATCGCGACGATGGAGCGCGACACCTCCTCCGACCCGTGGGCGATCTCGTCGACGTTGCGCACCATCTCCCGCGTCGTGGCGGTCTGCTCCTCGACGGAGCTCGCGATCGTGGCCTGGATCGCGTCGATGCGCTCCACGACGCCGCCGATGCGGGCGATCGCCTCCGCCGCCGCGGCCGCGTCCGACTGCGCCGCAGCGACCTTCGCGACGATGCTCTCCGACGTGCGCGCCGACTCCATGGCGAGCTCCTTGACCTCGCTGGCGACGACCGCGAAGCCCTTGCCCGCCTCGCCCGCGCGGGCGGCCTCGATGGTGGCGTTGAGCGCCAGCAGGTTCGTCTGCTCCGCGATGGAGGTGATGACGCGCACGATGTCGCCGATCTCGGCGGAGGAGCGCGCCAGCCCGTCGACCGTGCGGCCCGCGGCCGCGGCCGCCTCGGCCGCGTCGGCCGCCACCTCCGACGCCGACGCCGTCGCCGCGGCGATGTGGGTGATCGCCTCGGACATCTCCGCCCCGCCGGCCGCGACGGTCCGGATCGTCACGGAGATCTCCTCGGTGGCCGAGGAGCCGGTGCTCGCCTGCTGCGCCGAGTTCGCGGCGCGGACGCTGAGGTCGGCCGACACCGTCGTGAGGTCGCGGGCCGAGGAGGTCAGCTCGGTGCTGGACGCCGCGACCTGGCGCAGCAGGTCGCCGAGGCGGTCGAGCGCGGTGTTCAGCGCCCGGGTCATCTGCCCGATCTCGTCGTCGCGGCCCTCGGCCCCGCGCTGGTCGAGGTGGCCCTCCGCGATGCGCTCGAGCACCGCGACCGTGGCCCGCAGGCGGCGGCGCAGCGAGGTGGTCACGGTGACGGCCACGACCGCGAGCACCGCCGCCACGGCGAGCGCCGTCGCGATGGTCAGCAGCTGCGCGCGGGCACGGGCCTCCGCACCCGCCGCGAGCGCCGCGGAGCGCTCGGCGTCCGCCGCGTCGCGCACCGCGGGCAGGGCGGCGGCGACGGCCGCGGCCTGCTCGGTGAAGGCCGGCAGCGCCTCCTGGGCGGCCACCTGCCCGGGGTCGCTCAGGTCGTGGTTGGCCAGCGACACGACCCGCTGGCCGAGGGTGACGAGCGTCTCGGCCTCCCCGAGCAGCGCCGTGACGTCCGTCGCCCCCGCGGCGCCGCCGGTCGCGGCGCCCAGGGCGCGCAGCGCGGAGCGCAGGGCGATCGCGTCGTCGCCGAGCGCGCCCATGGCCGCCTGGCGGTCGGCGGCGGTGCGAGCGACGACCGACACGAGGACGTCGGCGCGCAGCGCGGCCTGGGCCGCGTCGACGCTCTCGGCGTGCCTGGTGGCCTCGGCGCTGCGGACGATCTCGGCCTGGGCCGCGTCCTGGCGGTGCGCCCCGGCGACGCCGATGCCGCCGACGGCGAGGACGCCGGTGAGGCCGACGACCGCGAGGGCCACGACGCGGGAGGCGAGGCTGCTGCGGTGGCGCGCGCCGCGGGGCGAGGACGGACGGGCAGCCGGGTGTTCCGCTGCAGGCATGGGGAGGCTCCTCGGACGACACCGGGTTCGCACCCGGCCGGCGGTACCGGCACGGACGGCATCGGCGCGCCGGGGCCCGACCTGGAGCCGTGGGGGGCCGGGCGCACCCCGGGCTCAGGACCGGCGCCCGGCGTGCCGATCACCACGAGGTCGCCCGGAGGGTGACGCCGGCCGGCGGCTGCGCCGGTCCCGCCGAACGCTGGAGAACCATGCACC
>NZ_JAAALN010000279.1 GCF_009906795.1 Kineococcus siccus
GGAACACCAGGCCGATGACGATGCCCGCACCGACGACCGCCGGGCCGCCGCGATCGGGCTGCTCGTGTGGACCGTGCTGCTCGCCGTGGCGCTCGCGGTGCCGCAGGTGCGGGACACGGGGCAGGGCCGCTGGCTCGGGTCGTGCGTCGCGGGCATCGTCATCGGCCTGGTGTTCCTGGCCTACCTGCACCGGCGCGACCGGCGCGCGTCCACCCGCGCGGCCGCACCGCCTCCCGACGCCCCGGCGGGCGGGCCCGGCGAGCGCTGACGCCGCGTCAGGCCGCCGCCGTGCGCGGTGCGGTGTGCACGAGCGAGAACCGCCAGAACAGGTGCCGCCGCAGCGCGGCCCCGGGCGTCACCCGGCGCGCGACCTCGCGGACCTCGCGCAGCGTCGTGGTCGCGGGCGACGTCGGAGCGGTCATGGCGACGGGGCGCGCGGCCGTTCCCCGTCGCCACGTCGTCACCCCACCCACCACGAGGTTCGCCGGGACGGCGGCGAGGCTCAGGAGGCGGTCGCTCAGGACCTCCTCGCGGTACAGGCCGACGACCACGAGCGTCCCGCCCGGGGCCAGCAGGTCCCGCAGCCGCACCAGGGCCGTCTCGAGCGGGACGTGGTGCAGGACGGCGACGGCGGTGATGACGTCGTAGCCGCCCGGCAGGTCCGCGGTGAGCAGGTCGGCGCAGCGCAGGTCCAGGTTCGCCACCCCGGCCGACAGGCGCCGGGCGGTCGCGACCGTGGCCGGGTCGGCGTCCAGTGCGGTGACGTGGTCCGCGCGCGCCGCGAGCCGTCGCGCCAGCTCGCCCGCACCGCAGCCGACGTCCAGGGCGTGCCCCGCGTGGGCCGGCAGCCGGCGCCCGATCCAGCCGTGGTGGTGGGCGTTGTGGTCCCACGGGTGCGCGTCCATCCACCGGTCGCACCACGCCAGCACGCGGGCGGCGAGGGGGGTCACGGTCGTCCCCTCCCTGCCGCGTCCGGTCCTCGCAGCACCTCAGCACGGGGGGCAGGCGCCCGACAAGGCCGCACCGCGGTGGCGGTGTCCTCCCCGTCTCCGCTGTCCTCGTCCACCGCTGTCCGTCCACCGCTGTCCGTCCACCGCTGTCCTTGTTGCCGCTGCCGCCGGGGAGGAGGGTGGGCGGCGTGCGCACCGCAGGCTCGATGAGCTGGCAGATCCGCGAGAACCTCGACCGGCACCTGGCGACGGCCCTCTACGTGCGGGACGCGGCGGGTCTGCGCCCGTTCGTGGTCGGGGAGCCGGACGTCGGCGACCTCTGGCCGGAGGTGACCGTCGGGGCGGACGCCGACGCCGCCGCCGAGCTGAGCCGTGCCGTGAGCGAGTGGCCGCAGTGGTGGGCGCGCGCGCTGCACGGCCCGCCGGTGGGGCCCTCGGACGCCGAGCCCCTGCCCCCCGGACCGCCGGACTGGCGGGGGCTCGAGGACTTGCCGGCCGTCCGGGCCCTGGCGGAGCGGCACCACCGCGACGCCGCGCGGTGGGTGGACGCCGCGAGGGCCGAGGTGCAGGTGGGCCGCCTGGCGCGCGGCGGCCGCGATCCCCTGCACCTGACGCACTTCGTCAACGGCTTCGAGCAGCGGCTCGGCCGCCCCGTGCGCCCCTTCGCGCTGCACCTGCGCCTGCTGCCGCTGGCGGAACCCGTCGGGTGGGTCCTCGACGGGCAGCAGGTCCTCGTGAGCACCCGCCTGCTCCTGGACCCCGGTGCCGTGGAGCGCTTCCTGGACCCCGTCGTCGCCGCACTCGCGTGACCGTCCCCGGCGGTGCGGGTGGTTCTCCCGTCCACGGTGGCGCGGCCGTGACCTCCTTCGAGTCCGTCTCGACGTGGTGCCAGCCCGTCCCGAGCCGCACGTCGCCCGGCCGCCGGGGCGTGGTCGCCCGCGTGGCCGAGGCCGTCGACGGGCTGTCGCCGGGTCGGCTGCGCGTCGCCGTGGACGGTCGCAGCGGAGCCGGGAAGACGACCTTCGGCCACGAGCTCGCGGCGGAGCTGCGAGCCCGTGGCCGGTCGACGGCGCGCGCGTCGCTCGACGACTTCAAGCACCCGTGGCGCCACGCGCGCGAGCACGGGTACGACCGCACGTCCGGCCGCGGCTACTACGAGAACGCCTACGACCTCGCCGCGGTGCGGGCGGAGCTCCTGACGCCGGCGGGCCCGCGCGGCAGCGGGCGGGTGACCCTGTGCGGGCACGACCCGCTGACCGGCGTCGACCACCGCTCGACCCGCGTCGAGCTGCTCGACGACACCGTGCTCGTCGTCGACTCGGTGTTCGCTTTCCGCCCGGAGATCGACGAACTCTGGGACTACCGCATCTGGCTGGAGGTGGGCGCGGAGGACGCCCTGCGCCGCGGCATCGCCCGTGACACCGACCGGGAGGGGGCCGCGGAAGCCGAGGCGTTGCACCGCAACCGGTACCACGTCGCCGAGGCGCACTACCTCTCAGTCGCCGACGCTCCGGGACGGGCGGACGTCCTCGTCGAGAACACCGACCTCGACGCGCCGGTCCTCCTCGTCCGCCGACCGTGACGACGACGGTCAGCTGTCCTCGACCGTCGCCCGGCCGACACTCCGGCACCACTCCCCGACGGCCACCCCGGGCGCGCTCGGGAGGGGCCGCCGCTGACCCGTGGCCGCGAAGCCGCACCGCTCGAAGAAGCGGCGCGCGCGGGGGTTGCCGTCGGCGACCCACAGGCAGACGGCCTGCGCGCCCTCGGCCTGTGCCCAGTCGACGACCGCCGCCACGATCGACGAGGCCGCTCCGCCACCCCGGTGGGGCGGCCGGACCCACATCGCCTCCAGCCGGCGCTGCCGCGGCCGGGCCTCCTCGGTGACGGCGCAGGCCAGGCCGACGACCTCGCCGTGGTCCCGGGCGAGGAACCAGGTCCCGTCCTGCACCCGCTGCTGCCACACCGCCTCGCCGACGGCGAGTTCCCGCTGCAGCGTCGAGCCGAACGCGTACGGAGCCTCGGCCAGCGCGTCGAGCCGCGCGGCCCGCACGAGTCGCCACTCGCTGCCCGCCGCCCGGTTCACCACGACCACCGCGCGATCGTGCCACGCCGGGACGCCCGGGCCGGACCGGATCGGTCGGCTCACCGACCGCGATGCTGGTCGGGTGGTCGCGGCCGTCACCGCCGCAGCACGGGGTGCGCGAGGTCGTCGTTGACGACCACGTGGGTGGCTCGATCCTGCGGCGACGCCTCGTCGAGGTACAGCCGCTGGCCCTCGACGTAGCGGCGGTTCGCGGCGTCGCCGGGGTCCGCGGAGCCGGAACCGTCGCGCACCCGGCACCGCTCGAGCGTGGTCGCCCGATCGGCCTCCAACCAGACCGACCAGGTCCAGTGCCCCCGGAGTTCCGGACAGTGCAGGAAGATCCCGTCGACGACCAGAACGGTGCCCGGTGCCGCCTGCGCGAGGTCGGCGACGTCCGGAGTGTCGTCGCGGACGTCGAAGACGTGGACGCGGTGCAGGCCGTGGCCTCCGGGAGCGAAGGGAGCCAGCAGTTCGTGGTGCAGCGCGGTCAGGTCGTAGGAGTCGCGGTAGAAACCCTCCGGGTCGCCCGGCCCACGGGCGTGGCGCACGGCGCGCGGGTGGTGGAAGCCGTCCACCGAGGCGTGCACCACGTCGCGCCCGCGGCTGCGGAGGGCGGCCGTGAACTCGCCGGCGAACACGCTCTTGCCGGCGCCGTCCACGCCGTCGACGGCCACGCGGACGTAGGGATCCGTGGGCAGGTGGTCGACCTCCTCGGCGAGCTGCTCGAGGAGCGCTCGTCGGGCGGGGCTCACGGGGGCTCGAAGCACGGGGACAGTCTGCCCGGCAGGGTGGCGACGGTCGCCTGGCTGCGCTCCGCCGCGAGGACCCGCGGGCGTCGTCGTCGCCGTCAGCGCGGGTTCAGGGCCCGAGTGAACTCGCGGAACGTCCGGTCGCCGGGCCCCGTGAAGTCCCGGACTGCGACGAACCCCGCTGCGTCGCACAGCGCGAGCGAGCGCTCGTTGAAGGTGGCGACCGCGGCGCGCAGGCGACGGTGGCGCGCCAGGTCGCGAGCGAGGGTGACGACCTGCTCGACCAGATCGGAGCCGATCCTGCGACCGGTCTGAGCGGGGTGCACGCCGAGCCCCACGTCGAGAATTCCGTCCTCGGGTCGCTGGCCGCGGACGCGGGCCTCCGGGCCGAGGACGCAGAACGCGACGACCGTCCCGTCCCCGTCGACCGCCGGGTAGCAGCCGAGGCCCTCGGCGTCGCGCGCGGTGAACAGTTCCGTCTTCGCCGGGTCGACGTCGTACAGGTCGAACGGGGGCGGGTAGGTCCACGCGGCGACCGAGAGCGCCTCCGCGGGGGTGAAGCGGCGGGTCACCAGGGTCGGCACGGGGCCACGGTAACGACGACGACGCAGGTCAGGTGGCGGTGACGGCCTGCAGCAACGCCAGCACCTCACGGACCCCGCGGCGCGTGAGGGCCTCGGGGCGCGCCAGGACGTCGATGCTGCGGCGCACGTCGAGGTCGGCGAGGGGGCGCAGCACGAGGCGCGGGTCGGGGCGGGTGGTGCGGGACGGGAGG
>NZ_JAAALN010000027.1 GCF_009906795.1 Kineococcus siccus
CGCCGCCCCCGACGTGCCGGGGCCGCGGGCCCAGCGCGCCGCCCGCCCGGCGCCCACCACGACCAGCACCACCACCGACGTCCGTCCCCACCAGGAGGCCAGCCGTGTTCACCGGGATCGTTGAGGAGGTCGGCGAGGTCGTCGCCGTCGAGCGCGGGGCGGAGTCCGCGCGCCTGACGGTGCGGGGGCCGCTCGTGACGAGCGACGCCGTGCACGGCGCGTCGATCTGCGTCGACGGCGTCTGCCTCACGGTCGTCGACCAGCCCGACCCAGGGTGCTTCACGGTGGACGTGATGGCCGAGACGCTGTCCCGCAGCTCGTTGCGCGACGTGGCCCCCGGTCGACGGGTCAACCTCGAACGGGCGCTCGCCGCGAGCGGCCGCCTCGGCGGGCACATCGTCCAGGGCCACGTCGACGGCACCGGCACGGTCGTGGCCCGCACCCCGGGCGACGCGTGGGAGGTCGTGCGGGTCGCGATCCCGGCCGACCTGGCGCGCTACGTCGTGGAGAAGGGCTCGATCACCCTCGACGGCACGTCCCTCACGGTCAGCGGGGTCAGCGCGGTCGACGACCCGGCCCCGTGGCTGGAGGTCTCGCTGATCCCGACGACGCTCGAGGCGACCACGCTGGGCCGCCGCGAGCCGGGCTCGGTCGTCAACCTGGAGGTCGACGTCCTCGCCAAGTACGTCGAGCGGCTGGCCGCCGCGGCGCCGCGGCCGGTGGCGTCGTGACCGCAGCCACCGACGTCTCGGCGGCCGTCGCCGCGGCGCTGGAGTCCCTGGCCGCGGGCCGGCCCGTGCTGGTCACCGACGACGCCGACCGGGAGGACGAGGGCGACGTGGTGCTGGCCGCCGAGCTCGTCACGCCCGAGTGGCTGGGCTGGACGGTGCGGCACACGTCCGGCCTGCTGTGCGTGCCGATGTCGGCTGCGCGGGCCGCCGAGCTGGAGCTGCCGCCCATGGTCGCGCGCAACGAGGACTCCCGGCGCACCGACTACACCGTGAGCGTCGACGCGGCCGTCGGCGTGACGACGGGCATCTCCGCGGCCGACCGGGCCCGCACCGCGCGCGTGCTCGCGGACCCCGCGAGCACGGCGGGCGACCTGGTCCGGCCCGGCCACGTGTTCCCGCTGCGCGCCCGCCCGGGCGGCGTGCTGGAGCGGCCGGGGCACACCGAGGCGGCCGTCGACCTGTGCCGCCTCGCCGGGCTCGCGCCCGTCGGGGTGATCGCGGAGCTCGTCGAGGACGACGGCTCGATGTCGCGGTGGCCGCAGGTCACCGAGCTGGGACGGCGCCACTCGCTGCCCGTCCTCACCATCCACGACCTGCGCGCGCACCTCGCCGCCGCAGGAGGAACCACCGGAGGGACCACACCATGAGCGGCGACGGAAGCCCCGAGATCGAGGTCGACGGCACGGGCCTGCGCGTGGCGGTCGTCGCCGCGCGCTGGCACCACGAGGTCATGGAGGGGCTGATCGCGGGCGCCCGCCGCGGCCTGGCCGACGCGGGCGTCACCGACGTCACCGAGGTGCGCGTGCCGGGGGCGTTCGAGCTGCCCGTCGCCGCGGCCCGCCTCGCGGGGCGCGGCTTCGACGCCCTCGTGGCCCTCGGCGTCGTCATGCGCGGCGGCACCCCGCACTTCGAGTACGTCTGCAGCGCAGCGACGTCGGGCCTCACGCAGGTCGCGGTGACGACCGGGGTCCCGATCGGGTTCGGCGTCCTGACGGTCGACAACGAGTCGCAGGCGCTGCACCGCGCGGGCCTGCGCGGGTCGCGCGAGGACAAGGGCCGCGAGGCCGTGCTCGCGGCGCTGGAGACCGCCGTGGCGCTGCGCGAGGTGGCCCCGCTCTAGGATCAGGACACGTGAAGACCTTCGACGACCTGTTCGCGGAGCTGACGGACAAGGCCCGCACCCGCCCCGCCGGGTCCGGCACGGTCGTGGAGCTCGACGCCGGCGTGCACGCCATCGGCAAGAAGGTGGTCGAGGAGGCCGCCGAGGTGTGGATGGCCGCCGAGCACGAGTCGGCGGAGCGCACCGCCGAGGAGGTCTCGCAGCTGCTCTACCACCTGCAGGTGCTGCTCATCGCGCGCGGGCTGACGCTCGAGGACGTGTACGCGCACCTCTGAGCCGACGCGCCTCAGCCCCCCACCCGAACCGCCGAACCGAGGAGCCGCAGGAGTGCTGCGCATCGCCGTCCCCAACAAGGGGTCGCTGTCCGAGGCGGCCAGCGCGATGCTGCGCGAGGCCGGCTACAGCCAGCGCCGGGAGTCGCGGGAGCTGATCCTCGACGACCCGGACAACTCCGCGCAGTTCGTGTTCCTGCGGCCCCGCGACATCGCCCTCTACGTGGGCTCGGGCACGCTCGACTGCGGCATCACGGGCCGCGACCTGCTGCTGGACTCCCGCGCGCCCGCCGACGAGGTCCTCCCGCTCGGCTTCGCGCGCAGCACCTTCCGGTTCGCGGGGCGCCCCGGGACGGCGTCCTCGGTCGCCGACCTCGCGGGCCGCCGGATCGCCACGAGCTACTCCGGCCTGCTCGGCGAGCACCTGGCCGCGCACGGCGTCGAGGCCGACGTCGTCCACCTCGACGGCGCCGTCGAGACCGCCGTCGCGCTCGGCATCGCCGACGTGATCGCCGACGTCGTCGAGACGGGGTCC
This sequence comes from Kineococcus siccus, assembly GCF_009906795.1. Classification (GTDB taxonomy): domain Bacteria; phylum Actinomycetota; class Actinomycetes; order Actinomycetales; family Kineococcaceae; genus Kineococcus; species Kineococcus siccus. The sequence continues at coordinate 2,659 of NZ_JAAALN010000027.1, forward strand.
ACGATGCGGGCCGCGGGCCTGGAGGTGTTCGGCGACCCCGTGATGCGCTCCGAGGCCGTCCTCGTGCGCCGGACCGGGGCCCCGCCCTCGCCCGCGGTCGACGTCCTCGTCCGCCGGCTGCAGGGCGTGCTCGTGGCCCGGCAGTACGTGATGGTCGACTACGACTGCCCCCGCACGCTCGTCGAGCGGGCGTGCGCGATCACGCCGGGGCTGGAGTCGCCCACGGTGTCGCCGCTCGCCGATCCCGACTGGGTCGCCGTGCGCGCCATGGTCGAGGCGCGCGCGACGAACCAGGTCATGGACGACCTCTACGACCTCGGCGCGCGGGCCATCCTCGCCACGAGCATCCACGCGGCGCGCCTGTGAGCGCTGCGCGTCCCGGCGCCCGGGTCGACGCCCCGTTCCGCCCGCGGCGGGCGCGGTGGGTGGGCTACCCGCTGGCCGCGCTGTTCCTGCTCGCCACGATCGCCCTGTCGATCTCCCTCGCCAGGGCGCCGCAGTCGGGCTGGACGGGGCTGGACACCGTCTTCGCGCTGCTCTTCGGCCTCGTCGTGGCGGGGGGCATCGCCCGCCTGGTCGCCGTGCGCGCCGTGCCGACCGAGGGGGCGCTCGTCGTGCGCAACATCGTCTACACGCGCCGCGTCGAGTGGGGCGCGATCCTCGGCGTGCGGTTCAGCGGGGAGAGCCCGTGGCTGACGCTGGACACCGACGACGGCGAGAACCTGGCGGTCATGGCCGTGCAGCGGGCCGACGGGCTGCACGCCGACGCCGAGGCGCTGCGCCTGGCCCGCCTCGTGGAGCGCCACGCCCCGCGAGCCGGCCGCGACGGCGACGCCGCCGGGCGCTGACGCGTCGCGACGTCAGGCGTCCGCCGGCTCCCGGACGAGACCCCCGCCCGGCCCGGGCGGGTCGCTGCGGAAGCGGACGTCGGCGCGGGCCCGCGTCTCCTCCCGCGCGAACAGCACCTCCTCCTGCGCGGCCCAGCGGCGCCAGTGCGGCCGGTAGGTCTCCCCGTCGCGCGCCATGCCGCGCGCGAAGCGCACCGCGGGCGCCGCGTCCAGCCACACCAGCAGGTCGACGTGCGCGGCGGGCTCGCGCGCGCCGCAGCCGACCCCCTCGACCACGACGACGGGCGCGGCCGGGACCACGACGAGCTCGCCGCGGCGCCCGGCCGCCCAGTCGTAGCGGCGGAAGCGCGCCGGCCGCCCCGCGCCGAGCGGGGCCAGGACCTCCGCGGTCAGCAGCGGCACGGCGGCCTCGAGACCGTCCCAGCCCGGGTAGAGGTCGTCCATGGCCACGACCGGCGCCCCGTCCAGGGCGTGCGCGAGCGCCGTGGCGAAGTCCGTCTTGCCCGCGCCCGAGGGCCCGTCGACGGCGACCACCGCCGGGCCCGGCCCCGCGTGCGGCCGGCGGCGCAGCCGGTCCACGACGAGGTCGACGGCCGCCGCGGTGCCCAGGACGCGCCCGGGCTCCGCCGGCGACCCGTCCCCGCTCAGAACCAGGTCTGGCACCACGGGGACTCGGGGGTGGCGAACAGGGCGTCCAGCCGCACGGCGCGGTCGGGGCACGCGGTGTGCAGCCGGCCCGCGCGGGCCAGGGCGGCCGCGGACCCGTCGCCGAGCAGCAGCGTCGCGAGGTCGCCGACGCCGAGGACGACGTCGGGCTCGCCGGTGCCGGCCGTGACCTCCGCGCACGCGTAGCCGTCCGGGCCCGCCGAGGCGCCGTCGACGTGCAGGCGCACGGTGCCGCCCGCGAGCCCGCGCGGGTCCTCCACCCGCAGGACGAGGGTGTCGTGGCCCAGGTAGCGCCGGGCGCACAGCGCCCCGGCGACGTCCAGGACGCGCACCCACAGGAAGTCGTCGACCGCGCCGTGCCGCACGGCGCGCGGGTCGAGGAGCAGCTGCGGGAGCAGCTCGTCGGCGGGCCGGTCGGGGACCGTCAGGGTGCGCACGAGGTCGATGGAGGCGACGAACTCCCACAGGTCGCGGTAGGCGCCCGTCGTGGTCGCGGTGAGGTCGAGCACGCGTCCCGTGGACGTCGACACCCGGGCGTCCCACGCCTCGGTGAGCTCGTAGACGACGTAGCCGTCGGCGGTCCCGGCCGCGTCGCGGTGCAGGGCGACGTGCGCGCCGCGCCCGAGCCGGCGCGGGCCGGGGGTGGTGAACCACTCGTCCCAGTCGACCGCGGGCCGCTGCAGGCCCCCGGGGCGGCTGCGGCGCGCCTCGTCGTGCACGCCCGCCAGCACGTCCCGCTCGGCGGCGGGGTCGACCAGCTCGAGGCGGCCGCCGTCGCCGCCGGGGGCGTCGGGGCGGAAGGCGACGCGGTCGCAGTCGACCGTCCACTGCGTCGAGCGGGTCGCCGGGCCGAACCCGAAGCGCCCGTAGATCGGGGCCTCCATGGCGATGAGCGCGGCCAGCGCGTGACCGCTCTCGCGGGCCTCGGCGAGGTCCCGGGTCATCAGGGTGCTGAGGATGCGCCGCCGGCGGTGCGTGGGCAGGACCGCCACCGACGAGATCGCGTCGACGGTCACCGGGCCGGACCCCGGCATCGTCACCTCGAGGTCGTAGGAGCGGAACGTCCCGACGGGACGGTCGCCGTCGTAGGCCGCGCGCAGCCGGTGGCCGGCCACCTGGCGGCGCCGGGCCGCGAGGTCGGCCTCGTCGGGGGCCTTCTCCAGGAACGCGGTGCGGGGCACCCGCGACCACGCGTCGACGGCCGCGGTGTCGTCGGTGTCGACGGTGGTGAAGGTCAGGTCGGGGCTCGGCACGCGGCCGACGGTATCCGGCGGGCCGGGCCCCCGCGCCCGACGGGGAGGGCGGCACGGGCCGGCGGGCGTCACTACGCTGGCGCGCGTGAGCGTCGCCGTGCGAGTCATCCCCTGCCTGGACGTCGACGCCGGACGCGTCGTGAAGGGCGTGAACTTCGCCGACCTGCGCGACGCCGGCGACCCCGTGGAGCTGGCCCGCCGCTACGACGCCGAGGGCGCCGACGAGCTGACCTTCCTCGACGTCACGGCGTCGTCGGCGAGCCGGGAGACCACCTACGACGTCGTGTCCCGGACCGCGGAGCAGGTCTTCATCCCCCTCACGGTGGGCGGCGGCGTCCGCGCCGTCGCCGACGTCGAGCGACTGCTGCGCGCCGGCGCCGACAAGGTGGGCGTCAACACCGCGGCCATCGCCCGGCCGGAGCTCATCGCCGAGATCGCCGACCGCTTCGGCGCGCAGGTCCTCGTCCTGTCCGTGGACGCTCGCCGCACGCTGCCGGGGGAGCCGACGACGCCGTCGGGCTACGAGGTCACGACGCACGGCGGCCGCCGCGGCACCGGCCTGGACGCCGTGGAGTGGGCCGCCCGCGCCGCCGAGCTCGGGGCCGGGGAGGTCCTGCTGAACTCGATGGACGCCGACGGCACCAAGGCCGGGTTCGACCTCGCGATGCTGGCCGCGGTGCGCGAGCGCGTCCGCGTCCCCCTCATCGCCAGCGGCGGGGCCGGCGCGGTGGGGCACTTCCCCCCGGCCGTGGCCGCGGGCGCCGACGCCGTGCTCGCCGCGAGCGTCTTCCACTTCCAGCAGCTCACGGTCGGTGAGGTCAAGGACGCCCTGCGCGCCGCGGGGCACCCCGTCCGCTGAGACCCGTGCGGCGGGCCCGCGTCCCGCGAGGTCCTCAGGCGGGGTAGGCGGCCAGGAACCGCGCGACCGCGTCCGGCGAGCCGTCGACCGCGACCCGCGCGACGGGCCGGCGCCCGAACGCGTGCAGCAGCAGCTCCTGCGGCTCGCCCGTGAGGCTGACCGCGACCGGGCCGCGGCGCACGACGGCGCGCGGGCCGCTCGGGGCGACGAGGACGACGCCCGTCCCGCTGCGGCGGTAGGCGAAGCGGCCCATCGTGCGCACGAGCTTCCAGAGCGCGGCCGACTCCCCGCGCGGCAGCTCGCGCGGCGCCGCCCCGGCCCCGGCGCGGCGCACGTCCTCGTGGTGCACGTAGAACTCGGCCCGGTTCACCAGGTCGTCGACGACCCGCAGCCGCGTCGGCGCGGGCCCGGTCGGCCCGCGGCGGACCCGGTCCACGAGCTCCTCGAAGGGCAGGGCCGCGAGCTCGTCCTGCACGCGGCGGGCGTGCTCGCGCAGCGGCGGCAGCGCCTGGCCCAGCGCCACGTCGGGCCGGCTGTCGCGCACGACGAGGTGGACGAGGAGGTCGCGCACCACCCAGCCCTCGCACAGCGTCGGGGCGTCGGGCCCGGCGCGCAGCGCCTCGTCGCAGAGGGCGGCGCGTTCACGGGCGGCGTCGGTGACGGGCATGGGCGGATCGTGGCACGGCGGCCCGCGCGCAGCCCAGCGGGGAGGCGGGCCTGGTCTGCGCGGTCGTGCAGCAGCACGACACGCGCGAGGTCCTCATGGTCGCCTGGATGGACGACGAGGCGCTCGCGCACACGCTGGGCACCGGCCGCGCGACCTACTTCAGCCGCAGCCGGCAGCAGCTGTGGCGCAAGGGCGACACCTCCGGGCACGTGCAGTGGGTGAAGCGGGTCTCGCTGGACTGCGACGGCGACGCCCTGCTGGTCGAGGTCGACCAGGTCGGGGCGGCCTGCCACACGGGCCACGCCACCTGCTTCGACGCCTCCCCCCTGCCCGTGGTCGTCGGCCCCGCGGCGGCCGACGCGTCCGGCGCGGGCCGGCCGGCGTGAGCGGGAGCACCCCCACCGCCGCGCCGGCCCCCGACGCGCGCCGCCGCGCCGGCCGGGAGCGCGGCTCGCTGCTGCTGCTCGGGCTCGCCGGGGCCGTCGTGGTGCTCGCCGCCGGCGCGCCGACGTGGGTCGCCGGCCGGGTCGCGGCCACCACCGGGGACACCGCGGTCCTCGCCGACGGCCGGACCGCGGCCCCCCTCGCGACGGCGCTCGGCCTGGTGGCGCTCGCGGCCGTCGTGGCGGTCACGATCGGCCGGCGCGTGGCCCGGGTCCTCGCGGCGGCGGCGCTGCTGCTCGCGGGGGTCGGCGTCGTGGTCGCCTCGCTCGGGGCGCTCACGTCCCCGGAGGAGGCGCTGAGCTCGCCCGCGCGGGCGGCGAGCGGCCGCTCGACGGCGGCGGTCACGGGCGCGGACGTCGCGCCCTGGCCGGTCGTGTCCGCGGCGGGCGGCGTCCTGGTCGGCGTCGCGGGGCTGGGCGTGCTGGCCCGCGGCCGCCGCTGGTCGACCTCCACGCGCCACGAGCGGGACGCGGTCGTGCTGGTGCCCGCGAGCCCGGCCGAGGACCCCGCGGCCGCGTGGGACTCGCTGACCCACGGCGAGGACCCGACGACGCGCTGATGCGCGCGCGCCGACCCCGGCGCGCCCGGGGGACGCGTCCCGGTCCGGCGCCGGGGCGCGACCCCCGGTACCCTGGTCCGACACCGGTCCGGACCGCTCGGCCGGCCCCACCCCACGCCGAGGAGCACCCGTGAGCAGCCAGTCCTCCGCCCGCGACGGCCAGGGCGGCCCGACGGCCCAGCCCGCGCGCAACGGCCAGACCGAGCGCACCGGCAACGAGACGCACGCGGACATCGTCGACGAGCACGGCCACGGGCACACCGTGGCAGCCTGGGCGGGCGTCGCGGTCGGTCTCCTGGGCTTCGCGGTCCTCTGCCTCGCGGTCGTCTTCCCCAGCCTCACGTGGGGGATCGTCGGCGGTGTGATCATCCTGCTGGCCCTCGTCGTGGCGTCCGTGCTCTCGCGCATGGGCTACGGCGTCAAGCGGTCGTCGGGCGGGGCAGCGGGCATCGGGCGCGCGCAGCACTGACCTCGGCACGACGCCGGGTCCACGACGCCGGGTCCACGACACCGACACCGGTCCCTCAGCGGCGCCGCGCCCCGACGGGGTGCGGCGCCGTCGTGCGTGGGGGGTGCGCGCGCAGGAGTCGTCCCGCCGGCCCCGAGGGGGAGCCGTGGCGGCCGTGTGACGCTGTGCACGGCGGCACGGCCGGGCCCCGGCGCGGGACTAGCATGCGAGGCGTGACGGTCCTCGACGACATCCTCGACGGCGTCCGCGAGGACCTCGCGGCCCGGCGTGAGCACACCTCGCTCGACGAGCTGAAGGAGCGGGCCCACCGGCAGGTGCCGGCCAAGGACGCGCAGGGCCTGCTGCGCCCGCGCGACAGCGAGCAGAGCGGCGTGAAGGTGATCGCGGAGGTCAAGCGCCGCAGCCCGTCCAAGGGCGCGCTGGCCGAGATCGCCGACCCCGCGGCCCTGGCCACCCAGTACGAGCTCGGCGGGGCCAGCGTCATCAGCGTGCTCACCGAGCAGCGCCGCTTCGGCGGCAGCCTCGACGACCTGCGCGCCGTGCGCTGCGCGGTCGAGGTCCCGGTGCTGCGCAAGGACTTCGTCGTCGGCTCCTACCAGCTGTGGGAGGCCCGCGCGTGGGGTGCGGACGTCGTGCTGCTCATCGTCGCGGCGCTCGAGCAGGACGCGCTCGTGTCGCTCGTGGAGCGCACGCACTCGCTGGGGATGACGGCGCTCGTGGAGGTGCACGACGCCGACGAGGTCGCGCGCGCGGTCGACGCCGACGCCCGCGTCATCGGGGTCAACGCCCGCAACCTCAAGACGCTCGAGGTGGACAACCGCACGTTCCACGACCTCGCCCCGCTCATCCCCGACCGCATCGTCAAGGTCGCGGAGTCCGGCGTGCAGGGCCCCCGCGACGTCGTGGAGTACGCCCGCGCCGGGGCCGACGCGGTCCTGGTGGGCGAGACGCTCGTGCGCGGCGACGACCCCCGGCGGGCGGTGGCCGACCTGGTCGCCGCCGGCGCCCACCCGGCCGTGCAGGCGGTGCGCCCGTGACCACCGTCGACCACCCCACCCCCGTCGTCGCGCCGTCCTTCGGCCCGGAGCCCCTCGCGGGCGAGCGCGGGCCGTACTTCGGCGCCTTCGGCGGCCGCTTCGTCCCCGAGGCGCTCGTGGCCGCGCTCGACGAGATCGACGCCGCCCACCGCTCGGCCATGTCGGACCCGGCGTTCGTCGAGGAGCTGGCCGAGCTGCACCGGACGTACTCCGGCCGGCCGAGCATCATCACCGAGGTCCCCCGCTTCGCGGCGCACGCCGGCGGGGCGCGGATCCTGCTCAAGCGCGAGGACCTGAACCACACCGGCTCGCACAAGATCAACAACGTGCTGGGCCAGGCGCTGCTGACCAAGCGGATGGGCAAGCGGCGGGTCATCGCCGAGACGGGCGCGGGCCAGCACGGCGTCGCGACCGCGACGGCCGCCGCCCTCATGGGCCTGGAGTGCGTCGTCTACATGGGCGAGGAGGACACCCGCCGGCAGGCGCTCAACGTCGCCCGCATGCGGCTGCTGGGCGCCACGGTCGTCCCGGTCACCGCCGGCAGCCGGACGCTCAAGGACGCCGTGAACGAGGCCTTCCGCGACTGGGTCGCCTCGGTCGACACGACGCACTACGTCTTCGGCACGGTCGCCGGGCCCCACCCGTTCCCGGTGCTCGTGCGCGACTACCAGCGGATCATCGGCGTCGAGGCCCGCGAGCAGGTCCAGGGGATGACGGGCCGCCTGCCCGACGCGGTGTGCGCCTGCGTCGGCGGCGGCTCGAACGCCATCGGCATCTTCCACGCCTTCCTCGAGGACACCGACGTGCGGCTCTTCGGCTTCGAGGCCGGGGGCGACGGCGTCGCGACGGGCCGGCACGCGTCCTCGATCACGGGCGGCGCCCCGGGCGTCTTCCAGGGCGCGCGGAGCTTCGTCCTGCAGGACGAGGACGGTCAGACCGTGGAGTCGCACTCGATCTCCGCGGGCCTCGACTACCCGGGCGTCGGCCCCGAGCACTCCTGGCTCGGCGACAGCGGCCGCGCGACGTACCGCTCCGTCACCGACCGCGAGGCCATGGAGGCCTTCAAGCTGCTGTGCCGCACCGAGGGGATCATCCCGGCGATCGAGAGCGCGCACGCGCTGCACGGCGCGCTGGGCGTGGCCCGCGAGCTCGGGCCCGACGCGGTCGTGCTGGTCAACCTCTCGGGCCGGGGGGACAAGGACGTCGACACCGCCGCGCGGTGGTTCGACCTCGTCAGCGACGAGGACCTGGTGGCCTCCGAGGCGGAGCGGGTCGCGGACGCGCCCGAGGACACGGAGGGGTCGGGATGGTGAGCACCGCGACGACGAGCACGGCCGCCGCGGCGGTCGACGGGGCGTTGGCCGAGGGCCGTGCGGCGCTGGTCGCCTACCTGCCCGTGGGCTTCCCCGACGTGGCCGCGAGCGTGGAGGCCGCGAAGGCCGCGGTCGACGGCGGTGCCGACGTCGTGGAGCTCGGGCTGCCGTACTCCGACCCGACCATGGACGGCGTGACGATCCAGCGCGCCGTGGACGTCGCGCTCGCGCAGCGCACGCGGCCCGCGGACGTGCTGCGCGCCGTCGAGGCGGTCGCCGCGACCGGTGCCGCGGTGCTCGTCATGACGTACTGGCCGCCGATCGACCGCTACGGCGTCGACCGCTTCGCGCGCGACCTGGCCTCGGCCGGGGGCGCGGGGCTCATCACGCCCGACCTCATCCCCGACGAGGCCGGCGCCTGGATCGGCGCGAGCGAGGCCGAGGACCTCGAGCGGGTGTTCCTCGTGGCCCCGAGCTCGACCGACGCCCGCCTGGCCCTCACGGCCGAGCGCAGCCGCGGCTTCGTCTACGCCGCGTCCCTCATGGGCACCACGGGCGCCCGCGCGACGGTCGGCGCCGGGGCCCGGCAGCTCGTCGAGCGCACGCGCGCCGCAGGCGCCGAGCGGGTGTGCGTCGGCCTGGGCGTCTCCACGCCCGACCAGGCCGCGGAGGTCGCGGGGTACGCCGACGGCGTCATCGTCGGCTCGGCCTTCGTGAGCCGTCTGCTCGACGCCGAGGACACCGCGGCCGGCGTGCGGGCCGTGGGGCAGCTCGCGGCCGACCTGTCCGCCGGCATCCGCCGCGCCTGAGGAACGCGCGCCCGCCCGGGCGCGTCCGACCGATCCGCCGGGAGCCGCGGCCCCCGGCACCCCGTCGTGGCCGGCCACCGTCGTGGTCGGCCACCGTCGTGCCCGAGCGCCCGAGGAGAGTCCGTGAGCACCAAGAAGCGCCCCGGTGGCCACCCCGCCCGTGCGGGGGAGGCGCAGGACGCCCGCGCGGCGCGGCAGGCCAAGGCGGCCGCGCTGCGCGAGCGGGAGAAGGCGCGCGAGCGCAGCCGCCGGGTGCTGCTCATCACCGTCGCGGTCGTCGTCGTCCTCGCGATCGTGGCCACGGTCGTCGTCCTCGTGCAGCGCCAGCGCGAGGACACCGCCCGCACCGCGGCGGCGAGCACGGCCGGCCCCGCGGCGCCCAACGCGGTCGCGGCCGACGGCGGCATCAAGCTCCCGGGCACGCCCGCGGCCGGCGCGCCCACCGTGGACATCTGGCTGGACTACCAGTGCCCCGTCTGCAAGCGCTTCGAGGACTTCGGCGGTCAGGCCTACGTCGACCTCGCGGCCCAGGGCAAGGCTGAGGTCGTCGTGCACACGCTCACCTTCCTCGACGAGAACCTCGGCACCGCCCCCTCCTCCCAGCTCGCGGCCGAGGGGGCCGCGGCCGCCGATGCGCAGGGCAAGTTCGTCCAGTACACGCAGACCCTCTACGCGAACCAGCCGGCCGAGGGCGAGGGCTACACGGCCGACTCGCTGCAGGCGCTCGCCGAGCAGGTCGACGGGCTGGACGTCGCGGCCTGGCGCAAGGCCCTGGACGACCACGTCTACGCGGCCTACGTCGAGCGCGTGCAGGCCCAGATGGAGCCGAAGGGCGTGCAGGGCACCCCGACCGTGCGGGTGACCTCGCCGTCGGGGACGGTCACGGAGGTCCCGGCGGCGCAGCTGCTGACCGCCTCGGCGCCGCAGGACCTCGCGGCCGCCGTCCAGAAGGCGACGGGCGCGTGATCACCGGCCTGCCCGCGGTGCTCCCGAGCCCGACCGTCGCGGTCTGGTACCTCGGCCCGCTGCCCGTGCGGGCCTACGCCCTGTGCATCATCGCGGGCATCGTCGCCGCGGTGTGGATCGCGGAGAAGCGCTTCCGCGCGCGCGGCGGCCGCCCGGACTTCATCCTCGACATGGCCGTGTGGGCGGTGCCGTTCGGCATCGTCGGCGCGCGGATCTACCACGTCATCACCTCCCCCCAGGCCTACTTCGGCGAGGACGGCGACCCGGTCCGCGCGCTGAAGATCTGGGACGGGGGCCTGGGCATCTGGGGCGCGATCGCCGCCGGGGCGCTGGGCGCGTGGATCGCGGCCCGCCGCGCGGGGTACCGGTTCGCGCCCGTCGCCGACGCCGTGGCGCCCGCGCTCCTGGTCGCGCAGGCGCTGGGCCGCTGGGGGAACTGGTTCAACAACGAGCTGTACGGCCGGGCGACCGACCTGCCGTGGGCGCTGACCATCCACGAGTGGGACGGGGTGCGGGGCCGCGCCGTGCTCGGCCCGGACGGCACGCCCGAGGTCCTCGGCACCTTCCACCCGACGTTCCTGTACGAGTCGCTGTGGTGCCTGGCGGCCGCCGTGGTCCTCGTGCGGCTCGACCGGCGGTACCGGTTGCGCCACGGCCAGGTGTTCCTGCTGTACGTCGTCCTGTACTGCGCGGGGCGGTCGTGGTTCGAGGCGCTGCGCATCGACGAGGCCAACGACATCCTCGGCCTGCGGGTGAACACGTGGGTCGCGGGCGTCGTCCTGGTCGTCGCCCTGGCCGCCTTCGTGCGCTCCCGCCGCCGGCACCGCGGTGCCGCCGACGAGCTCGGCGACGTCGTCCGTCCGGCCGGCGGGGAGCAGGTACCCTCGGCCTCGTCAGTGGAGGGCGCATCCCCGTCCGGTGACGCTGCGAGCGTGGCTGACGAACGGACCGTCACTCAGCCCCAGGAGCAACCCCGCCAGGGACCAGACCGCCCGTCCACGTGACGGAGTCGTGACGTCGAGTGCAGATTCGGCGTGGACCTCTGGCGTTACAGTGAGGTGAACGCAGGCCAGCGCCGCCCTGCGCTCGGGACGCACGCCCCCACCGGGCGGCGTCTCGCTCGAAGAGACTCCACCGGTCGAACGAGACCCCCGACAGATCCTGTCCATCGAGGTCCACGACCTCTCTCCGAGGACGGTGCACCCATGTCGCAGTTCCCCGCGACGCCCGACGCCCTCTGCGCACCTCCGGCCGGCGCGCCGACGGTGCGCACCACCACGCGACCCTTCTCCACGGTCCCCGCGGCCCAGGGGGCGTACGACCCGGCCAACGAGCACGACGCCTGCGGCGTCGCCTTCGTGGCCACCATGCGCGGCGAGCCGGGTCACGACATCGTCGACCACGCCCTCACCGCCCTGCGCAACCTCGACCACCGCGGTGCGGTGGGCGCGGAGACGAACACCGGGGACGGCGCGGGCATCCTCACCCAGGTCCCGGACGAGTTCCTGCGCGCCGTGGTGCGCGAGGAGCAGGGCGTCGAGCTGCCCGCCAAGGGCGCCTTCGCGGTGGGCAACGCCTTCCTGCCCGTCGACCCGGCCGAGCGCGCCGCGGCCGTCGCGCGCATCGAGGAGATCGCGGCGTCGGAGTACGTCGACGTCCTCTGCTGGCGCGACGTCCCCGTCACGGCCGACCTCGTGGGCCAGCAGGCCCGGGCCTGCATGCCGTTCTTCGCGCAGCTGTTCCTGCGCGGCCGGGCCGGCGAGACGGGCATCACGCTGGACCGCCGCGTCTACGCCGTGCGCAAGCGCGCCGAGCGCGAGCTGGGCGTGTACTTCCCCTCGCTGTCGGCGCGCACCATGGTCTACAAGGGCATGCTGACCACGGGTCAGCTGGAGCCCTTCTTCCCCGACCTGTCCGACCGCCGCTACACGACCGAGCTGGCGCTCGTGCACTCGCGCTTCTCCACCAACACCTTCCCGTCGTGGCCGCTGGCCCACCCCTTCCGCGCCATCGCCCACAACGGCGAGATCAACACCGTCAAGGGCAACCGCAACTGGGCGTCGGCGCGCGAGTCGCTCATGAGCACGCCGCTGATCCCGGGCGACGTCCAGCGCCTCGGGCCCGTGTGCGCGACCGAGGGCTCCGACTCGGCGTCCTTCGACGAGGTCCTCGAGCTGCTGCACCTCGCGGGCCGCTCGCTGCCGCACGCGGTGCTGATGATGATCCCGGAGGCCTGGGAGAACAACACCGAGATGGACCCGGCGCGGCGCGCCTTCTACCAGTTCCACTCGATGTTCTCCGAGCCGTGGGACGGCCCCGCGAGCGTCACGTTCACCGACGGCACCCTCATCGGCGCGGTCCTGGACCGCAACGGCCTGCGCCCGTCGCGGTACTGGGTCACCGACGACGGCCTCGTGGTGCTGGCGAGCGAGGTCGGCGTCCTCGACCTCGACCCGGCCTCGGTCGTCACCCGGGGTCGCGTGCAGCCCGGCAAGATGTTCCTCGTCGACACGGCCGCGGGCCGCATCGTCGACGACGAGGAGATCAAGGGCGAGCTCGCGGGGGCGGCCCCGTACGCGCAGTGGCTCGAGAACGTCGTGCACCTCGGCGACCTCCCGCAGCGCGAGCACGTCGTGCACACGCACGCCTCCGTGGCCCGGCGCCAGCAGACCTTCGGCTACACCGAGGAGGAGCTGCGCCTCATCCTCGCGCCCATGGCGCGCGCCTCGGCGGAACCGATCGGCTCGATGGGTTCCGACACCCCCCTCGCCGTGCTGTCCGAGCGGCCGCGCCTGCTCTTCGACTACTTCACGCAGCTGTTCGCGCAGGTGACCAACCCGCCGCTGGACGCGATCCGCGAGGAGCTCGTCACCTCGCTGATCACGACGGCGGGCCCGCAGCAGAACTTCCTGGCCGACTCCGCGGAGCACTGCCACCAGCTCGTCCTGCCGTTCCCCGTGATCGACAACGACGAGCTCGCGAAGATCGTCCACATCGACAAGGACCGGCGGAACCCGGGCCGCACGACGCACATCGTCAAGGGGCTCTACCGGGTCTCCGGCGGTGGCGCGGAGCTGGCGCGCCGCATCGAGCAGATCCGCGCCGAGGTCAGCCGGGCGATCGCCGACGGCGCCGTGTTCGTCGTGCTGTCCGACCGCGACTCCACCGCGGAGCTCGCCCCGATCCCGTCGCTGCTGCTCACCTCGGCCGTCCACCACCACCTCGTGCGGGAGAAGCTGCGCACGCAGGTCGGGCTCGTCGTGGAGGCCGGCGACGTCCGCGAGGTCCACCACGTCGCCCTCCTGATCGGCTACGGCGCCGCGGCGATCAACCCCTACCTCGCGATGGAGACGGTCGAGGACCTCGTCCGCACCGGCGTCATCACGAGCGTCGACGCGCCCACGGCCGTGAAGAACCTCATCAAGGCGCTGGGCAAGGGCGTGCTGAAGGTGATGTCCAAGATGGGCATCTCCACGGTCGCGTCCTACCGCGGCGCGCAGGTCTTCGAGGCGCTGGGCCTGTCCCAGACCCTGGTGGACGAGTACTTCACGGCCACCACCTCCCGGCTCGGCGGCGTCGGCCTCGACGTCCTCGCGGAGGAGGTCGCCCGCCGGCACCGCGTCGCCTACCCCGTCGAGGGGGCCGAGCGCGCGCACCGCAGCCTCGAGACGGGCGGGGAGTACCAGTGGCGCCGCGACGGCGAGCCGCACCTGTTCGACCCCGAGACCGTCTTCCGGCTGCAGCACTCCACGCGGCAGCGCAACGAGAAGGTGTTCCGGCAGTACACCCAGCGCGTCGACGAGCAGGCCGAGCGGCTCATGACGCTGCGCGGGCTGCTGACGCTGAAGAAGGGGGTCCGCGAGCCGGTGCCGCTCGAGGAGGTCGAGCCGGTCAGCGAGATCGTCAAGCGGTTCTCCACGGGCGCGATGAGCTACGGCTCCATCAGCCAGGAGTCCCACGAGGTGCTCGCGGTCGCGATGAACCGCCTGGGCGGCAAGTCGAACACCGGGGAGGGCGGCGAGGACTACGACCGCCTGCTGGACCCGGTGCGCAACTCCGCGACCAAGCAGATCGCGTCGGGCCGCTTCGGCGTCACGAGCAGCTACCTCGCGCACGCCACCGACCTGCAGATCAAGGTGGCGCAGGGCGCGAAGCCCGGCGAGGGCGGGCAGCTGCCCGGCCACAAGGTGTACCCGAACATCGCCAGGACGCGGCACTCCACGCCCGGCGTCGGGCTCATCTCCCCGCCGCCGCACCACGACATCTACTCCATCGAGGACCTCGCCCAGCTGATCCACGACCTGAAGAACGCCAACCACAAGGCCCGGGTGCACGTGAAGCTCGTGTCCGAGGTCGGCGTCGGCACGGTCGCGACGGGCGTGTCGAAGGCCAAGGCCGACGTCGTGCTGATCTCGGGCCACGACGGCGGCACGGGGGCGGCGCCGCTGACGAGCCTCAAGCACGCGGGCGGTCCGTGGGAGCTCGGCCTGGCCGAGACCCAGCAGACCCTCGTCCTCAACGGCCTGCGCGACCGCATCGCGGTGCAGGTCGACGGCCAGCTGAAGACGGGGCGCGACGTCGTCATCGCCGCGCTGCTGGGCGCCGAGGAGTTCGGGTTCGCGACGGCCCCGCTCGTGGTCTCCGGCTGCATCATGATGCGCGTCTGCCAGCTGGACACGTGTCCGGTCGGCGTCGCCACCCAGAACCCCGAGCTGCGGGCCCGGTTCACGGGCAAGGCGGAGTACGTCGTGACGTTCTTCGAGTACCTGGCGCAGGAGGTCCGCGAGTACCTCGCGAGCCTCGGGTTCCGCTCCGTCGAGGAGGCGGTCGGGCACGTCGAGCTGCTGGACTCCCGCCGCGCCGTGGCGCACTGGAAGGCCTCCGGCCTGGACCTGTCGCCGATCCTGCACGCGCCGACGCCGCCCGAGGGCACGTCGCTGCACTGCACGCAGACGCAGGACCACGGCCTGGAGAAGGCGCTGGACCACGTGCTCATCGAGCGCAGCGCCGACGCGCTGCGCGACGGGACGCCCGTGTCCATCGAGCTCCCCGTGCGCAACGTGAACCGGACGATCGGTGCGCTGCTGGGGTACGAGGTCACGACGCGCTTCGGCGAGGAGGGCCTGCCCGACGGCACGATCGACGTCAAGCTCACCGGCTCCGGCGGTCAGTCGCTCGGCGCCTTCCTGCCGCGCGGGGTGACCATCCGCCTGTTCGGCGACACCAACGACTACGTCGCCAAGGGCCTGTCCGGCGGCATCGTCGTGGTGCGCCCCGACACGTGCTCGGGCAGCCGGGAGCGCGACATCGTGGCCGGCAACGTCATCGGCTACGGCGCCACGTCGGGCTCGGTGTTCCTGCGCGGCGAGGTCGGCGAGCGGTTCTGCGTGCGCAACTCCGGCATGACCGCCGTCGTGGAGGGTGTGGGCGACCACGCCCTGGAGTACATGACGGGCGGCGAGGTCGTCATCCTCGGCCGGGTCGGACGCAACGTGGCCGCGGGCATGTCCGGCGGGTTCGCGCACGTCCTGGACCTCAAGGAGAGCCGCGTCAACCGCGACATGGTCGACCTGCGGCCGCTCGACGACGCGGCCGCGGCCCGCGTGCACGACCTGCTGGTCGCGCACAAGGGCTACACCGAGTCCACCGTGGCGGGGAAGCTGCTCGCCGACTGGGGCGCGGCGCGGTCCCGCTTCACCACGATCGTCCCCCGGGACTACCAGCGCGTGCTGGACGTGCAGGCCCAGGCCGTCTCCGAGGGCCTGGAGCCCGACTCCGACGCCGTGCTGACCCGCATCATGGAGGCATCCCATGGTTGATCCCCGCGGCTTCCTGAAGGTCCGCGAGCGCGAGCTCCCGAAGCGCCGGCCCGTCCCGCTGCGGCTCATGGACTGGCGCGAGGTCTACGAGAAGCAGGACACCGACCAGCTCGCGCGGCAGGCGGGGCGCTGCATGGACTGCGGCATCCCCTTCTGCCACAGCGCCTGCCCGCTCGGGAACCTCATCCCCGAGTGGAACGACCTCGTCAGCCGCGGCGACTTCGCCGCGGCCGCCGAGCGCCTGCACCTGACCAACAACTTCCCCGAGTTCACCGGGAAGCTGTGCCCGGCGCCGTGCGAGTCGGCCTGCGTGCTGGGCATCAACCAGCCCCCGGTGACCATCAAGCAGGTCGAGGTGATGATCGCCGAGCAGGCCGCGGAGAACGGGTGGCTGGAACCCCGTCCGCCGCAGCGCCTCACGGGCAAGACGGTCGCCGTCGTGGGTTCCGGGCCCGCGGGGCTGGCCGCCGCGCAGCAGCTGACGCGCGCGGGGCACACCGTCGCGGTGTACGAGCGCGACGACAAGATCGGCGGGCTGATGCGCTACGGCATCCCCGAGTTCAAGATGGAGCGCTCCGTCCTGGACCGGCGGCTCGCGCAGATGGAGGCCGAGGGGACCCGGTTCCGCCCCGGCACCGCCATCGGCACCGACCTCACGGGCGAGCAGCTGCGCGACCGCTACGACGCCGTCGTGGTGGCCACGGGGGCCACGAAGTGGCGCGACGTGGACCTGCCGGGCCGCGACCTCACGGGCATCCACCAGGCGATGGAGTACCTGCCGCCGACCAACCGCGTCGCGGTGGGGGAGGAGCGCCCGGCCGACTACGTGGACGCCGCCGGCCTCGACGTCGTCATCATCGGTGGCGGCGACACGGGGTCGGACTGCTACGGCACCGCGCTGCGCCAGGGCGCGAGGTCGGTCACGCAGCTCGACATCTACCCGCAGGCGCCCGAGGACCGGGACGAGGCCGAGCCCTGGCCGACCATGCCCAAGGTCTTCTCGGTGTCCTCCTCGCACGAGGAGGGCGGCCGCCGGGTGTTCTCCGCGAGCACGCGCGCGCTCATCGGCGACGAGTCGGGGCACGTCAGCGCGCTGCGCCTCGTCGAGGTGGAGAAGGTCGACGGGACCTGGACGCCCGTCGAGGGCACCGAGCAGGACCTGCCCGCGCAGCTCGTGCTGCTCGCCATCGGGTTCGCCGGCCCCGAGGGCGGCGGCCTCGTCGAGCAGCTCGGCCTCGCGCTGGACGAGCGGACGCGGTTCTCGCGCACCGACCACTACGCGACCCCGACCCCCGGCGTCTTCGTCGCGGGTGACGCGGGCCGGGGCCAGTCGCTGATCGTCTGGGCGATCGCCGAGGGGCGCGCGTGCGCGGCCGCGGTGGACGCCTTCCTCATGGGGGAGACGGCCCTGCCCTCGCCCATCACGGCGCACGCGCGCCCGCTCACCGCCTGAGGCGCGGCACCTCCGCGGCCGCTCGCCCGCTGAGCCCGGTCCCCCTCGCGGGGGGCCGGGCTCGTCGGCGTGCCCGGGACCGCGGAGCCGGAGGGGGACCTGGGCCGCCGGCCAGGTGGACGTGCGGTGAACACGGCCGCGGGGCGCGCGCCCGGTCGACCGCGGCGGGCGGGGACGGAATAGGGTCGTGGGCATGCGCAGAGCGAAGATCGTCTGCACCCTCGGGCCTGCTGTGGCCGGCCCCGAGAGGTTGCGAGCCCTGGTCGACGCCGGGATGGACGTCGCCCGGATGAACCTGAGCCACGGCTCCCAGGACGACCACCGGGCCAACTTCGAGGGCGTGCGGGCCGCCGCGGAGGCCACCGGCCGCTCCGTGGGCATCCTCGCCGACCTCCAGGGCCCCAAGATCCGGCTGGGGAGGTTCGCCGACGGCCCGCACGACCTGGCCGTGGGCGACCCGTTCACCATCACGACCGAGGACGTCGTCGGCACCAAGGAGGTGTGCTCGACGACCTACAAGGGGTTGACGGGCGACGTCTCCGCGGGTGACCGCATCCTCATCGACGACGGCAAGGTGGGCCTCGAGGTCGTCCAGGTCGACGGCCCCCGCGTCGTCACCCGGGTGACCGTCCCCGGCCCCGTGTCGAACAACAAGGGCATCAACCTGCCCGGCGTCGCCGTGAGCGTCCCGGCCCTGTCGGAGAAGGACGTCGACGACCTGCGGTTCGCGCTGCGGCTCGGCGTGGACATGGTCGCGCTGTCGTTCGTGCGCAGCGCGGCCGACGCCGCCGACGTCCACGTGGTCATGGACGAGGAGGGCGTCACCGTCCCGATCATCGCCAAGGTCGAGAAGCCGCAGGCCGTCGACAACCTGGCCGAGATCGTGGCGGCCTTCGACGGCATCATGGTGGCGCGCGGCGACCTCGGCGTGGAGCTCCCGCTCGAGGAGGTCCCGATCGTGCAGAAGCGCGTCGTGGAGATGGCGCGCCGGCAGGCCAAGCCGGTCATCGTCGCGACCCAGATGCTCGAGTCGATGATCACCGCGCCGCGCCCCACGCGGGCCGAGGCCTCCGACTGCGCCAACGCGGTCCTGGACGGGGCCGACGCGCTGATGCTGTCGGGCGAGACCAGCGTCGGGGCCTTCCCGTTCGAGGCCGTCCGCACCATGGCCCGGATCATCGAGAACACCGAGGCGCACGGCGCCGAGCGGATCGCGCCCCTCGGCTCGGTCCCGCACACCAAGGGCGGCGCCGTCACGCTGGCCGCCTCGGAGATCGGCAAGCAGCTCGAGGCCAAGCTGCTGGTGACCTTCACGCAGAGCGGGGACTCGGCCCGCCGGCTGTCCCGGCTGCGCTCGACCATCCCGCTGCTGGCCTTCACCCCGGAGCACTCCGTGCGCCGCCGCCTGGCGCTGAGCTGGGGCATCGAGCCGCAGTTCGCGCCGTTCATCGAGACCACGGACGAGATGGTCGTCCAGGTCGAGAAGCGGCTGCTCGAGATGGGCCGCTGCGTCGAGGGCGACCTCGTCGTGATCGTCGCGGGGGCCCCGCCCGGGATCGTCGGCTCGACCAACGCGGTGCGCGTGCACCGCATCGGTGACGCGCTCGACGGCGCCGCGAAGGCGTACGCCTCGGCCTGACGCGCCCGGCGCCCGGCACCGCACGCGGACGACGACGGGGGACGGACCGCTGGTCCGTCCCCCGTCGTCGTCCGCGGGTGCCCTGGGTGGGATTCGAACCCACACTGGATCGAGTTTGAGTCGATTGCCTCTGCCGGTTGGGCTACCAGGGCGCTCCGGCCGTGACCGGGGGCCGCCGCGGACCGCGCCGCGACGGGAGCCAACCCTAGCGGGCGCAGGCCTCCGCACCCTGTCGCGGCCCGGGCGGGAGGCTTCGGCGCGCGCGGGGCAGTCCGTCTAGGATGCCTCCCGTGACCAACACTGCCGACACCCCCAGCACCTCCTCGACGACCGCGCGGCGCGTCGTGGTGGCGGAGGACGAGGCCATCATCCGCCTCGACATCGTCGAGATGCTGCAGGAGGCGGGGTACGACGTCGTCGGTCAGGCCGGCAACGGCGAGGAGGCGGTGGCCCTCGCGGAGGAGCACAAGCCCGACCTCGTCGTCATGGACATCAAGATGCCCGTCCTGGACGGCATCTCGGCCGCGGAGCGCATCGTCAAGGCCCGCATCGCCCCCGTCGTCCTCCTCACCGCCTTCTCGCAGTCCGAACTCGTCGAGCGCGCCCGCGACGCCGGGGCGATGGCCTACGTGGTGAAGCCGTTCACGTCCGCGGACCTGCTGCCCGCCGTCGAGATCGCCGTCAGCCGCCACCAGCAGATCATCGCGCTCGAGGACGAGGTCGCCGACCTCGCCGACCGCTTCGAGACCCGCAAGCTCGTCGACCGCGCCAAGTCCAAGCTGCAGACCCAGTTCGGGATGTCCGAGCCCGAGGCGTTCCGCTGGATCCAGAAGACCTCGATGGACAAGCGCCTGACGATGCGCGAGGTGGCGACCACCGTCATCAGCGCGGGCGAGGACCGTTCCTGACCGCACCACCGACCTCCCGCGACGAGGGGCCCGCCGAACGGCGGGCCCCTCGTCGTGCTCCGGCGCCGTCACGGCGGGCACCGCGTGTAACGGACCGGTGAACACCTGCACGGCGTCCACCACGAGCGCACAGTCCTCCCTTACTGTTCACCCCGGCTCCACCGTCCACCGGTGGATCTCGCGGTGCGTGCTGCGCACCGTGTCCACGGCCCAGGAGGACACCCCCGTGCGCTCGATCGTCAAGCTCGCGACACCGTTCGCCGCTGCTGCCCTGCTCCTCACCGCCTGCGGGGGGACGACCGGTGGCAGCACCGACACCGAGTCCTCGGCGGGCGCCGCGGCCGGCTGCCCCGAGGGCGCCAGCATCGGTTTCTTCGGCGCCCTGACCGGGCCCAACGCCAACCTCGGCAACAACATCCAGAACGGCGTCAAGCTCGCGGTCGAGCAGCACAACGCGAAGCCCGACGCCTGCCAGGTCACGGTGACGCCGTACGACTCGCAGGGCCTGCCCGACCAGGCTTCGGGTCTCGCCACGCAGGCGGTGCGCGACACCAAGGTGCTCGGCCTCGTCGGCCCGGCGTTCTCGGGCGAGTCCAAGGTCGCCGACCCGCTGTTCGCGGAGGCCGGTCTCGTCGGCATCACCCCGTCGGCCACGAACCCGGCGCTGGCGGACAACGGCTGGGAGACGTTCTTCCGCGTGCTCGGCAACGACGCCTCGCAGGGCCCGGCCGCGGCCTCGTACATCACGAACACGCTGCAGGCCAAGAAGGTCTACGTCATCGACGACGCCAGCGAGTACGGCAAGGGCCTGGCCGACATCGTGCGGACGAGCCTCGGCGCGGCCAGCGCGGGCAACGACACCGTGCAGACCGGGCAGACCGACTTCTCCGCCGTGGTCGCGGGCATCCGCGCCTCGGGCGCGGACGCGGTGTTCTACGGCGGCTACTACTCCGAGGCCGGGCTGCTGCTCAAGCAGATGCGCGAGGCCGGCGTGACCACGACGTTCGTCACGGACGACGGCGCCAAGGACGAGGGCCTCGTGACCGCGGCCGGCGCGGCCAACGCCGAGGGCACGATCATCACCTGCCCGTGCCTGCCCCCGGACAAGGCCGGCGGCACGTTCGTGGCCGACTACACCGCGGCCTACGGCACGGCGCCCGGCACGTACTCGGCCGAGGGCTACGACGCTGCCACGATCCTCATGGCGGGCATCGAGGCCGGGAACACCACGCGCGAGGACCTGCTGGCCTTCGTCAAGACCTACGACGCCCCCGGCGTCACCAAGCAGCTGAAGTTCGACGAGAAGGGCGAGCCCAGCGACGTCACCGTGTGGGCCTACAAGATCGAGGGCGGCCAGATCGTCGCCGACCAGGAGATCAAGGCCTCCTGACCCCGTCCGCCCACCGGCCCCGTCGCACTCCGCGGCGGGGCCGGTGCGCGGTGGCCCGACCGTCCGACCCGGGTGCCGCCCGGCGCGCCGCGCCGCGCGCACCCCCCAGACCTCCGGTGGTCTCGTGAGCCTCGAAACCTTCATCGACCTGACCTTCACGGGTCTGGTCGTGGGTGCGATCTACGGGCTGTTCGCCCTCGGGTACACCCTCGTCTACGGCGTCCTGCGCCTCATCAACTTCGCCCACTCCGAGGTCTTCATGTGGGGCAGCTTCGCGGCCGTCTGGGTCATGATGGTGCTCGGCGCCCGCACCGGGATGGGCGTGCTCCCCGCGGTGGGCCTGCTGCTCCTCGCGCTCGTCGCCGCCATGGTCGTCAGCGGCGGCGTCGCCCTGGTCGTGGAGCGCGTCGCGTACCGCCGGCTGCGCACGAAGAACGCGCCGCCCCTGGTGGCGCTGATCTCCGCGATCGGCATGTCGTTCGTGCTGTCCGAGGTCATGGGGCTGCGCGACAAGATCACCGAGTGGGTCGGGCTGTCGCAGCCGCTCGCGCCCTACGTCGAGCGCGCGCGGGAGTACGTCTCCTTCACCAACCCGCTGCCGTCGGTGACGCTGTTCAGCATCAGCGGTTTCCAGGTCCGCTCCACGCAGGTGATCGTCCTCGTGGCCGCCGTCCTGATGATGGTCGGGCTCGACCAGTTCGTGCGCCGGTCACGGCTCGGGCGCGGGGTCCGCGCGGTGTCGCAGGACCCGGAGGCCGCGGCCCTCATGGGCGTGGACAAGAACCGCGTCATCCAGCTGACCTTCCTGCTCGGGGGGCTGATGGCCGGTGCGGCCGCGGTGCTGTACCTCATGCACATCGGCGTCACGCGGTTCAACGTCGGCTTCATCCTCGGCATCAAGGCCTTCACGGCCGCGGTGCTCGGGGGCATCGGCAACATCCGGGGCGCCCTGCTGGGTGGCCTGGTCCTGGGGCTCGCCGAGAACTACGGCTCGAACCTGCTCGGTTCCAACTGGAAGGACGTCGTGTCGTTCCTCCTGCTCGTCCTCGTCCTGCTGTTCCGCCCGACGGGCATCCTGGGCGAGTCGCTGGGGAAGGCGCGCGCATGAGCACCTCGACCACGGCTCCCGCCCGCCGGCCCGCGCGCCGCACCGTCGGCGACCGCTGGGCCGCGCTGCCGCGGCCCGCGAAGATCGTCGTCTGGGTCCTGCTGGCCCTGTTCTGCTACGCGCTGCCGCTGCTGAACCCGCCGCTCATCTCGACCCCGCAGTCCGACTTCGGGTCGGTGATGTTCACCGTCGCCGCCTACGGCCTGGTCGCGCTGGGCCTGAACATCGTGCTGGGCTACGCGGGTCTGCTCGACCTCGGCTACGTCGGGTTCTACGCGATCGGTGCCTACACGGTCGCGGTCTTCGGCTCGCTGCACGGGAAGCTGCCGTTCGTCCTGCTCGTCGTCCTGGCCGTGTGCATCACGACGGCCTCGGGGCTGCTGCTGGGCGCGCCGACGCTGCGCGTGCGGGGTGACTACCTGGCCATCGTCACCCTCGGGTTCGGCGAGATCGTCCGCCTCGTCTTCCTCAACACCGAGTGGCTCAACGGCGCGCGGGGCATCACCGACGTGCCGCGGCCGCCGGACCTGCCGCTGTTCGACGTGCCGCAGCTGCAGTGGGACGGCTTCGTCGCCTACGTGGACCTCGGGACCCAGTCGACGTTCATGGAGTTCGGGCTGCTGGACGGCATCCCCTACTACTGGCTCGCGCTGACCGTGATCATCGTCGTCCTCGTCGCCGACGTGCTGCTGCAGTCCTCGCGCGTCGGCCGGGCGTGGGAGGCGACGCGGGAGGACGAGGAGGCCGCCGAGCTGAACGGCGTCCCGACCTTCCGCTACAAGCTGCTCGCCTTCGCGATGGGCGCCTTCATCGGCGGACTCTCGGGTGCGCTGTACGCGGCCCGGACCGGGGTCGTGAACCCCGAGACGTTCGTCATCCAGCTCTCGGTGCTGTTCCTCGCGGCGGTCGTCATCGGCGGTCAGGGCAACCGCTGGGGCGTCCTGCTCGGCGCCGTCGTCGTCGCCTACCTCCCGGAGCGGTTCCGCGAGTTCGCCGAGTACCGGGTCCTCGCGTTCGGGCTCCTGCTGCTGCTGCTGGCCAACTTCCGCCCGCAGGGGCTGCTGCCGCCGCGCCGGGCCCGGCGCGCCACGGCGGCCGCCGCCGAGCTGGCGGAGCTCGAGCACTCGGGCTCCGCGGGCGGGGACACGAAGGAGGGGGGCATCCGTGCCTGAGCTGACCACCGACGGCGCCGCGACGGGCACCCCGCGCGAGTTCGGCCCGCCGCTGCTGACCATGGAGGCCGTGACGCTGCGCTTCGGCGGCGTCGTCGCGCTGAACGACGTCTCCTTCGACATCCGGCAGGGCGAGATCCTCGGCCTCATCGGGCCCAACGGCGCCGGGAAGACGACGTGCTTCAACGCGCTCACGGGCGTGTACCAGCCGACGTCGGGCCGGGTCGTGTTCGACGGCCGGCCGCTGGGCAACCGCAAGCGGTACCAGATCAACCGCCTGGGCATCGCGCGCACGTTCCAGAACATCCGCCTGTTCCAGAACATGACCGCGCGGGAGAACGTCCTCGTGGGGGCGGACTCCCACCACCGCGCCGGGGTGCTGAACTCGCTGTTCCGGCTGCCGCTGCACCGGCGGGAGACCGCGGACGGCAACCGCCTCGCCGACGAGCTCCTCGACCTCATGGACCTCGGGCACCGCTCGGAGGACCTGGCGCGCAACCTGTCCTACGGCGAGCAGCGCCGGCTGGAGATCGCGCGCGCCTTGGCGACCAAGCCGAAGCTGCTGTGCCTGGACGAGCCCGCCGCGGGGTTCAACCCCGTCGAGAAGCAGCGCCTCATGGACCTGATCCGCCGGGTGCGCGACCTCGGGAACACGGTGCTGCTGATCGAGCACGACATGCGCCTGGTCATGGGCGTGACCGACCGGATCGTCGTCCTGGAGTTCGGCAAGAAGATCGCCGACGGCCTGCCGGCCGACATCCGCAACGACCCGGCCGTCATCGCCGCCTACCTCGGGGTGGACGACGACCAGGTCGACGACGACGGGGAGCTGCTGTGAGCACGGACACCGCGACCGGCCCGGGAGCCGCGGGCCGCGCGCTCGGCGAGGACCTCCTCGTCGTCGACGACCTCAGCGTCAACTACGGGCGCATCGAGGCCATCCGCAACGTCTCCTTCCGGGTCCCGCAGGGGGGCATCGCGACCCTCATCGGCGCCAACGGGGCGGGCAAGACGACGACGCTGAAGACGATCTCGGGGCTGCGCAGCGTGCGGACCGGCCGCATCGTGTTCGAGGGCGAGGACATCACGAAGGTGCCCTCGCACAAGCTCGTCACGCGCGGGATCTGCCAGGCGCCCGAGGGGCGCGGGATCTTCCCCGGCATGAGCGTCGAGGAGAACCTCGACATGGGCGCCTACACGCGCACCGACCGGCGCACGGCCGCGTACGCGGCGGACCTGGACCGCGTCTTCACCCTGTTCCCGCGGCTGCTGGAACGCCGGAGCCAGTTCGCGGGGACGATGTCGGGGGGTGAGCAGCAGATGCTCGCCATCGGGCGGGCCCTGATGTCGCGGCCGAAGCTGCTGCTGCTGGACGAGCCCTCGATGGGTCTCGCGCCCAAGCTCATCCAGCAGATCTTCTCGATCATCCGGGAGATCAACGACCAGGGCACCACCGTCCTGCTGGTCGAGCAGAACGCGGCCCAGGCGCTGCGCACCGCCGACCTGGCCTACGTGCTCGAGACGGGCAGCGTGGTGCGCGAGGGCACGGGCGCCGAGCTCGCCGCGGACGACTCGATCCGCGCCGCCTACCTCGGCGGCGACGTCTGAGCCGCCCCCCCGACCGACCCCGACC
>NZ_JAAALN010000280.1 GCF_009906795.1 Kineococcus siccus
GCCCGACCCCGCCCACACGGGGCCCGTCACCGCCGGCCGCATGCTCACGCGCCTCGCCCGCTTCGGCCAGCACCGCTCGTCCACGGTCTCGCCCGTGCTCGAACCCCTGCTGCGCACGGTGCGCGGCACGCACCCCAAGGCGGACCTGTCCGTCGTGGAGCGGGCCTACGAGCGCGCCGAGCGCGCGCACGACGGGCAGCGCCGCAAGAGCGGGGACCCGTACATCACCCACCCCGTGGCCGTGGCGACCATCCTCGCCGAGCTGGGCATGACCCCGCCGACGCTCGCGGCCGCGCTGCTGCACGACACCGTCGAGGACACCGACTACTCCCTGGCCCAGCTGCGCGGGGAGTTCGGCGACGAGATCGCCCTGCTGGTGGACGGGGTCACGAAGCTCGACAAGGTCACCTACGGCGATGCGGCGCAGGCCGAGACCGTCCGCAAGATGGTCGTGGCCATGGCCAAGGACATCCGCGTCCTCGTCATCAAGCTCGCCGACCGCCTGCACAACGCCCGGACCTGGCGCTACGTCTCGGCCGCGTCCGCCGAGCGCAAGGCGCGGGAGACGCTGGAGATCTACGCGCCCCTGGCCCACCGCCTCGGCATGAACACGATCAAGTGGGAGCTGGAGGACCTGTCGTTCGCGACGGTGTACCCCAAGCGCTTCGACGAGATCGTCCGGCTGGTCGCCGAGCGCGCACCGGCCCGCGAGGACTACCTGGCCGGCGTCCGCGAGCAGATCGAGGAGGACCTCAAGGCGGCGCGCGTCCGCGCCGCCGTGAGCGGCCGGCCCAAGCACTACTACTCGATCTACCAGAAGATGATCGTGCGCGGCCGCGACTTCGCGGAGATCTACGACCTGGTCGGCGTGCGCGTCCTGGTCGACTCGGTGCGGGACTGCTACGCCGTCCTCGGTGCGCTGCACGCGCGGTGGAACCCGGTCCCCGGCCGGTTCAAGGACTACATCGCGATGCCCAAGTTCAACATGTACCAGTCGCTGCACACGACGGTCATCGGGCCCGAGGGCAAGCCCGTCGAGATCCAGATCCGCACCCACCTCATGCACCGTCGCGCCGAGTACGGCGTCGCGGCTCACTGGAAGTACAAGGACGACCCGAACTCCACGGGGGACCAGCAGAACGCCTGGCTCAAGCAGGTCGTCGACTGGCAGCAGGAGAACAAGGACCCGAGCGACTTCCTCGACAACCTCCGCTTCGACCTCACCGCCAGCGAGGTCTTCGTCTTCACGCCCAAGGGTGACGTGCAGGCCCTGCCGGCCGGGTCGACGCCCGTGGACTTCGCCTACGCCGTGCACACCGAGGTCGGCCACCGGACGATGGGGGCCCGCGTCAACGGCCGGCTCGTGCCGCTCGAGTCGACCCTCGACAACGGCGACCTCGTCGAGATCTTCACGTCGAAGGCCGACGGCGCCGGGCCGAGCCGGGACTGGCTGACCTTCGTCAAGAGCCCGCGCGCCCGGAACAAGATCAAGCAGTTCTTCTCCAAGGAGCGCCGCGAAGAGGCCATCGACAACGGCAAGGACGCCATCGCCAAGGCGATGCGCAAGCAGCACCTGCCGCTGCAGCGGCTGCTGTCGCACGAGTCGCTGGTCGGGGTGGCGCGCGACCTGCGCTACGCCGACGTCTCGTCCCTGTACGCCGCCGTCGGCGAGGGGCACGTCTCGGCGCAGCACGTGGTCGAGCGCCTGGTCGTCGCGGTCGGCGGCGAGGTCGGCGCCGAGGAGGACATCGCCGAGGCCACGACCCCCGGGCAGACGCGCCGCGCGCCCCGCAGCGCCGACGCGGGCGTCGTCGTCAACGGCAGCGACGACGTGTGGGTCAAGCTGGCCCGCTGCTGCACGCCCGTCCCGCAGGACCCGATCGTCGGGTTCGTCACCCGCGGCGCCGGGGTCTCGGTGCACCGCGAGGACTGCGAGAACGTCGCGCGCCTGCGGGCGGAGCCCGAGCGCATCGTCGACGTCGCGTGGGCGGCCGTGGCCTCCCGGTTGTTCCTGGTCCAGATCCAGGTCGAGGCCCTGGACCGGGCCCGGCTCCTGTCCGACGTCACCCGGGTCCTGTCCGACAACCACGTCAACATCCTCTCCGCGACCGTGAGCACCAGCCGCGACCGCGTCGCCGTGTCGAAGTTCTCCTTCGAGATGGCCGAGCCGAACCACCTCGGGCACGTGCTGTCCGCGGTGCGTCGCGTCGACGGGGTCTTCGACGCCTACCGCGTGATGGCCTCGCGCCCCCGCGACTAGGGCGCGGGCACCAGCGCGAGCACGCGCCGGGCCTGGCGCACGTGCGCCGCGCCCCGTGCCGCGGAGCCCGTGTCCGCGAGCCCCGTGAGGTCGTGGCCCGCCGCGAGCAGCGCCCGCCGCACGGCGCCCGCGCGGTGGGGCGCCGTCCGCGCCACGTCGAGGAGCGTCCGGGTCGGCGTGGTGACCCGCAGCGGCCCCAGGTCCAGCACGTCGTGCGCTCCGGGGACCGAGCGGGTCGCCGCGACGCGGGTCCCCCCGCACGACCCGTCGCGCTGCAGCCGCCGGGCGGCCGCGGGAGCGAGGGCCACCTCCAGCACCCCGGGCACGGGCAGCGGGTCCCCCGCGAGCACCCAGGCGGCGCTCGCCCCCAGCGCGACGGCACCGGGCGGCAGGAGCAGGGCGAGCGCCGCCGCGCGGCCCTCCGCGTCGAGCCGCACGTCCGCGGCGACGACGACGTCACCCACGACCCGCCGCAGCAGGCCGTCGCGCACGTCCCGCGCGGCGGCCGCCCGCTCGGCCTCGCCCGGCCCGGGGCGGTGCGGCCGGGCGGGGTCGGCGCTGACCTCGGGCTGCAGGAGCGTGCGCAGCCAGGTGCGCGTGGGCAGGTGCGGATCGGCGGGTGCGGTCACGGGGACAGTCCACCGCCTCGCGGCCCGCCGGGGAGCCGTCCCGGACCAGGCCTGTGGACGACGGACGCCGCCGCGGGTCGGTGGACCCGGCGGCGGCGTCAGCGGGCGTGCGTCAGCGGGCGTGCGTCAGCTCAGCGAGCGACGTCGCGCAGCGTGGACCGCGCGGAGTCCAGCCACTCCTGGCGCGCGCGCAGCGCCTCCTCGGCCTTGGCCAGGCGGCGGGCGTCGCCGCGCTCGCGCGCGCGGTCCACGTCCGCCTGCAGACCGCGGATGGCCTCCTCGAGCTGGTTCACGACCCCCTGGGCGCGGACCTCCGCGTCGGAGGTCACGCGCGGCTTGCGCGTCTCCTCGACGTCGCGGACCGCGGTCTCCACGGCCCGCAGGCGCGCCTCGATGCGCTGGAGGTCGCCGCGGGGCACCTTGCCGGCCGCCTCCCAGCGGTCCTGGATGCTGCTCAGCGCCTTCTTCGCCGCCCCCAGGTCGCGCACGGGCAGCAGCGCCTCGGCCTCCGTCAGCAGCTCCTCCTTCACGGCGAGGTTGGTGCGGAACTCCTCGTCCACCTCGTCGGTGGCGGCCGTGCGCGCCGCGAAGAAGACGTCCTGCGCCGCGCGGAAGCGGTCCCAGAGGGCGTCGTCGTCCTTGCGGCCCAGCCGGCCCGCCGCCTTCCACCGGTCCATGAGCGCGCGGTAGGCGTTGGTGGTGCCGCGCCAGTCCGTCGACGTGGAGAGCGCCTCGGCCTCGGCGACCAGCTTCTCCTTGTCGGTGCGGATCGAGGAGCGCTGCTCACCGAGGGCCGCGAAGTGGTGGCGGCGCACCTTGTCGAAGGAGCTGCGGGCGTGGCTGAACCGCTTCCAGAGCTCGTCCTCGGTGCGCTTGTCCAGCCGTCCCTCGCGCTGGGCGGCCTTCCACTCCTCGAAGAGGGTGCGCAGCCGCTCCCCGGAGCTGCGCCACTGCACGCGCTCCGGGTCCTGGGCCGCGATCGCCTCGGCCTCCTCGACGATCGTCACGCGGGCCGCGCGCAGGCGCTCGCGGTTCTCGGCGCGCGCGCGGTCGGCCGCGGCGCGCGCCTCGTCCGCCACCGTGGCCAGCGCCTCCACGCGGGCGGCCAGGGCGTCGATGTCACCGACGGCGTGCGTCTCGGCGACGGCGGTCCGCAGGGCACCGACGCCCGCGACGATGTCCTTGCCCGCCAGCTCGGTGCTGCGCAGGCGCTGCTCGAAGAGGTCGACCTGGGCCACGACCTCCTCGAACTTGCGGACGAAGTAGGCGACGGCCTCCTCGGGCGTGGCGTCCGGGTACTGACCGACCTCGTGCTCGCCGTCGCCGCGGCGCACCCACACGGTGCCGGCCTCGTCGACGCGCCCGAAGGCGGCCGCGGCGGCGCGGTCCACGCTCGTGGTGTGCAGCGGCTCGGCCGGCGCCTCACCGGCCGCGGCGACCGCCGCCGGGGCGACCGGGGCCGGGCGGGGCGTGGGGCGGGGCGCGATGCCGGCGGGCGTCGGGCGCGGTACCGCGGGCACCGGGCTCCCGGTGCGGGCCTCGTGCCGGTCCGCGGCCTCCTCCTCGGGGGCGTCGGGCGCGCTCGCGACCGGCGCCGCCGCCGGCTCCTCGACGGCCGCCTCGGCGGGGACGGACTCCTCGACGGCCGCCTCGGCGGGGGAGGG
>NZ_JAAALN010000281.1 GCF_009906795.1 Kineococcus siccus
CCCCCGCGCCCGTCCCGTCGCCGGCCCCGTGGGCGTCACGACGCGGCCGAGGCCCGGTAGGCGGCGACGACGTCGGCCGCGGCGCCGTCGGCCACCACCCGACCGGCGTCCAGCCACAGGGCGCGCCGGGTGCGCGCCGCGAGGTCCAGGTCGTGCGTGGCGACGACGAGCTGCGCGGGCGCGGCGAGCAGGACGTCGGCGACGCGGCGAGCGTGGTGCAGGTCCAGCAGCGTGGTGGGCTCGTCGCAGACGAGGACGGCGGGGTCGGTGGCCAGCACGGACGTGAGGGCCAGCAGCTGCCGCTGCCCCGAGGACAGCTCCCGGACGCTGCGGTCGGCGAGCGCCGCGAGCCCCTGCGCCGCGAGCAGCTCCCGGGCCCGGGCATCGCGTTCACTGCGCGGCACCCCGGTGCGTCGCAGCGAGAGGGCGACGTCCTCGACCGCGGTCGGCATGACGAGCTGCGCGTCGGGGTCGGTGAACACGAAGCCGACGCGGCGGCGCACGGCCGCCAGGGCGTGCTCGGGTTCGTCGCCGTCCACGTGCACGCGACCGTGCGAGGGCAGGACCAGGCCGTTGAGCAGGCGCAGCAGCGTCGACTTGCCCGACCCGTTGGGCCCGACGAGGGCCACCGAGGCCTCGGCGAGCTCGAGCGAGGTGGGGGCCAGGACGACGCGGTCGCCGGCCAGGACGTCCACGGCCTCCAGGCGGATCACCGGGCCGGGCGCCTCAGCGGCCGAGCAGGCGGGGGAACGCGCGGTGCACGGGCACCGCGACGAGCACGGCCAGGACGAGCTTGACGAGGTCGCCGGGCAGGAAGCGCACGCAGAACACCGCGGCCGCGCGCAGGCTCAGCCCGCCGTTCAGCGCCATCCCCGGGACGCCGCCCGCGTAGACCACGACCACGCCGCCCAGCGCGCACGCGAGCGCGAGGCCGGGCACCAGGGTGCGGCCCGCGCGCCGCACCGCGGCCCGGGCCACCAGCCCCGTGACGAGCGCGGCGAGGGGGTAGGCGAGCAGGAACCCGGCCGAGGGGCCCGCGAGGACGCCCGGACCGCTCGCGCCGCCGGCGAAGACCGGCAGCCCCGCGAGCCCCAGGACGAGGTACACCGAGGCGGCCAGGGCGCCGCGCCACGGGCCGAGGACCGCGCCGCACAGCATGACCCCGAACGTCGTCAGCGTGATCGGCACCCCGGGTCCGCCGACGGGCACGGCACCGGCCAGGGCCAGGGCGCCCACCAGCGCCCCGAACACCGCGACCAGCGCGAGGTCGGTGCTGCGGCCGGCGGGACGCCGGACGCCCGCCGCGCCGGGCACGTCGCGGGGCGCCGCGGCCGAGCGGGCGCCGGCTCGGCGGGGGAGGGTGGCCATGCGCGGCAACCTAGCCGGAACGGCCGCGGCGCCGTGCACGCGGACCCGGGGTCGCCCGGCCGCGCGTAGAATCGCTGCACGTGATGCCCTGCCGACCGACCCCCCTGCCGTCCTCGTGATCGTCGCGACCGACCTCGAGCTGCGTGCGGGTGCCCGGCTGCTGATGCAGGACGTCACCTTCCGGGTCGCCGCGGGGGACCGCATCGGCCTCGTGGGCCGCAACGGCGCCGGCAAGACCACCCTGACCAAGGTGCTCGCGGGGGAGCAGCCGCCCGCGGCGGGCACCGTGACCCGCACCGGGGAGATCGGCTACCTGCCGCAGGACCCGCGCGCGGGGGACCCCGAGATGCTCGCGCAGCACCGGATCCTGTCCGCCCGCGGCCTCGACGACATCGTCGCCCGGCTGCGCCGGGCCGAGGTCGACATGGCCAGCGACGACGAGAAGGTCCGCGACCGGGCCATGGACCGCTACACCAAGCTCGACGCCCGCTTCGTCGCCCAGGGCGGCTACACGGCGGAGAGCGAGGCCGCGCGGATCTGCGCGAACCTCAACCTGCCCGAGCGGATCCTCGAGCAGCCGCTGAAGACGCTGTCCGGGGGGCAGCGCCGCCGCGTCGAGCTGGCCCGCATCCTGTTCTCCGACTCCGAGACGCTGCTGCTGGACGAGCCGACCAACCACCTCGACGCGGACTCGATCACGTGGCTGCGCGAGCACCTGCGCACCTACGGCGGCGGGCTCGTCGTCATCAGCCACGACGTGGAGCTGCTCGAGATCGTCGTCAACCGCGTGTTCCACCTCGACGCCAACCGGGCCGTCATCGACATCTACAACGTCGGCTGGAAGAACTACCAGAAGCAGCGCGAGACCGACGAGAAGCGGCGCGTGCGCGAACGCGCGAACGCCGAGAAGAAGGCCGGCACCCTGATGGCGCAGGCCGACAAGATGCGGGCCAAGGCCACCAAGGCCGTCGCGGCGCAGAACATGGCCAAGCGCGCCGAGAAGCTCGTCTCCGGGCTGGAGCAGGTGCGCCAGCAGGACAAGGTCGCGAAGCTGCGCTTCCCCAAGCCCGCGCCGTGCGGCAAGACGCCGCTGATGGCCGAGAGCCTGTCGAAGTCGTACGGCTCGCTGGAGATCTTCACGGGCGTCGACCTGGCCATCGACCGCGGCAGCCGGGTCGTGATCCTGGGCCTGAACGGCGCCGGGAAGACGACCCTGCTCCGCATGCTCGGCGGGGTCGAGCGGCCCGACACCGGCGAGGTCGTCAGCGGGCACGGCGCGAAGATCGGCTACTACGCCCAGGAGCACGAGACGCTCGACGTGGACCGCTCGGTCCTGGAGAACATGCGCTCCGCGTCGCCCGAGCTCGACGACACCCGCGTGCGCACCGTGCTCGGGTCGTTCCTGTTCTCCGGCGACGACGTGGACAAGCCGGCCGGCGTGCTCTCGGGCGGGGAGAAGACCCGGCTGGCGCTCGCGACCCTGGTGGTCTCCAGCGCCAACGTGCTCCTGCTGGACGAGCCGACGAACAACCTCGACCCGGCCAGCCGGGCGGAGATCCTCGACGCCCTCGCGCACTACGAGGGGGCCGTCGTGCTCGTCACCCACGACGAGGGCGCGGTCGAGGCCCTCTCGCCCGAGCGCGTCGTCCTGCTGCCCGACGGCGTGGAGGACCTCTGGAACGCGGGCTACGCCGAGCTGGTCTCGCTGGCGTAGGGCGCCCGCGGCGCGGTCGTCACGATCCCGTGATGTCCGCAGCGCCCGTTCGAGTGGCCGGACGTCGCCGGGGTGGTGACCATGGGACACGCCGGACGACGTTGAGGAGGTCCGCTGTGGCCGACACGGCGAAGAGGGGCACCCGCTTGAGCGGTGCCGAACGCGAACAGCTCGCGGGCGAGCTGTCGAAGGGGTACGCGGAGGGCAAGAGCATCCGCGCCCTGGCTGAGGAGTCGGGACGGTCCTACGGGTTCGTGCACCGCATCCTCAGCGAGAGCGAGGTCTCCCTGCGCAGCAGAGGGGGAGCCACGCGCGGCCGCGCGCGCCAGAGCTGAGGCGGCGGCCGGTCCAGCCCGGGCCGGCGGCCGTGCACCACCCCGGTGGCGTCGAGCGCTCAGAGCGAGCGGTCGGCGCCACCGTCCACGCTCAGGCCGACCCCGGTGATGTAGGAGCCGGCGGGGGAGAGCAGGAAGATGGCGGCCCGGGCGAACTCGTCGGGCAGGCCCAGGCGGCGCAGCGGGATGTGCTCGGTGACCTCGGGGCCCTCGCCCCTCGCGGGCTCCTCCAGCTCCAGCGCCGAGTCGACCTCCAGGTGACCGGCGAGGACGGTGTTGACGCGCACGCCCCGCGGGCCGAGCTCGTCGGCCAGGGTCTTGGCGGCCATGGCCAGACCGGGCCGCAGCCCGTTGGCGACGCCGGC
The DNA here is from genome assembly GCF_009906795.1 of Kineococcus siccus. Taxonomy (GTDB): domain Bacteria; phylum Actinomycetota; class Actinomycetes; order Actinomycetales; family Kineococcaceae; genus Kineococcus; species Kineococcus siccus. The sequence continues at coordinate 3,783 of NZ_JAAALN010000281.1, forward strand.
GCCCGCGACGGGGGCCCGCACCGTGCCCGAGAGCAGCATCACCACCGACGCCCCCTCGGCGGTCGCGGCCTTGGCCACCGAGCGCGCCAGCCGCAGCGGGCCGAGCAGCCCCGCCTCGAACGCCTCGCGCCACGTCCCGTCGGCGGACTCCAGCACCGACGACGACGGGGGCGTCCCGCACGAGACCACCGCGCCGTCGAGGCGGCCGAAGCGCGCGTTGGCGGCCGCGACGAGCCGGGTCTCCGTGCCGGGGTCCGTCACGTCCCCCGGGACCAGCAGGAGCCGCGAGCGCTCCCCGATGCTGGGGGCCACCGCGGCGAGCTCGTCACCGTCCGCGGCGCACAGGACGAGCAGGGCTCCCTCGTCGGCCAGCACCCGCGCGCACGCCAGCCCCAGACCCGTCGACGCACCGGAGACGATGTACACGCGGTCGGTGAGGCCCAGGTCCATGACGACCATTGTTGCGTAGAGTGGCGGAAGCAACGCGCTGCATCACCGTTGTGACCCGATCGGGCGAGTCACGCCGTCGCTGAGCGCACCGGATCCGCGCTGGGCGACCCCTGGACGGCGCCGGGACGGGCGCGCAGCGGGGTCAGGGGCGGCGTCAGGGGCACGGTCAGGGGCTCGGTCAGGGGCGCGTCGGCAGGGACCCGTCGAGCTCGGCGTCCTCCGCCTCCTCGTCGCTGCCCGGGCGCGGCGGCCCACCCCGGCCCCGGGGGCGCCCGGGC
>NZ_JAAALN010000282.1 GCF_009906795.1 Kineococcus siccus
GGCTGGACGGCATCACGCCGCAGACGGACGGCCTGCACCGCCTGACGATCGAGGTGAACCCGCAGGGTCTCGGGCCCGTGCAGATCAGCGCCGAGGTCTCCGACGGCGACCTCCACGTCCAGCTCTCCGGCAGCTCCGAGGCGGCGCGCGCGGCGCTGCGGGCGGCCCTGCCCGACCTGCAGCGCGAGCTGTCGACGACCGCGTTCGCGCAGACCAGCGTCGACGTCCGCGCCGACGCGGGCCCGGGCCAGCAGCGCCCGGGGGCCGGCGACACCTCCGACGCCGCGGGCGGGCGCGGGCAGCGTTCCGCGGGCGGTGGCGAGCCCGGCGAGAAGGGGCCCGACCGCCGCAACCTCTTCGCGGCCGAGGACCAGCGCGACGCCCGGCGCGCGGCCGTCGCGGCCGCCGCCGGCCGGCTCGACCTCCGCGCCTGAGCGCCGTTGCTCCGCCTCCTTCACCGCTGGAGGGCGGAAATGCCCGATCGGACTACAGACCGCCACCCGAACGACCGAAGGAGTGCGCATGACCATCGATGCGGCAAGCGGCGCGGGCAGCTACGACTCCCTGCTGGCGGCCTCGAACCTGCAGACCGCCACCGCGCTGTCGAAGAGCGACCCCGCCACGACCAGCACGAAGGCGTCGGGGAAGACGGCCGACAACAAGGACATGTTCATGAAGCTCCTGGTGGCGCAGCTGCGCTACCAGGACCCCTCCAAGCCCGTCGACTCCACGGAGTTCGTCTCCCAGACGGCGCAGTTCTCCTCCCTGGAGACGATGGAGGAGATGAACACGAACAACACGGCGATGCTGGCGGCCCAGCTGCGCCTGCAGGCGAGCACGCTCGTCGGGCAGACGGTCAGCTACGACGGTCCGACCGGGCCCGTCTCGGGCGTCGTGTCGTCCGCGGCGTTCTCGGCGGTCTCGGCCGGTGGCACGGGCGGCGAGCCGGTGCTCAAGGTCGGAGGGGCGGACGTCCTGCTCTCCAAGGTGACGACCATCGGCAAGGAGGCCCCGCCGACCACCTGAGAACCCGCAGGACCCGCACCACCCACACCCCTCCAGCACGACCCCCGGCCAGCCGTCAGAAAGGCACGTCAGATGCTCCGTTCCATGTTCTCCGGTGTCAGCGGTCTCCGCTCGCACCAGACGATGATGGATGTCGTCGGCAACAACATCGCCAACGTCAACACCACCGGCTTCAAGTCCTCGTCCGTGGTCTTCGGCGACACCCTGAGCCAGCTCACGCAGTCGGCCGCGGCCCCCCAGAACGGGGTCGGCGGGACGAACCCGTCGCAGGTCGGCCTGGGCGTGCGCGTCAACGCCATCGCGAACAACTTCACGCAGGGCTCCGCGCAGTCGACCGGCAAGGCGACCGACCTGATGATCCAGGGCGACGGGTTCTTCGTCGTCAAGCAGGGGGAGCAGAGCTTCTACACCCGCGCCGGCGCCTTCTCGCTGGACACCAACGGCGACCTGATCACCCCCGAGGGCGCCTACGTCCAGGGCTGGTCCGCGGCGAGCGGCACGGGTGACGTCAACACGAGCCAGCCGACCGGCAAGCTGAACGTCCCCGTCGGCAAGATCCTGCCGTCCGCGCCGACCAACGCGGCCTCCATCGGGGGCAACCTCGACCCCTCGGTCACGGCCGCGGACCCGACCGTCGTCGACGGCAAGGCGTCCACCGCGTTCCAGACCTACGACAAGCTGGGCACGCTGACGACGGTCACCGCGACGTACACCCAGCTGACCGCCACCACGTGGTCGGTCAAGATGACGGTGCCGGACAACGCCGGCTCGGCGGTCCCCGACGCCGACACCGACCCCGACGTCATCAGCGGGGCGACCGACCCCGTCATCACCTTCGACGCCAACGGCCGCTTCGCCAGCATGACGGGCACCGCCGACGCCAGCGGTGGGCCCAACACGCGCCCCGCCACACTCAAGGACGGCACCATCGTCAACGTGGACCTGTCGACGCTGACCGCGTTCGAGAACGTCAGCGGGATCGGTGTCGCGGGCGGCAAGAGCGAGCTGGTGCAGTCCTCCAACGGCTCGCCGGTCGGCACCCTGACCTCCTTCACGCTGAACCCCGACGGGACGCTCACGGGCTCCTTCTCCAACGGCATGCGCGCCACGCTGGGCCAGATCGCCCTCGCGACGTTCAACAACCCCCCGGGCCTGGAGAAGGCCGGCGGCACGCTGTTCACGGTGACGACGAACTCGGGCGGCCCGCAGGTCGGGACGGCCAACGGCGGCGGGCGCGGCAAGCTGCTGTCCGGCCAGCTGGAGATGTCCAACGTCGACCTGTCGACGGAGTTCACCAACCTGATCCTCGCGCAGCGCGGCTTCCAGGCGAACTCGAAGATCATCACGACGTCCGACGAGATCCTGCAGACGGTCATCAACATCAAGTGATGACCTGACGGCCGGACAGACGCCCCCCGGGGGCCGCGTGGTGCGCGGCCCCCGGGGGGTTCTCGTCGTCCGGACCCGCGACACTCACGCTGCGCCACTAGCAGTTCACCCGCTCGGACGCAACCCTCCGGCTCAGCTCGGTGGGCCGGCCGCCGATTGATCGACTGACACCCGGCCCATGGACGGGCCCCGCCACCACCCTCCAAGGATGGACTCCTCGTGATCCTCGTGACCCGGCTCAACGGGTCGGTGTTCGCCCTGAACCCCGACCTCATCCAGCGCATCGACGCCACGCCCGACACGGTCGTGACGCTCGTCGACGGCGCCAAGTTCGTCATCACGGAACCGCTGAGCGAGATCGTCGACCGCGTCATGGCCTTCCGGGCGCGCGTCGTGGCCACGGCGCACTCCCTGGAGGAGACCGGTACGGCCGACGTCCTCGAGTTGCCCTCGCACCCTGCCGACACCACGCAGGACCGCTACCACGTCGAGAACGACAGCGAGCTGCCCGCCCCGGTGCCGCTGCACCGCAGGAGGCCGTGACCATGGACATCGCCGCGATCGTCGGCCTCGTCGTCAGCGTGGCCGCCATCCTCTGGATGCAGAACCACGAGGGCGGCAGCCTCGGTGACATCCTCCTGCCCGGCCCCCTCGTGCTCGTGTTCATCGGGACCATGGGCGTGGGCCTCATGGGCGGTGTCCTCAAGGACGGAACCGGCCTGGTGGGGGTCCTCAAGACCGCCTTCCTGGGCAAGCCCAAGAACGCCGCGGAGACCGTCGGCGTCATCGTCTCGATGGCCGAGCGCGCCCGCCGCGAGGGCCTGCTGGCCCTCGAGGACGCCATCAAGGCCGTCGACGACGAGTTCCTGCGCGACGGCCTGCAGACGGCCATCGACGGCACCGACCCGGACGAGCTCTACGAGATCCTCATGGCCAAGGTGCAGGCGAAGAAGGCGGCCGACAAGCAGTCCGCCAAGATCCTGGGTGACATGGGCGGCTACGCGCCGACCGTCGGCATCTGCGGCACCGTCATCTCCCTGGTCGTCGTGCTGCAGAACCTCACCGACGCGGCGGCCCTCGGGCCGATGATCGCCGGCGCGTTCGTCGCGACCTTCTGGGGCGTGGCCGCCGCGAACATCTTCTTCCTCCCGCTGCAGAGCCGCCTCGCCCGCCTGTCCGGCCTCGAGGTCGCGCAGATGGAGCTCGTCGTCGAGGGCATCCTCGCCATCCAGGCCGGTTCCAACCCCCGCTCGGTCGCCAAGAAGCTGGAGAGCCTCCTGCCGCCGGGCACCTCGGTGCCCGACAAGAAGGCCGCCTGATGTCCGGCGGAGGGCACGGCAAGCGCCGTGCGAAGCACGAGGAGCACGAGGAGCACGTCAACCACGAGCGGTGGCTGGTGTCCTACGCCGACATGCTCACCGTCCTCATGGCGCTGTTCATCGTGCTCTTCGCCCTCAGCCAGGTCGACCAGGTCAAGTTCGCCCAGTTCAAGGCCGGGCTCACCGAGGGCGACTCCGCCTCCAACCTCGTCCTGCCCGGCAACGACGGCATCAACCAGGTCGACAACGGGGAGGACCCGATCGACCTGCTGCCCCTCGCCGGCGGTGACCCGATGGACAGCCTCAGCGCGCAGGACGTCCTGGACGACGCCCAGCAGAAGGCGAGCCAGGCCGACCTCGAGGCGGCGCAGGCGGAGGTGGCGCAGTACCGCGACATCGAGGAGCAGCTGGACAACGCCCTCACCGCGCAGGGCAAGGAGAACCAGGTCACCTACCGCATCACCTCGGAGGGGCTCGTCGTCGGCCTGGTCGCCGACAACGTGTTCTTCGCCAACGGCAGCGCGGACGTCCAGCCCGCGGGCGTGCAGGTGCTCGACGCGGTGGGCCCGGTCCTGGCCGGCCTGCCCAACGAGATCGCCGTGCAGGGGCACACCAACTCCCTGCCGCTGAGCAGCACGGTGCGCTACCGCGACAACTGGGACCTCTCCTCGTCGCGGGCCAACAGCGTGCTGACGCGGTTCGCCGGCGCCCACGGCATCTCCGAGCAGCGCCTGTCCTCGACGGGCTTCGGCTCGGCG
>NZ_JAAALN010000283.1 GCF_009906795.1 Kineococcus siccus
TCCCCCGTCCTCGTCACGACACGGAGAGTGGCTCGTGAGCACCACGACGAACAGCCCGGTGATCGACAGCACCGAGGTGACGGTCCTCAGCGATCCCGCCGTCGCGCCGCCCCGCACCCCGCCGCGGCGCAGCCCCCGGGCCGCCGCCAAGGCGCTCGGCCACGTGTCCTTCGTGGGTGCGGGCCCGGGGGACCCGGGGCTCCTCACGGTCCGGGCCGTGGACCTGCTCGCGGGGGCCGACGTGGTCGTCCTGGACCAGGGCAGCCGCGAGGACCTCGTGGCGCGCTACGGCCGCGAGGGCGTCGAGGTCGTCGACGCCGGCGCCGGGGACGACGGCCGGCCGATGGCCCGCGCCGCCCGGGCGAAGCTCGTCGTCAAGGCCGCGAAGGCCGGGGGGCGCGTCGTGCGGCTCATGGACGGCGACCCCTCGACGTTCACGGGCCTCGTCGAGGAGCTGTCGGCCTGCCGCAAGGCGGGCATCGGCTTCGACGTCGTCCCGGGCGTGTCCGCGGTCACGGCCGTCCCCGCCTACGCGGGGGTGCCGATGACGACCGCCTCGACCACGAGCGTGCACATCGTGCACCCCGCGGGCCGCACCCTGGACTGGGCCCAGCACGCCGCGACGGACGCGACCGTCCTCGTCCTCGGCGGCTGCGACGACCTGCGCGCGGCCGCGGCCGGCCTCCTCGCGGCGGGCCGCGACGGCTCGACGCCCGTGGCGCTGACGTCGCAGGGCACGACCACGACCCAGGCGACCGTGACGACGACGCTGGACCAGCTGGGCGCGGCGGCCGCGGTCGCCGGCGACGGCGTGCCGACGATGGCCGTCATCGGCGACGTCGTGAGCCTGCGCGAGCAGGCGTCCTGGTACGAGACCAAGTCGCTCTTCGGCTGGCGCGTGCTCGTGCCCCGCACCAAGCAGCAGGCGGGCGGGGTCACGCAGCGGCTCGCCGAGCACGGCGCGACCGCCGAGGTCGTGCCCACCATCTCCGTCGAGCCGCCGCGCACGCCGCAGCAGATGGAGAAGGCCGTCAAGGGTCTCGTCACGGGCCGCTACGAGTGGATCGGGTTCACGTCGGTCAACGCGGTCCGCGCGGTGCGCGAGAAGTTCACCGAGTACGGCCTCGACGCGCGCGCGTTCAGCGGCCTCAAGGTCGCCGCGGTGGGCGGGGTCACCGCGGACGCGCTGCGGGAGTGGGGGATCGAGCCCGACCTGGTGCCCGAGGAGGAGCAGTCCGCGACCGGTCTGCTGCAGGCGTGGCCGCCCTACGACGACGTGCTCGACCCCATCAACCGGGTGTTCCTGCCGCGCGCCGACATCGCCACCGACACCCTCGTCGCGGGTCTGGTGGAGAACGGCTGGGAGGTCGACGACGTCACGGCCTACCGGACGGTGCGCGCCGCGCCGCCCGCCGCACCGGTGCGCGACGCCATCAAGTCGGGCGCCTTCGACGCGGTCGTGTTCACGTCCAGCTCGACCGTGCGCAACCTCGTGGGGATCGCGGGCAAGCCGCACCCCTCGACCGTGGTCGCGTGCATCGGCCCGGCCACGGCCAAGACCGCCGAGGAGCACGGCCTGCGCGTCGACGTCCTCGCGCCGGAGCCGAGCTCGGACGCGCTCGTCGACGCCCTCGCCGCCTACGGCCAGGGCCTGCGGGCCGCGGCGGTCGAGGCGGGGGAGGAGCCCCTGCGCCCGAGCCAGCGCAAGTCCGCGTCGCGCCGGCGGGCCCGGTGAGCCTGCCCGTCCGGCCCCGCCGGCTGCGCTCGACCCCCGCGATGCGCCGCCTGGTCACCGACGTGCACCTGCGGCCGAGCGACCTCGTGCTGCCCGTCTTCGTGCGGGAGGGCCTGGACGAGCCGCAGCCCGTCCGGACGCTGCCGGGCGTGGTGCAGCACAGTCGCGCGTCGCTCGTCGCGGCCGCGAAGGAGGCCGCGGCCGCGGGCCTGGGCGGGATCATGCTGTTCGGCGTCCCCGCGCAGCGCGACGCGCTGGGTTCCGGTGCCGACGACCCCGACGGCATCCTCAACGTGGCGCTGGCCGACGTGCGCGACGCCGTGGGCGACGACCTCGTCGTCATGGCCGACCTGTGCCTCGACGAGTTCACCGACCACGGGCACTGCGGGGTGCTGGACGAGCGCGGTCGCGTCGACAACGACCGGACCCTGGAGCGCTACGCGTCGATGGCACTGGCGCAGGCCCGCGCGGGCGCCCACCTGCTGGGGCCCAGCGGCATGATGGACGGCCAGATCGGGCACCTGCGCGCGGTCCTGGACGCGGCCGGCCGCGACGACGTGTCGCTGCTCGCCTACGCCGTGAAGTACGCGTCGGCCTTCTACGGGCCGTTCCGCGAGGCCGTCGACTCCCAGCTGACGGGGGACCGGCGCACCTACCAGCAGGACCCGGCCGCGAACGCCTCCGAGGCCCTGCGCGAGGTCCGCCTCGACCTCGCCGAGGGTGCCGACCTGGTGATGGTCAAGCCCGGCCTGCCCTACCTCGACGTCCTGCGCGCCGTCGCCGACGTGGCCGACGTCCCCGTCGCGAGCTACCAGGTGTCAGGGGAGTACGCGATGGTCGAGTTCGCCGCGCAGGCGGGCGCGATCGACCGCGACCGCGTCGCGCTGGAGAGCCTGCTCGCCCTGCGGCGCGCCGGCGCGCAGGTGATCCTCACGTACTGGGCGCTCGAGGCCGCCCGCGGCTGGCTCGGCTGACCGGCGCGCGGTGACCTTCCACACCGGCAACGCCGACGCGGACGGGGCCGCCGACGGCGGCTGGCTCGTCGGCGGTTTCAAGGCCGACCACGCACCCGAGCTGGCGACGGCCGACGTCGAGGTGAAGTGGGCGCGCCTGGCCCCCGGTTCCCGCGACGACGCGTGGACGGACCCGGAGCCGCAGACGTCGCTGACCGTGCTGGTCAGCGGCGGGCAGACGATCCGGTTCCGCAGCGGTGGCGAGGCCGTGCTGCGGCAGTCCGGCGACTACGTGATCTGGTACCCCGGGGAGTCGCACACCTGGGAGGCCTCCGCCACGCAGGAGACCACCACCATCACCGTTCGGTGGCCGTCCAGCGTCCGCTGAGGCGGCTTCCGGCCCGCGCTGGTAGACACCTCGCGTGGACACCCTCGACATCGCGATCATCGGCGCCGGCAACATCGGCGGGAACCTCACGCGGCTCTTCACGGGCCTGGGCCACCGGGTGCGGGTGGCGAACTCCCGCGGCCCGGAGAGCCTGGCCGACCTGGCGTCGGAGACGGGCGCTGCGGCCGTGACGAACACCGAGGCCGCCGCGGGTGCCGACCTCGTCGTCGTCACCGTGCCGTTGAAGGCGGTCCCCGGTCTGCCGGCCGGGCTGCTGGACGGCGTCGCCGCGGGGACCGTCGTCGTCGACACGTGCAACTACTACCCGCGCGAGCGCGACGGGCGGATCGACGCGATCGAGGACGGGACGCCGGAGACGGCCTGGGTAGCGCAGCACCTCGACCCGGCCGGTCGCCTCCGCTGGGTGAAGGCGTTCAACGGCATCCAGGCCGAGCACCTGCTCACGGCCGGCCGGCCGGCGGGAGACCCCGAGCGCCGGGCGCTGCCGATCGCGGGCGACGACGCGGACGCCAAGGCCACGGTGACGGGGCTGCTCGACGCGGTCGGCTTCGACGCGGTCGACGCCGGGTCCGTGGCCGACTCCTGGCGCCAGCAGCCGGGCACCCCGGTCTACGGCGCCGAGGCGGGCGTCGACGGCATCAGGTCCGCGCTCGCCGAGGCGACCGCGGAGCGCCCGGAGGCGTTCCGGGGCTGACCGTCAGGACGGCGGTCCGACCGTCGCGCCGGCTGCGTCGTACACGTCGAGGCGGTGCACGTCGAGGTTCCGCGGGTAGACAGCACCGCCCACCGCAGTCCGGGCTGCCGCGGGTCGTCGACGACCCCCAGGTCCTGCTGAGTGCCGTCGGACAGGTGGACCACGACGGCACGCACGTCCCCGTGCAGCTTCACCAGCCACGTGGCCGGTTCGTCGGCATCACCCCTGCTCTGGCTGATGTCCGTGACCTGCCCGGGCACCAGGGGAGTGGAACGGGCACCGGTGCCCCAACACTGCCGCCCGCCGGCGGTGCGCAGGTCGAGCACGACGCCCGGCCCGCGAGGGGTGTCCTCGCTCCGCAAGGTGAACCGTGCGCCGGGGCGTCGGTGCCCTGCAGCATCAGGGTGTTCACCCCGCCGAGTGTGGGGCCGTGGGGCCTCTGCGTCGACGGGGTCAGAACGGTGGTGGTGAGTCGTCCACCGGTGACGGCGGGGGCAGGAGGGCGCGCCGGTTCCCCGCGTTCCGCCGACGGTTCGCGGTCGCCGTTTCGTAGACGTACTGGGTCTTGAAGCGGTGGTGGCTGCGGCACAGGGGTTGCAGGTTGTCCGCGGTGGACGCCCCTTCGGGCCAGGCGATGACGTGGTCGAGGTCGCAGTCGATCGCGGCGACCCGGC
>NZ_JAAALN010000284.1 GCF_009906795.1 Kineococcus siccus
TGGCGGGGGGCGGCCCCGTGCCGGTGACCTCGCTCGTCCCGCCGTGGGCGCTGCCGAGCGCCGTGCTGCTGCTGCTCGCGGGCCTCGCCGTGGCGCCCTGGCGCGGCCGGCGGCTCGGCCGCCTCGTGCCCGAGCCGCTGCCCGTCGTGGTGCGCTCGGTCGAGAGCGTCGAGGGCCGAGCCCGGCTGTACGCGCGGGCGGGTGCCCGCGGGCGCGCGGCGGAGGCCCTGCGCTCCGCCGCGCTGCGGCGGCTGCGGGTGCTGGTCCGCCTCGACGCCACGGCTCCGGCGCACGACGTCGCCGACGCCGTCGCGTGGGCCACGGGCCGCCCCGCCCCCGAGCTGCGCGCGCTGCTGCTGCCCGCCGAGCCGCCCGACGAGGCCGCGCTGGTGCGGCTCGCGGGCGACCTCGACGCCCTGGAGTCCCAGCTGCGCGGGCACCCCACGTGAGCCCACCCGCGACGGGCGGCCCGAGCCGCGCGCCCCGAGACCTGACCCCGCACCCGAGGAAGGCACCACCAGCGTGAGCGAGAGCACCGACGGCCCCGCGATCCAGGACCCCGCGATCGAGGACCCCGCGATCGAGGACCCCGCGATCGACGGCACGGCGACCGACGGCGGCGCGCGCCCGGCCGCCGGCGGGGGCAGCACGGCGGCGTCCGCGGTGGCGGACCGCCGCGACGAGACCGAGGCCGCGCGCGACGCGCTGCGCGCCGTGCGGCGCGAGGTGGCGAAGGCCGTCGTGGGCCAGGACGCGGCCGTGACCGGTCTCGTCATCGCGGTGCTGTGCCAGGGCCACGTGCTGCTCGAAGGCGTCCCGGGCGTCGCGAAGACGCTGCTGGTGCGCACGCTCGCCGCCGCGCTGCAGCTGGACACCAAGCGCGTGCAGTTCACGCCCGACCTGATGCCGGGCGACGTCACGGGCTCGCTCGTCTACGACGCGCAGACCGCGAACTTCAGCTTCCGCGAGGGCCCGGTCTTCACGAACCTGCTGCTGGCCGACGAGATCAACCGCACGCCGCCCAAGACGCAGGCGTCGCTGCTGGAGGCCATGGAGGAGAAGCAGGTGTCGGTCGACGGGCTCCCCCGCCCGCTGCCGGCGCCGTTCATCGTCGCCGCGACGCAGAACCCCGTGGAGTACGAGGGCACCTACCCGCTGCCCGAGGCGCAGCTGGACCGGTTCCTGCTGAAGCTCACGCTGCCGCTGCCGCCGCGCGAGGACGAGGTCGAGGTGCTGGCCCGCCACGCCGCGGGCTTCGACCCCCGCGACCTCGGCGCGGCCGGGGTGCGGGCCGTGGCCTCCCCCGCCCAGCTCGCCCTGGCCTCGGCGGCCGTGCGGCGGGTCCAGGTCTCCCGCGAGGTCCTCGGCTACGTCGTGGACGTCTGCCGCGCCACGCGCTCCTCGCCGTCGCTCGCGCTGGGCGTCTCGCCCCGCGGCGCCACGGCGCTGCTGTCGACGGCGCGCGCGTGGGCGTGGCTGTCGGGGCGCGACTACGTGTCGCCCGACGACGTCAAGGCCCTGGCCCGCCCGACCCTGCGCCACCGCGTGCAGCTGCGCCCCGAGGCCGAGCTCGACGGGGTGAGCGTCGACTCGGTCCTGGACTCCGTCCTCGGCGCGGTCCCCGTCCCGCGGTGACCACGACGGGGCGGGTGCCGGTGCTGGTGGCGCTCGGGGTCGTGCTCGTGGCCCTGTGGCCCACGCTCGCGGCCGTGGGGACGTGGCTGCTGGTGGTCGCGCTGCTCGTCGCCCTGGACGTCGTCCTGGCCCCCTCGCCGCGCGCGCTGGTGCTGCGCCGCTCGGTCCTGCCCGCGGTGCGCCTCGGCGAGCCCGTGGAGAGCACGCTGCTGGTCGCCAACGAGTCCGGCCGCCGGGTCCGCGGGCTGGTCCGCGACGCGTGGCAGCCGTCGGCGGGCGCCCGCACCGACCGCCACGTCCTCGACCTGCCCGCGGGCGAGCGGCGGCGGTTCACGACCGTGCTCGTGCCCACCCGGCGCGGTGACCGGCTCGCGGACCGGGTCACGGTGCGCAGCCTCGGGCCGCTGGGCCTCGCGGGCCGGCAGCGCTCGGCGAGCCTGCCGGGGCGGTTGCGCGTCCTGCCGCCCTTCACCTCGCGCAAGCACCTGCCGTCGCGGCTGTCGCGGCTGCGCGAGCTCGACGGCCGCAGCGCCGTGCTGCACCGCGGGCAGGGCACCGAGTTCGACTCGCTGCGCGACTACGTCGACGGCGACGACGTCCGCTCGATCGACTGGCGGGCCACGGCGCGCCGGCAGTCCGTCGTCGTGCGCACCTGGCGCCCCGAGCGCGACCGCCGGGTGCTGCTCGTCGTGGACGCCTCGCGCACCTCCGCGGCGCGCATCGGCACGGGGCCGGCGCCGGGGGCGGACCGGTTCGCCTCGACCGAGGGCGTCGAGGTGCGCCTGGACGCGGCGATCGACGCGGCGCTGCTGACGGCCGTCCTCGCGGGGCGCGCGGGCGACCGCGTCGACCTCTTCGCCCACGACCGCCGGGTGCGCGTGCGCGTGCGGGGCTCCTCGCGCGCCGACCTGCTGCCCAGCCTGGTGACGGCCCTGGCGCCGCTGGAACCGGCGCTCGTGGAGGCCGACTGGGACGTGGTGGCCACCGAGGTCCGCGCGCTCGCCCGCCAGCGCGCCCTGGTCGTCCTGCTGACCGCGCTCGACCCCGCGGCGCTGGAGTCCGGGCTGCTCACGGTCCTGGAGCAGCTCGCGGCGCGGCACACGGTCGTCCTCGCGGCCGTCGACGACCCGGCGCTGCGGCAGATGGCCCGCCGGCGGCAGACGTCGGAGGAGGTCTACGGGGCGGCGGCCGCCGAGGCCACCGCGGCCGAGCGCGCCGCGACCGCGACGCTGCTGGAGCGGCTCGGCGTCCAGGTCGTGCACGCCGCGCCCGACGACCTCGCGCCCGCCCTCGCCGACACCTACCTCGCGCTGAAGGCCGCCGGCCGGCTCTGAGCCCGCCGGCTCCGAACCCGCCGGCGGCTGTGGGCCCGTGGGCCGCAGGGCCCGGCCGGCGCGATCTCCCTGGAGGGCGCTGCGGTGCCGGTGCTAGACCTGCACCGTGCTCGTGCCGCTGCTCCGCCAGCACCTCCGCCCGCACCGGTCGCTGCTGGCCGGCGTGGTCGTCCTGCAGCTCCTGCAGGCGACCGCGACCCTCTACCTGCCCCGGCTGAACGCCGACGTCATCGACCGCGGCGTCGCGACCGGGGACACCGGCTACGTCCTGCGCACGGGCGGCACCATGCTCGTCGTCACGCTGCTGCAGGTGCTCTGCGCGGTCGGGGCGGTCCTCCTGGGCGCGCGCACCGCCATGGCCGTGGGCCGCGACCTGCGCGCCGCGGTGTTCGGCCACGTGCTGGACCTGTCCCAGCGCGAGGTCGGCCGGTTCGGGGCGCCGTCGCTGATCACGCGGTGCACCAACGACGTGCAGCAGGTGCAGGTGCTCGTCCTCGTCGTCTGCACGCTGCTGGTCTCGGCGCCCCTGCTCATCGTGGGCGGGGTCGTCATGGCGCTGCGCGAGGACGTCGGGCTGAGCTGGCTGCTGGTGGTCGCGGTGCCCGTCCTCGTCGCCGCCGTCGCGGCGATCATGGTCCGGCTGGGACCCCTGTTCCGGGTCCTGCAGGGCCGGGTCGACACCGTCAACCGCGTGCTGCGCGAGCAGCTGACCGGCATCCGCGTGGTGCGCAGCTTCGTGCGCGAGGCCGCGGAGACGCAGCGCTTCGCCGCCGCCAACGCCGACCTCACGCAGACCGCGACGCACACCGGGCGGCTGTTCGCGCTCGTCTTCCCCGTGGTGACGCTGGTGCTGAACGGCGCCAGCGTGGCCGTCATCTGGTTCGGCGCCCCGCGCGTGGAGAGCGGGGACCTGCAGGTCGGCTCGCTCATCGCCTTCCTCAGCTACCTCGTGCAGATCCTCACGGCCGTGCTGATGTCCACCTTCATCGCGGTCCTCGCCCCGCGCGCCGCGGTGTCCGCCGACCGCATCGCCGAGGTGCTGGCGACCGCGCCGTCCGTCGTGCTGCCGGCCGCTCCCACGACCCCGGCGGACTCGCGCGGCACCGTCGAGCTGCGCGACGTGAGCTTCGCCTACCCGGGCGCCGAGCTGCCCGTGCTGTCGGGCGTGTCCTGCACGGCCGCGCCGGGGCGCCTGACCGCGGTCATCGGCAGCACGGGCGCGGGCAAGACCACGCTCGTGAACCTGCTCGGGCGGCTGTTCGACGCCACGGGCGGGTCGGTCGTCCTCGACGGCGTCGACGTGCGCGAGCTCTCCGACGCGGAGCTGCGCCGCCGCGTGGGCCTCGTGCCGCAGAAGGCCTACCTGTTCGCGGGCACCGTCGCGAGCAACCTGCGCTTCGGGCGGCCCGAGGCCACCGACGAGGAGCTGTGGGCCGCGCTGCGCACCGCGCAGGCCGCGGACTTCGTGGCCGCGATGCCCGGCGGCCTCGAG
>NZ_JAAALN010000285.1 GCF_009906795.1 Kineococcus siccus
ACACCGCGCTCGGCTTCCGGCACCGGCGCGACCTCACCTTCGCCCTCCTGCGCACCCCGGAGGGCTGAGCCGGGACCCGCGGGCCGGGTTCAGACGTGGAAGCGGCGCAGGACGCGCACCGCACGACGGGGGACGCGGAGCGCACGGCCGCCCCCGCCCTGCCGCTGGTGGTCCCCGGCACCCTGACGGTCGCCACCGACGCCAGCTACGCGCCCATGGAGTACCTGGAGGGTTCCCGTCCCGCGGGCGTCGACATCGACCTGGCCGAGGACCTGGGCCGCCGGCTCGGGCTGGAGGTCACGTTCCGGCAGGTCGCCTTCGACGACCTCATCGCCACCGTGAGCGGGCACCAGGCCGACGTGATCATGTCCTCGATGACGGACCGGGCCTCGCGGCAGGCCGACGTCGACTTCGTCGACTACTTCGTCGCGGGCAGCCAGGTCCTCACCGCCGGCGGCAACCCGGCCGGGCTGAGCGACCCGGCGAGCTGGTGCGGACGCACCGCGGCCGTGAACTCCTCCACGACCAACGGCGACCTCGTCGCCGCCCAGTCGGCCCTGTGCACGGCCGCGGGCTCCCCCGCCGTGCGCACCGTCGAGGTCGACAACGGCCGCAGCGGCGACGCGGTGCTCGCCGGTGCGGCCGACTTCGGCGTCGAGGACTACCCGTCGGCGGCCGACCTGGCCACGGCCTCGGGCGGCCGTCTCGAGCTCGTCGGGGAGTCGCTGGAGTCCGCGCCGTACGGGATCGCGACGGCGAAGGACCGCACGGCGCTGCGCGACGCGGTCCAGGTCGCGCTGCAGGAGAGCATCGCCGACGGCAGCTACGCCGCCGTCCTCGAGCGGCACGGCGTGGGGGCCGCGGCCCTGCGCACGACGGCGATCAACGGCGGCGCCTGAGCGCGGAGCGACGACGGGCCCGCCCCTCGCCGGGGGCGGGCCCGTCGTGACGTCTCAGGCCTCGCGGGTCTTCGGCGAGCTCTCGAGCGTCTTGGCCGGGTC
The DNA here is from genome assembly GCF_009906795.1 of Kineococcus siccus. Classification (GTDB taxonomy): domain Bacteria; phylum Actinomycetota; class Actinomycetes; order Actinomycetales; family Kineococcaceae; genus Kineococcus; species Kineococcus siccus. The sequence continues at coordinate 1,002 of NZ_JAAALN010000285.1, forward strand.
GCGCTCGACGACGTCACCGAGGACCTCGTCGATGCGGGCCAGGGCCTCGGCGGGGATCGTGACGCCGGCGGCCTTCGCGTTCTCGTGCACCTGCTCCGGCCGGCTCGCGCCGATGATGGCGGTCGCGACGTTGTCGTTGGCCAGCACCCACGCGACGGCGAGCTGCGCCATCGACAGGCCGAGCTCGTCGGCGACGGGCTTGAGGGCCTGCACGCGGGTCAGGACGTCGTCGTTCATGAACCGCTTGATCATGTCGGCGCCGCCCTTGGCGTCCGTGGCGCGCGACCCCGCCGGCAGCTCGCCGCCGGGCACGTACTTGCCCGTCAGCACGCCCTGCGCGATGGGCGACCACACGACCTGGGAGACGCCCAGCTCGCGCGACGTCGGGACGACCTCGCCCTCGATGACGCGCCACAGCATCGAGTACTGCGGCTGGTTGGAGATGAGCTGGACGCCCATCTCCTTCGCGAGCGCGTGGCCCGCGCGGAGCTGGTCGGCGGTCCACTCGCTGACGCCGACGTAGAGGACCTTGCCCTGGCGGACGATGTCCGCGAAGGCCTGGAACGTCTCCTCCAGCGGCGTCTCGTAGTCGAAGCGGTGCGCCTGGTACAGGTCGACGTAGTCCGTCCCCAGGCGGCGCAGCGAGCCGTCGATCGACTCGGTGATGTGCTTGCGGGACAGGCCGAGGTCGTTGTGCCCCTTGGGCCCGGTCGGCCCGAACACCTTGGTGAGGATCTCCAGCGACTCGCGGCGCTGCCCCTTCAGCGCCTGACCGAGGACGGTCTCGGCCTTCGTGTTGGCGTAGACGTCGGCGGTGTCGAAGGTCGAGATGCCCGCGTCGATCGCAGCGTGCACGCACGCGATCGCGGCGTCGTTCTCGACCTGCGAGCCGTGCGTGAGCCAGTTGCCGTAGGTGATCTCGGAGATCTTGAGGCCCGAGGCCCCGAGGTAGCGGAAGTCCATGACGCCCATCCAACTCCTCCCGGGTCCGCACGGCGAGGGCGGGGCGGCCCAGACGTCAGACGGCTCGGGGGCGGGCGCCCGTCAGAGCTTGGTCACGGGGGCGTAGCGCAGCAGGAGCCGCTTGACGCCCTCGGTGCGGAAGTCGACGTGCGCGACGGTCTTGTCGCCCTCGCCCTCGATCCGCACGACGGTGCCCATGCCGAAGGAGTCGTGCGTGACGCGGTCCCCCGGGGACAGGGCGATGACGGGGCGGTTGCCCGGCGAGCGCACGCCGGGGCGCTGCGACAGCCGCGCCCCCGCCGACGGCGACGAGACCGGCGCGAAGCCGGACGCGGCGCCGCGCTTCCAGTCCACGAGGTTCGGCGGGACGTCGTCGAGGAACCGGCTGGCCGGGCTCTGCTGCGGGGCGCCCCAGGCGCTGCGGCTCGTCGCGCGCGAGAGGTACAGCCGCTCGCGCGCCCGGGTCAGCCCCACGTAGGCCAGGCGGCGCTCCTCGGCCAGCTGGTCGGGGTCGGCGAGCGAGCGCAGGTGCGGGAAGGTGCCGTCCTCCATGCCCGTGAGGAACACGACCGGGAACTCCAGGCCCTTGGCGGTGTGCAGGGTCATGAGGGTCACGACGCCCTGCGCCTCGGCCTCGGCGTCGGGGATCTGGTCGGAGTCGGCGACCAGCGAGACGCGCTCCAGGAAGTCGGTCAGCGTCCCCTCGGGGTCGGTCTCCGCGAACTCCTCGGCGACGGCGACGAGCTCGGACAGGTTCTCGACGCGGCTCTCGTCCTGCGGGTCGTGGCTCGCGCGCAGCTCCGCGAGGTAGCCCGTCTGCTCCAGCACCGCCTCGAGCACCGTCGCGGGGGCCGCCCCCGACTCGGCGAGCGTGCGCAGGTCGGAGACCAGCGTCGTGAACCCCCTGATCGCGGTGAGCGAGCGGGTGACCAGGCCGTAGGCCTCGTCGGCGCGCTCCAGCGCCTGCGCGAAGGAGACCTTCTCGCGCTCCGCCAGCACGACGATCGCCGCCTCGGCGCGCTCGCCGATCCCGCGCTTGGGGACGTTGAGGACGCGCCGCAGGTTCACGGTGTCGTCCGGGTTCGCGATCAGGCGCAGGTACGCCATGGCGTCCTTGACCTCGCGGCGCTCGTAGAACCGCGTGCCGCCGACGATCTTGTAGGGCAGGCCCGTGCGGACGAAGACCTCCTCCAGGGCCCGCGACTGCGCGTTGGTGCGGTAGAACACCGCGACGTCGGAGTACTTCAGGTGGCCGGCGTCGTGGAGGCGGTCGACCTCCTCCGCGACGAACGCGGCCTCGTCGTGCTCGTCGTCGGCGACGTAGCCGACGATCTGCTCGCCCGCGCCCGCGGCCGTCCAGAGGTTCTTCGCCCGGCGGTCCTCGTTGTGCCTGATGACCTCGTTGGCCGCCGAGAGGATCGTCTGCGTCGAGCGGTAGTTCTGCTCCAGCAGCACCGTCCGCGCGTCGGGGTAGTCCTTCTCGAACTCGGCGATGTTGCGGATCGTCGCGCCGCGGAAGGCGTAGATCGACTGGTCGGCGTCACCGACGACGGTCAGCTCGGCCGGCGGCACGGCGACGCGCTGGCCCTCGCGGACCACGGTGCCGTCGGCCGCCGTCACGCGCGAGCGGGCCGCCTCCTCGCTCACGGAGCCGCCCACGAGCTCGCGCACCAGGACGTACTGGGCGTGGTTGGTGTCCTGGTACTCGTCGACCAGGACGTGGCGGAACCGGCGGCGGTAGTGCTCGGCGACGTCGGGGAACGCCTGCAGTAGGTGCACGGTCGACATGATCAGGTCGTCGAAGTCGAGCGCGTTGGCCTGCCGCAGCCGCGACTGGTAGAGCCGGTAGGCCGCCGCGAGCGTGCGCTCGGTCTCGTTGCCCTGCTCGGAGTGCGCCCGGTCGAAGTACGCCTCCTCGTCGACGAGCTCGTTCTTGAGGTTGCTGACCATGGCCGACATGCTGCGCGGGGCGTGCTTCTTGGGGTCCAGGTCGAGCTCGCGGCCGACCAGCGCCATCAGGCGCTGGGCGTCGGCGGAGTCGTAGATCGAGAACGAGGTCCGCAGCCCGAGCTGGGCGGCCTGGGCGCGCAGGATCCGCACGCAGGCGGAGTGGAACGTCGAGACCCACATGCTCCGGCCGCCGTGGCCGATGTGCTCGCCCGTGAGCGCCGCGACCCGGTCGCGCATCTCCGCCGCGGCCTTGTTGGTGAAGGTGATGGCGAGGATCTGGCCCGGGGTCGCGCCCCGCTCGGCCAGCAGGTAGGCGATGCGGTGGGTGAGCACGCGCGTCTTGCCCGACCCGGCGCCGGCCACGATGAGCAGCGGCGAGCCGGTGTGCACCACGGCCTCGCGCTGCTGGGGGTTGAGCCCCTCCAGGAGCGCGGCGGCGTCCGGACCGCGGCGGGCGGGCCGGGCG
>NZ_JAAALN010000286.1 GCF_009906795.1 Kineococcus siccus
CCGCCGCTGACCGGCCGGCCCCGCCCGGCCCCCTGCTGCGCGGTTCGGTGTCAGAGGGCCGAACTACTGTCGTCCCCCGTGCCCCCCACCTCCGCGAGACCCGCCGGCGAACCGCTCGCGCCGGCGGGGGGCTGGCTGCGGCGGCTGGCCGGGTACTGCCTGCGGCACCGCCGCGACCTGGGCCTGGCCTTCGGCGCGGCGGTCGTCTCCTACGGCACGGCGGCCCTCGTGCCGCTCGTGGTGCGCCACGTGGTCGACGACGTCGTCCCCGACCCGGACGGGGCCCTCTGGCCCTGGGCGGCGCTCCTGGTCGCGGCGGGGCTGGTGATCTTCGGCCTGGGTTTCGTGCGCCGCTACACCGCGGGCCGGCTGTCGCTCGACGTCCAGCTCGACCTGCGCAACGACGTGCACGCGGCCGTGCAGCGCATGGACGGCCGCCAGCTCGACGGCCTGTCCACGGGTCAGGTCGTCAGCCGCTCGATCAGCGACGTGCAGGTCGTGCAGGGGCTGCTCGCGTGGCTGCCCAACGTCTCGGGCAGCGCCGTGCTGTTCGTCGTGTCGCTGGGCGTGATGGCCGTGCTCTCGCCGCTGTTGACGCTCGTGGCGCTCGCGGTCGGCCCGGCGCTGTGGTGGATCGCCTACCGCAGCCGCCGCGACCTCTTCCCCGCCAACGCGGCCGCGCAGGCCCGCGCCGCCGAGGTGGCCGCGCGCGTCGAGGCGGCCGTGACCGGCGTCCGCGTCGTGAAGGGCTTCGGGCAGGAGGGCGCGGAGCTGCGCCGGCTCGAGGCCGTCGTCGCGGACCTGTTCGGCGACCGCATGCGCGTGGTCCGCGGCAACGCCCGCTACGGCCCGGCCCTGCAGGCCGTCCCGGCGCTCGGCCAGGTCGGGGTGCTGCTCCTCGGCGGCTGGCTGGCGCTGCGCGGCAGCATCACCGTCGGCACCTTCCTGGCCTTCTCCACCTACGTCGGCTCCCTCGTCTCGCCCGTGCGCCAGCTCGCGGGCGTCCTGACGGTGGGGCAGCTGGCCCGCGCGGGCATGGAGCGGGTCCTGCAGGTCGTCGACACGGTCCCCGCGATCGGCGGGCCCGGCCGCACCGCGCTGCCCGACGGTCCGCTGGACCTCGAGCTGACCGACGTGGCCTTCGCCTTCACCCCCGGGCGCCGCGTGCTGGACGGGGTGAGCCTGCGCGTGCGGGCCGGCGAGACCGTGGCCCTGGTCGGGACCGCGGGGGCCGGCAAGTCGACCGTGACCCACCTCGTGCCGCGCTTCTACGACGTCGACGAGGGCAGCGTGCGCGTGGGCGGGGTCGACGTGCGCGACCTCGACCCCGCCGAGCTGCGACGCGCCCTGGGGGTCGTGTTCGAGGAGACCTTCCTGTTCTCCGACTCGGTGCGCGCCAACGTCGCCTACCCGGTGCCGGCCGCGGGCGACGAGGAGGTCGCCGCGGCCCTGCGCCTGGCGGCGGCCGACGGCTTCGTGGCGGAGCTGTCGCAGGGCTGGGACTCCCTCGTCGGGGAGCAGGGGCTGACGCTGTCCGGCGGTCAGCGCCAGCGCATCGGCCTGGCCCGCGCGCTGCTCGCGCAGCCGCGCGTGCTCGTGCTGGACGACGCGACCTCCGCGGTCGACCCGACCGTCGAGCAGCGGATCCTCGCCTCCCTCGCCGGTGTCGTCGCGGGGCGGACGACGCTGCTCGTCGCCCACCGGCGTTCGACGCTGCGCCTGGCCGACCGCATCGTCGTCCTGGACGGCGGCCGGGTCGTCGACGAGGGCACCGAGGCGGAGCTGCAGGAGCGCTGCGTGCTGTTCCGTCGGCTCTTCGACCCCGCCGAGGACACGCGTCCCGCCACGCCGGACCGCGTCCCCGCCCGGGCCGCGGTGCCCACCCAGCCGGGCGCAGCGGCGTCGGGACCGGTCGCGGCGGGCACGGGGGCGTCGGGCACAGGGGCGCGGGCCGCCGGCTCCGGGCGGACGGCCGCCGCCCTCGCGGTCGAGACGGGCATGTCCGTGTCCGCGGAGCTGCTGCAGCGCATCGCCGAGCTGCCCCCGGCGACGGACCGCCCCGACGTCGACGTCGCGGCGGCCGAGCAGCCCGAGCCGCGGTTCGGGCTGCGCACCCTGCTGCGGCCGTTCCTCGCGGCGCTCGCCCTGGGCATGACCCTGGTCGCCGCGGACGCCCTCGCGCAGCTGGTCCTGCCGCTGCTGGTGCGCGACGGCCTCGACGCCGGCGTCGGCCGCGGTGACCTGACCGCGCTGCTGAGCGTGGTCGCGGTCGCGGCGGCCGTGGTCCTCGGCGACTGGCTCGTCAGCGTCGCCCAGGCTCGGGTCACGGGCCGCACGGGCGAGCGGGTCCTGTTCTCCCTGCGGATCAAGACCTTCGCCCAGCTGCAGCGCCTCGGGCTGGACTACTACGAGCGCGAGCAGGCCGGCCGGATCATGACCCGGATGACGAGCGACGTCGACGCGCTCTCGACGTTCCTGCAGACCGGCGTGGCGCAGGCGCTGGTCAGCCTGCTCTCGATCGTCGGCGTGTTCGTCGCGATGCTCGTGCTGGAACCCGAGCTGGCGGTCGTCGTGGTGGCGGTCCTGCCCGTGCTGGTGGTGGCCACCCTGCTGTTCCGGTGGCGCTCGCGGCCCGCCTACACCGAGGCGCGGGAGCGCATCAGCGCGGTCAACGTCCAGTTCCAGGAGAGCGTCGCGGGCGTGCGCGTCACGCAGGCCTTCGACCGCACGGCCGGGGACACGGCGTCGTTCCGCCGCAAGGGGAAGGCCTACCGCGACGCGCGGCTGACGGCGCAGCGCTACATCGCGACCTTCTTCCCGTTCGTGCAGTTCCTCAACGAGGCGACCGCCGCGGTGGTGCTCGTCGTCGGGGCGCTCTCCGTGCGCTCGGGTGCGGTGAGCATCGGGGTGCTCATCGCGTTCCTGCTCTACGTCGATCTGTTCTTCGCTCCCGTGCAGCAGCTCTCGCAGGTCTTCGACGGCTACCAGCAGGCCGCGGTCGGCCTGCGCCGGGTGCGCGAGCTGCTGCGCACGCCGACGTCGACGCCCGCCGCGGCCTCCCCCCGCGCAGCCGGCCGCGTCCTCGTCGACGGCACCGACCTGCGCGAGCTCGACACCACGCAGTACCGCCAGCGGCTGGGCGTGGTCCCGCAGGAGGCCTACCTCTTCGACGGCACCGTGCGTCAGGCGATCGCCTACGCGCGGCCCGACGCGAGCGACGCCGAGGTCCGCGCCGCCGCGGCCGCGGTGGGCGCCGACGCGGCGATCCGCGCGCTGCCGGGCGGGTACGACTTCGTCGTGGGGGAGCGCGGGCGCAACCTCTCCACGGGTCAGCGCCAGCTCGTCGCGCTGGCGCGCGCGGAGCTGGTGGACCCCGACGTGCTGCTGCTCGACGAGGCGACCGCGGCGCTGGACCCGGCCGCCGAGGCGGTCCTGGCCGCGGCGGCGGACGCGGCCGCGAGTCGGCGCACCACCCTCGTGGTCGCGCACCGGCTGACGACCGCGTCGCGCGCCGACCGCATCGTGGTGCTGGACCACGGGCGCATCGTCGAGCAGGGCACCCACGACGACCTGCTCGCGCGGGGCGGGCGCTACGCCGAGCTCTGGGCGTCGTTCGTGGCGGGCGCGGAGTCGGCGGCCTGAGCGCGGGCGCGGCTCAGCCGTCGGTGCGCAGCAGCACGACCTCCTCCTGGTGGTTGGCGGCGAGGAGGGTCTCCGGCGCGACGCCCGTCATCCAGTCCAGCTCCTCGACGTCAGCGTCGGCGAGGGCCCGCTGGAGCACGTCGGCCTCCAGCAGCCGTCCCGGGGCGTACCGCGCGAACCGCGTGAGGAACCGGCCCTCGAGCACGCCGAGGCGGGCCCCGTCGCGCAGGCCCAGCACGTAGGCCGCGAGCTCACCGTCCAGGGTCAGGACGGACAGCTCGAGCCGGCCGGTCGCGGCGAGCGCCCGGACGCGGCCCTGCCAGGTCCGCAGGCCCCGCTCGGTGTCCAGCACGCACGGGAGCTCGTGGGCGTGGTCGCGGTCGCGGTAGGCCGCGGCCAGCTGCGGCAGGGCCGCCTCGACGGCGCGGGCCTCCGTGCTCACCTCGATGCCCATCGCGTGCCCGTCCGCGGCGATCCGGTTGCGGGCCTTGCGCAGCGTCTTGCGGAGGTTGGCGCTGACGAGGTGGGCGACGTCGCCGTCCGCGGGTCGGCGCACGGCGGGCACGGCGTCCCCGCTGTGCACGGCGAGGCCGGCCCCGGAGGCGACGGCCTGCGCGACGCCGTCGTCGACCACGGGGCCGAGCTCCCAGGCCGTGGCCGTGCCGCGCCGGCGCGCGCCGGCCGCGAGGGCCCGCCCGAGCT
>NZ_JAAALN010000287.1 GCF_009906795.1 Kineococcus siccus
GTGTCGGACCGGGCGGCGGGGGTGTCGAACGTCGCGGTGGACGCGGCGGCGGTGGCGGGCACGACGGCTCCTGGGGTGCGGGTGGTGCGGACGGGCGAGGTCGTGCGGGGGCCGCGGGCGCACGGCGGAGGGAGCGTCAGGTCAGTCGCAGGACCTGACCCGGCTGCAGCAGGTCGGGGTCCGCGCCGACGACGTGGGCGTTCAGCGCGTAGAGGCGGTGCTGCTCGCGGAGCACGTCGCCCGCGCTCGCCCCGGGCCCCAGCCGGGCCGCGGCGATCGACCACAGGCTGTCGCCGCGGTGCACGACGCGCTCCTGCGCCTCGGGGGCCGACGTCGCGGGCCGGGCGGCGGAGCCGGGGACGGCGGCCGGCCGGTCGTGGACGACAGCCCGCCAGGCGGGGTCCGGGACGGCCCTCGCGGTGGTGGCCGGGGTGGCGGTGGCGCCGGCGACCGCCGGGGCGACGGCCGCCCAGCCTGCGTCGGGGAGCCGCGGGGCCGCACCGGCTGTCGCCGCTCCCGAGCCGAGCGCCGCGCCGAGGGCGAGGGCGACGACCCGGCGGACGAGCGCGGGGGAGACGCGCTCGACCAGGGCCGGGCCGTGCGGGCCGGGGCCCCGGGTGCGCCCGCCGCCCCGGCGGCCGGGCGCCGACAGGACGTCCGCGGCCGCGACCGCGACGACGGCGGCCAGCCACAGCAGCACGGCGACCAGCGCGGTCCCGGCCGCGGCGAGCACCAGGTCGTCGAGCTGCCGCGTCGCCGCGAGGGCCTCCCGCAGCGCGGGGAGGGTGGCGGCGGCGGTGGCGGCGGCGAGGGCCAGCGGCACGGCCACGAGGACACCGGCGACCGCGGTGGCGCGCAGCTCGACGGCCGTCGGGATCCTGGGCACGGCCCACCTCCTGGGTGTCGATCCACCCGTTCGGGTGTCGTTTGATGTCGTTTGGTGCGGTCTGTCTACCGAGCCCGGGACGGACCACGCCAGGCCGCGGCCGCCTTCCCAGCCGATCGGCGGACCGTTCTCACGGGTGGTCACGACGTCTCACCGGCGCAGGGGGCGGCCGCCTACGGTGGACCGGTGCGCTGGACGGAGCTCTTCGACGACATGGCCGCGCAGCTCGTGCACGAGGAACGGCTGGCCCTGGAGCAGGAGGTCGCCGACCGACGGCTGCGGGACACCGCGGAGGTCGTCCTGGTGCACCGGCTCGCGGCCACCCCCTCCGACGTCTCGCTGCAGCTCCTCGACGGCAGCTGGCGCACGGGGACGTGGGCGGGCAGCGGTGACGGCTGGGTCGTGCTGGCGCAGGCGGGGGCCGCGGGCCGTCAGGTGCTCGTGCCGCTGAGCGCGGTCGGGCTCGTGCGGGGAGTCGGGGCGCGGAGCGCGCCGGGGCTCCCGCCCGCCGCCCGCCGGCCGCTCGTGCTGGCGCTGCGCGGGCTGGGCGCGGCCGACCTGCCGGTGCTCGTCACGACCCGGTCGGCCACGGTGCGGGGCACGCTGGGGCGGGTCGGGGCCGACCACGTGGACGTCGAGGTCCCCGCCGCCGCGCGGGGTGCGCGCCGCGACGTCGTCACCGTGCCGTTCGGGGCCCTGCTCGCCGTCGAGGAGGGTCCCGGCTAGTCCAGGACGGCGGGCTCAGCCGGCGGAGGACTCGACGTCCGCCTCGGACTGCTGGACGCTCGCGAGGGTCTGGGCGTACATCCGCTGGATGTAGTCCTCCAGCTCGCTCTCCTCCACGCGCCACTGCCCGCGGCCGCCCACCTTGATGGCGCGCAGCTCCCCGGTCCGCACCAGCGCGTACGCCTGCGCCGAGGAGATCGACAGCATCTCGGCCACGTCGGCGAGCGGGAGGAAGCGGGCGGTCACGAGAGCTCCTGCGCGGTCGGGGGGCGGGTGCGGAGCGACATCGTCGCACGCGGGCCGGCGCCCGCTCCCGGCCTCGCGCCCGGCCTGTGGACGACGCCCGCGGGGGACCCGCCGCAGCGCGCACCATGGCCGGGAGGGCGGAGCGGCCGCCGACCCGAGTCCCGAGGAGCAGCAGTCGTGCAGACCCGTCCGACCTCCCGCCCCGCGCCGGCCCGCCGGCTCGCGGCACCGTCCTGGCGCGACCCGCGCCTGCTGGTCGGCCTCGCCCTCGTGCTCGCCTCCGTCCTGCTCGGTGCCCGCGCGGTCGGCGCCGCGGACCGGACCACCGAGGTGTTCGCGGTCGCGACGACCCTCGGGGTCGGGCGCGCGGTCGGGGTCGAGCAGCTGCAGGTGGTGCGGGTGCACGTCGACGCGGTCACCGCGGCGGCCTACGTCCCGGCGGACCGGCCGCCCGCGGCCGGCGCGGTCGTCCTGCGCGCGCTGTCACCCGGGGAGCTGCTGCCCCGGTCGGCGCTCGGCAGCACGGCCGACCTGACGAGCCGGCCCGTGACGCTGCAGCTGCCGGACGAGCCGCCGCAGGGTGTGAGCACCGGGGCGCAGGTCGACGTGTGGGTGACCACGCCCGCGCCGCCGGGGGCGACCGCGCCCGTGCCGCCGCCGCGGCTGCTCGTGGAGGCGGCCGAGGTCGCGGACGTCCGCGCCCTGACGAGCGGCCTGGCCGCCCGCCGGGGCAGCGACGTGCAGGTGCTCGTGCCCCTCGGGGCCCTGCCCGACGTCCTGCAGGCGCTCGCGGACGACCTCGTCGTCGACCTGGTCCCGGTGCCCGGCTCCGGTGCGGCCGGTGGGTCGTGACCGTCGGCGTGCTGCTGGCCGTGCAGGGACCGGCGGAGGCGCGGCTGGTCACCGCCTGGGAGCCGCGGCGCCGCGAGCTCGTGGTGACCCGGCGCTGCGCCGACCTCGCCGAGGCGCTCGCGGCCGCGGCCGCGGGCCTGGGCCAGGTGGTCGTCCTGGGCGACGGGTTGCCGGGGGCCGACGCCGAGACCGTCGCCTTCCTGCGCGAGCACCGCGTCGGCCTGCTGGTGCTCGTGGCGCCGGGCGCCGAGGGCGGGGCGGCGGAGCGCCGCTGGCGGCAGATGGGGGCGACGCGCGTGGCCCGGCTCGACGGTGCGCCGGACGTCCTGGCCGCGGCCGTGCACGAGTGCGCCGCCGGCGTCGGCACGTCGCCGCCGGGGCCGGCGGTCGAGCGGGAACCCGCACCGGTCCCGGTCGCGCCCGCCCTGGGCAGTCCCGGCCGGGTCGTCGCGGTGTGGGGGCCGCCCGGCTCGACCGGCCGCACGACGGTGGCGGTGAACCTGGCGGCGGAGCTCGCGGCGACCGGCGCCGGCGTCCTGCTGGCCGACCTCGACACCCGTGGCGCGAGCGTCGCGCAGGCTCTGGGGCTGCTGGACGAGGCCCCCGGGCTGCTGGCGGCGGTGCGGGCCGCCACCGACGGGCGGCTGGACGCGACGACGCTGCCGGGGACGGCGTGCGAGGCCGTGGAGGGCGTGGCGGTGCTGACCGGCTCACCCGACCCGCGGCGCTGGCGCGAACTCCGCCCGGTGGGTCTGCGCCGGGTGCTCGAGGTCGCTGCCGCCTGCGCGGACTGGGTCGTCCTGGACCTCGCCGGCGGCCTGGACGTGGACGACGACGGCGCGGGACGCGACGCCCCGACGCTCGTGGGCCTCGAGGTCGCCGACCTCGTGCTCGTGGTCGGCGCCGCCGACCCGGTGGGGCTGCAGCGCTTCATCCGCGCGTGGGGCCACCTCGAGGACGCCGTGCCCGACGTCGAGCGGCTCGCGGTGCTGACGCGCGTCCGGTCCACCGCGGTGGGGCGGGACGCCGACCGGCGGGTGGGGGAGACACTGCGCCGCTTCGCGGGCATCGAGGACGTGGTGCTGCTCGCCGACGACGGCGCGGTCGACGGTGCCCTCCTCGCGGGACGCACGCTGCAGGAGCACGCCCCCCGGTCTCCGCTGCGCCGGGCGGTGCAGCGGCTGGCGGCGCGGGTCGAGGCGGAGGCGGAGAGCCGCCCCGACGCCGCCTGGCACCCGGGATTTGACCCGCTCCTGGCCTCCAGTTAACGTGGTGGACACACCCCCACGGGGAGGAACGGACGGATCACCGGCCGGTCTCCGAGGGGTTCGGGCCACCTCCGCCAGACTCCCCCCACCGGTCAGCTCAGCTGAACGTGCGGGTGGCCGAAGGACACGGTGGTCGGGACCGGGGAACAACCTGGTCTACAGTGGAGGAATCACCGGGTGGACGTCCTGAAAGGGACGGAAGCAGGTGGATGTCCGGTTCTTGAGAACTCAACAGTGTGCCAAGTGTTGATGCCAATTGTTTTTTCCTCTGGCGTCTGGTGGTCTGGTCCTGCGTTGTGTGGGGTTGGGTTGTCGGGTGTTGGGGGTTTCCTTTGGTG
>NZ_JAAALN010000288.1 GCF_009906795.1 Kineococcus siccus
GCCCTCGTGCGGCGCCCGGTCCGGGGCGCCGCACGAGGGCCACGGCCGCCACGGCGGCGAGCACCACCGTCAGCACGACCTCCGCCGCCTGCGGCCCGAACTGCAGGAACGGCGGGTAGGCGTCCACGAAGGCGACCGTCGCGGGCGTCGTCGCGGGGGCGTTCAGGACGTGGTTGAGGACCCCGGCCAGGAAGGCCAGCCCGGACAGGACGACGGCCCCGCCCACACCGGCCGCCGTGGACCGCGGGCCGCGGCCGGGCCGGCGCCCGGCCAGGTGCAGCCCGGCGACCGCCAGCACCCCGACCGCGGAGGCGAGCAGCGCCGTGCCGACGGGGATCGAGGTCACCATCCACTCGAAGCGCTGGCGCAGCGCGGCGGAGGGCGCCGGGTACCCGCCGTAGGTCGCGGTGAAGACCCGGTCCAGGCCGCCCGTCATCACCCGCCGGCACGCCTCCGCGGCCACGGCCACGGGGACCGCGGCCGCGACCGCCAGCACCCACGCGACGGCGGAACCCCGCTCGCGCGGGCCCGGTGCTCCGTCGGCGTCGGCGTCGTCGTCGTCCAGCAGGTCCACGTCCCGACGGTAGGCCTGCGACGGCCGGAGCGCTGGCCGTCGCCGGAAGCCGTTCGGGGGACGCCTCGCGCACGCTGCGTGGCCCGGCCACCCCGCGCGGCTGCGGCCGCTTCACCCACACGGAGCAACCTGTTCGCGGTCCGTCCGCTGGGACACGGCGGTCGTGAGCCCGAACGCGTGAGGCGACCTGGCTGGGCGGTGGTCCCGGTGTCAAGGTGGGGCTCTCGCCACCCGACCGGGGCGGCTGGGTGCTCCAGGAGGCGCGTCAGCATGCACTACTCGCTCGTGAGTTCTCCCGTGCTGGGGTTCGACCTCGTGCGGCTGCCCGCCGGCGACTCGGCGGCCGACGTCGTCATCCGTGCGCTGCAGGCCGGGCCGGGCGAGCTGGACGTCTTCGCCTCCCGCCACGACGCGGCCGCGCGGTCCGCCGCCTGGGAGGTCGTGCGGGCGGCCGTCGCGGAGGTCCGCCCCCTGACCGACGTGCTCTCCGACGTGGCCAACGGCCTCCTCGAGCGCGAGTTCGGCGACGCCGGTGCCGCGGACCGCCTGGAGGACGGCGTGGTGCGCGTCCTGCAGGCCAGCACGGTCGCCGACGCCGACGCGCTCGTGCGGCTCGTGCACCACGACGTCCTGGACTGGACGTGGACCCTGCCCGTCGAGGGCGGGCCCGGGCTGCGCACGGAGGGCGCGGCGCGCGCCGCCGACGTCCTCGCCGACGCCGCCGTCTCCGCCTACCTGGGGGACCGGCTGCCCGCCGAGGTGCGGCGCGCCCTCGCCGGCCCCTACCTCTCGGCCTGCCGCGAGCTGGCCCCCGCGGGCGCACCCGAGCTCGACGACGTGCCGGCGGGCGTGGCCGCGGTGCTGGACCGGCTCACGCGGCTCGACGGCACCGACCGCGCCTGCCTGCGGGCCGCCGCCGACGGCGACCGCGCCGTCGGCGGCGAGTGGGCCGCCGCCGTGCACGAGGCGTCGTGGGCGGTGCACCTGTCCGGGCGGACGCGCTCCGCGGCCGTCGCCCAGCTGCTGGCCGTGCGCGCCTTCCGCGCGGGCGGCCTCGACGCCGCCGACGCCGCCGGTGGCCTGTGGAACCTCGTCAGCGGCGTCGTGCACGCCGAGGTCGTCGCCGACCTCCTGCCCGGTGAGGCGCGCGACGTCCTCCTGCGCCCGTGGGACGCCGCCTTCGGCCGCTGACGCCCGTCCCGGGTCGCCGACGCCGCCCGCGGCCCGCACGCGGGCCTGGCCTACCGTGACGGGGTGCAGTCGCCGGCCCGGGGTGCGGTGCGCCTCGTCCGCGCCGCGGCCGTGGCCACCGTCGTCGTGGCGCTCGCCTCCACCGCGCACGTCGCGGGCGGTGGCCGGCTGCCCGGGCCCCTGCTGCTGGCCGCGGTGCTCGTCGTCACCGCCTGCGCCGCGGTGCTCCTGGCCGGCCGGCGGCTGTCACCCGTGGCGCTGCTCGCCGCCCTCGGCGCCGGCCAGCTCGGCCTGCACACCGCCCTGACCGCCTTCGCGGTCGAGGCGGTGCCGGCGGCCGCGGGGCACCACGCCGCCTGGACGCCCGTGGCCCTGCCGTCGGCGGCCGGGACGATGCCCGGCACGTCCGCGACCATGCTCGCGACGCACGTGCTCGCGACCGTCCTGGCCGCCGGGGTCCTCGCCTCCGCCGAACGCGGCGTGTGGGCCTGGTGGGCGTGGCTCCAGCCGCTGCACCTGCCCGTCCGGGCCGTCCTGCGGCTGCTGCTCGGCGAGCGCCGCAGCAGGACGGGCCGGGGCCGCGACCGGGGGACTCCTCGTCGTCGCGGCCGCCCTGCCCGCGTCGGCGCACGTCCACGCGGTCCCCGACACCACGGCCGCCGGCGACTACAGCGTCGTCACCGTGCGCGTGCCCAACGAGTCCGACACCGCGTCCACCGTCCGCCTCGTCCTGACGCTGCCGCAGGACACGCCCTTCACCTTCGTGGCCGTCGAGCCCGTCCCGGGCTGGACCGCCCGAGTCGTCGAGGACGCGCTGCCCGCACCCGTCACGACCGACGGGGCCACCACCACCCGGGCCCCGCACACCGTGACGTGGACCGCCGACGCCGGGGCGGGCATCGCGCCCGGGCAGTTCCAGGAGTTCGACCTCGACCTCGGCCCGCTGCCGGCCGCGGGGACCCGGGTCCTGCTGCCGACCGTGCAGACCTACTCCGACGGGGAGGTGGCGTCCTGGACGCAGCCGACCCCGCCGGGGGGCGAGGAGCCCGAGAGCCCCGCCCCGGAGTTCACGACGACCGCGGCCGACGCCCCGGCGTCGGCGGCCACCGCGGCCCCGGCGGCCACCGCGCCCAGCCCCGCCGACGGCCCCGCGGACGGCCTCGCGCGGGGGCTCGGCGTCGCGGGCCTCGCGCTCGGGCTGGCCGCGCTCGTGCTGGCGCTGCGCCGCCGCACCCACCGGAGCTGACGCACCGCCGCGACGTCCGGCCCCCACCGCGCCGCAGCGGTGGTGGGGGCCGGGCCTCGACGGCTCCCGGCGCGCCGGGTTCAGGGATCGCCCGGGCGAGCCGATGGAAGGTGAGCCACCCGTCCGGGAGGCGCGCTCTGCAGCGCGGCAGCTGCGGCAGGAAGGCCAGGTGGCTCGTGCGCCAGCGCATCAGAGTTCTGGTCGTCGACGACTCCGTGGTCGTCCGGCGGCTCGTCACGGACGTGTTGGCGTCCGACCCCGCGCTCGAGGTCGTCGGTACCGCGCAGAACGGCAAGATCGCGCTCAGCAAGCTCGAGCAGCTGAAGCCCGACGTGGTCACGCTCGACATCGAGATGCCCGTCATGGACGGCCTGGAGACGCTGCGGGAGATCCGCAAGGTCGACCGGCGCCTGCCCATCGTCATGTTCTCGACGCTGACCGAGCGCGGCGCGACCGCGACCCTCGACGCGCTGTCCTCGGGCGCCTCCGACTACGTCACGAAGCCGGCCAACGTCGGCAGCGTCGCGGAGTCCATGGAGTCCGTGCGCCAGCAGCTCATCCCCAAGATCAAGGCGCTCGTCCCCGACTTCGTCGAGCCGCTCACGGTCGCCGCCCCCGTCGCCGCGGCACCGTCCGCGCCGATCGCGGTGCGCACCCGGGCCCGTGCCGCGGCGACGCCGCGCGCCCTCGTCATCGGTTCCTCCACGGGTGGCCCCGAGGCGCTGTCGAGCGTGCTGGCGAAGCTGCCGGCCTCGCTCGCCGTCCCGGTGCTCGTCACCCAGCACATGCCGCCCGTCTTCACGCGCCTCTACGCGCAGCGCCTCGACAAGGTCAGCGCGCTCCACGTCGTGGAGGCCACCGACGGCGAGCCCGTCGTCGCCGGCACCGTCTACATCGCGCCCGGCGACTACCACATGGAGGTCGTGCGCCGCGGGGCCACGCTCGTCACGCGCCTGCACCAGGGCCCGCCGGAGAACTTCTGCCGCCCCGCGGTCGACGTGATGATCCGCTCCGCCGTGACCGCCTTCGGCGGTGAGCTCCTCGCGGTGATCCTCACCGGCATGGGCTCCGACGGGAAGCTGGGCTGCAAGGCGGTCGCCGAGGCCGGTGGGCAGGTCGTCGTCCAGGACGAGGCCACCTCGGTCGTCTGGGGCATGCCCGGCGCGGTCGCCCGCGAGGGCGTCGCCGACGAGGTGCTCCCGCTGGGTTCCATCGCCGACGCGATCCAGCGCCGCCTCGGCGTGGCCTCCCGGCCGGTCCTGACCCCCGCGGCCCGCGCCGGGCATGCCCC
>NZ_JAAALN010000289.1 GCF_009906795.1 Kineococcus siccus
GGGCGCCGGACGGGGGCGAGGGTGGTCACGGGAGCCTCCTCAGGCGGCCGCGCGACGGTTCGCGCGCAGGTAGAGGACGGAGAACACCAGCGAGATCACGATGAGGACGTTGCCCATCGCCGCGCCCCGGCCGAACTCGAACTGCTGGAAGGACAGGAAGTACGACTGCGTCGCGATGGTCTGGGTCGCGTTGGCGGGGCCGCCGCCCGTCAGCACGAGGATGACGTCGAGGACCTTCAGCGTGTAGACGATGCCGAGCAGCAGGGTCACGGCGACCACCGGCCGCAGCATCGGCCAGGTGATGTACCGGAACGTCGCGACGGGGCCCGCGCCGTCCAGCGACGACGCCTCGTAGAGCTCCTGCGGGATGTCCTTCAGGCCCCCGTACAGCAGCGTCGTGTTGAACGGGATGCCGACCCAGATGTTGACGACGACCACCGCGAGCAGTGCGAACGTGGTGCTGGACAGCCACGGCACGGGGGAGCCGAGGATGCGGTTGATGACGCCGGAGTCCTGGTCGAGCATCCAGCGCCACATCGTCCCGGACACCACCAGCGGCAGCAGCCACGGCAGCAGCAGCAGCGAGCGCAGGAACCCGCTCAGCGGGAACGAGCGGTGGAAGAACGACGCCAGCGCCAGGCCGATGACGAACTGCCCCGCGAGCGACCCAACCGTGAAGAGCGCGGTGTTCCACAGCGCCTTGCCGAACAGGTCGCCGCCGAGCACGGCGGCGTAGTTCGCGAGGCCGACCCACGGGGCCTCACCCGTGTAGAACGTCCGGGTCGTGTACTCCTGGAAGCTCATCGTGATGTTCTTGACGATGGGGTAGCCGAAGAACAGCAGCAGGTACAGCGCCGCCGGGACCACGAACAACCACTTCGCGAGCGTCTCGCGCCGCCGGGCCCGCGCCCGCTGCCGGTCGTCGACGGGGGGCGCGGGCGCGCGCCGGACGCCCTGGGCGGCCAGCGTGCTCACGACGCGGAGGCGCTCTCCTGCGCCGTGGACATGGCCTCCTGGGCGGACGCGGAACCGGTGAGCGCCGACTGGATGGCCGTGTAGATCGCCTCGGCGGTCTTGGGCCACTTGTCACCGAGCTGCGAAGTGCGCGAGCGGGCCGTGGTGACCTGCTCCGCGAAGATCTCCATCTCCGGGGCGGTCCCCGCGTACTCGTCCGCGACGGCGGTCAGCGAGGGGATCTTGTAGTCCTTCTTCGCCATCTCCAGCATCGACGCCGGCTCCAGCAGCGTCTTGAGCATCTCGCCCGCCTTGGCCTGGCGCTCGGGCGTCGTCAGCGGGACCGTCCACACCTCGCCGCCGAGGGGGGCGATCGACTCGTCGCCGGCCTTCGGCACCGGGATCTTCACGACGTCCCACTTCACGTCGGCGTACTTCTCCTTCAGCGTGGGGATCTGCCACGGGCCGTTGACCATCATCGCGGCCTTGCCGGCGGCGAACTGCTCCATCACGTCGGACTGGTCCCAGTTCACGACCGACTTCGACACCGAACCGGCCTCGACGAGGTCGACCCACAGCTGCAGCGCCTCGACGCCCTCGGCCGCGTCGAGCTTCTCGAGGTCCCCGCCCGCGGACCAGAAGAACGGCAGGAACTGCCAGGTGCCCTCGTAGGTGGCGTTCGCGTCGAAGGCGAACCCGTACTGCTCGCCCTTCGTCAGCGTCGCGGCGGCCGTCTTGAGCTCGTCCCACGTCGTGGGCGGGGCGACCCCGGCGGCCGTGAGGACGTCGGTGTTGAAGAACAGCGAGATGGTGTTCACGGTGGGCGCCAGGCCGTAGACCTTGCCCTCGTAGGTCCCCGTGTCGAGGATCCCCTGCGCGTACCCGGCGGTGTCGATGCCGTAGTCCGACAGCGGCGTGAGGATCCCCGAGCTGGCGATCTCCTGCAGGTCGGGGTTGTCCAGCATCAGCAGGTCGGGCAGCGTCTTCGCGGACGACTGCTGCAGGACTTTCGCGATGAGGGTGTCGCCCTTGACGCTCTGGTGGTCGACCGTGACCCCGGCGGCCTTGCCCGCGGCCGTGAGCCGGTTGGTCCAGTCGGTGCGTCCGGGTTCGTCCTGGTAGTAGTCCAGCGCGGTGACCTGCGTGACCGCCCCGCCGGCGGACCCGGTCTCGCTCCCGCCGCACGCGGAGACGGCCAGCGGGCTCGCCAGGGCCGCCGCCAGCAGCGGCCGGCGGCCGAGCGGCCGCGCCGGCGTGGTGGGGGTGGAGGAGGTGGTCTGGGGCGCCATTGCCTGATCCCTTCTGCGACGGTGCGACGACCGTCGTCCGGACGAGGAGACGCGAGCCCGACAGGCTCGCGGGTGGTGGGGGAGGAGCGGGGCTCCGGCCCCGTCGAGGCGCATCGACGACCATCGTCGATACGCTTCGATGACTCCTGGGGACCAGGGAACCAGCGCGGCTGCGCGCTGTCAACGTCTGCGCCGTCCCGCGTCCGGGCCGTGCCCGAACCGTGTCCCGGGACCGGACGGGAGGACCCCCGCGGGGGCTCAAGCCGCGGCGCCGGGACGCCGAAGGGGTGCGGAGGAGGTGCAGACCGATGGAGAACACGCACGCCCGGGCGGCCCTCGGCCGGCACCGCGCCAGCACGGTCGTCGTCGAGCGCTGCCCGTCGTGCGGGAGCCGCGTCGGCCCCCGCGAGCTGTGGTGCTCGCTGTGCCACGCCGCCCTGCGCTCCGAGGAGGCGCCCGCCGGCCCCGCGGGCCCGCCCGCCGAGCCGACGTCCGCCGGGCCCGGTCCCGCTGCCCCGGCCCTCCCAGGACCCGCGGTCGCGACCACCGCGGCGCCGGACGCCGCGGACGACGCCGCCCTCGACGCCCCGCTCGACGCCCCCCTCGACGCAGCGCTCGTGGAGGCCATGCTCGCGGAGCTCGCGGGCGCGAGCGCGGCGTCCCCGGTCCGCGGCCCGGCCGGCCCGCAGGCGAAGGTGCTCCTGGCCGCGGGCGGCGGGATCGTGCTCACGGCCCTGCTGCTGCTCCTCATGACGGTCCTGGGCGCGATCCTCGGCTGACGCGGGCGCCGGGTAGCCTGCGCGAGGTGCTCCGAGGCAGCGGAGCCCGGTGATCCGGTGGGCGGTCTCGGCCCGGGCCGGTCGACCGTCCGCCGCAGGTCCGCACCAGGGGGTTCCAGAGCTCGCATGGCCCAGCACACCGACACCCCCGCCGAGAACGCCGTCGGCGTCGACATCGGCGGCACGAAGATCGCCGCGGGGGTGGTGGACCACCGGGGCGAGATCGTCGCCAGCACGCGCCGCGAGACCCCCGCCACCGAGCCCGCCGCGATCGCCGACGCCGTCGCCGACGCGGTCGCCGAGCTCGCCACCACCCACACCTTCGGGCCCGTCGGCGTGGCCGCCGCGGGGTTCGTCGACGCCGCCCGCTCCACGGTGGTCTTCGCGCCCAACCTCGCGTGGCGCGACGAGCCCCTGCGGGCGCGCCTGGAGGACCGGCTGCACCGCCGGGTCGTCGTGGAGAACGACGCCAACGCCGCGGCGTGGGGGGAGTTCCGCTTCGGCGGCGGCCTCGACGAGCACGGCGCCGCCGTCGACGACCTGCTGCTGCTCACGCTGGGCACCGGCCTGGGCGGCGGCATCATCGCGGGCGGTCAGCTGCAGCGGGGTGCGGCCGGCGCGGCCGCGGAGGTCGGGCACGCGCGCGCCGTCCCGGACGGCCGGGCCTGCGGCTGCGGCAACCGCGGCTGCTGGGAGCAGTACGTCTCCGGCAACGCGCTCGTGCGCGAGGGCCGCGACCTGCTGCGCTCGGGCGACCCGCGGGGCGCCGCGCTGCTCGCCGCGGCGGGCGGGGACCTCGACGCCGTCGACGGCCCGATGATCACCCGCCTCGCGGCCACGGGCGACCCCGGCTGCGCCGGGCTGCTCTCGGAGCTCGGTCGCTGGCTCGGGGAGGCGGTCGCGACGTTCTGCGCCGTGCTCGACCCGGAGGTCGTCGTGATCGGCGGGGGCGTGTCCTCCGCGGGGGAGATGCTGCTTGCGCCGGCCCGCTCGAGCCTCGCGACGCACCTGGCGGGCCGCACCCACCGCACGCCGCCCCCGCTGCGCTCCGCCCGGCGCGGCAACGACGCCGGGACCATCGGCGCGGCCGACCTGGCCCGCACCGTCTGAGCGGCCCGCCCCACCCGCGGCACGCC
>NZ_JAAALN010000028.1 GCF_009906795.1 Kineococcus siccus
GGGAGCTCCCCCGTGACCCCGTCCCCCCGCACGCTCGGGCGGCTCCTCGCCGCGACGGGTGCCGCCCCCCTCGTCGTCGTGCTGCTCGCCGGGGGGGCCGCCGCCGCACCCGCACCCTCGTCCGCGTCCACGGGGGACGGCGTGGTCGTCGACGTCCTGCGCTACCGCGCCGGGACGCCCCACGTGCAGTCCGTGACCGTCCCCGACGGCGCGAGCGCCCGCCGCCTCGTGGACCGGCTCGACGACGACCCGGGCGTCGCCGTCGCGTCCGTCGAGACGACGTACCAGCTCACCGGCTACCGGCTCACCGCGGTGGCGCGGCCGGCGGCCGTCGACCCGCTGATCGGCCGCGCCACCCACCTCGCCGCCGTGCGCGCACCCGCCGCGTGGCCGACGACGACGGGCGCGGGGACGCTCGTCGCGGTCCTCGACTCCGGCGTCGACCCGAACCAGCCCGACCTCGCCGGCCGGGTGACTGTGGGCGCGAACTTCGCCGAGGGCGGCGACATCGGCGAGCACGGCACGATGGTCGCGACGGTCGTCGCGGGGGCCCGCGACAACGGCGTCGGCGCGGCCGGCGTCGCCCCCGGCGCCTCGGTCCTGGCGGTGCGCGTGTGCGCACCCGACGGCTGCCCGAGCTCCGCGATCGCCAACGGCATCACCTACGCCGCCGACCGCGGCGCCGCCGTCATCAACCTCTCCCTCGGCGGGCCCGACGCCTCCCCCGTCGTCCAGCGCGCCGTCGAGTACGCGATCGGCCGGGGTTCCGTCGTCGTGGCCTCGGCGGGGAACTACGGCTCGCCGTGCGCCCCGGGGCAGCGCGACGAGTGCGGCAACCCGGTGGAGTACCCCGCGGCCTACCCGGGCGTGGTGTCGGTGTCCTCGGGCGACGCCGCGGGGGCGCAGGCGTGGGCCGAGCACGGCGACACCGTGGACCTCAGCGCCCCCGGGTCGGCCGTCGTCGTGGGCTTGCCCGCCGCGCAGGGCCACCGCTACGCGCTCGCCGCGGGAACCTCGTTCTCGGCGCCGATGGTCTCCGCCGCAGCGGCTCTCGTGCGCTCGGTGGCCCCGACGACCCCCGTGGCCGCGGTGGAGTCGCTGCTGCGCAGCACGGCTCGGCCGCAGAGCAGCTGGCCCGCGGGCTACGGCACGGGCCTGCTCGACGTCGCGGCCGCCGTCGCCGCCGTGCGCTCGCCCGAACCCGTGGCCGCCCCCCTGAGCACCCTCTACTCCTCCCTCGGCGGGCCGTCGTCGTGGCTCGGCCGGCCCGTGTCCGCGCCGATCGGGCTGCGCGACGGCGGCGTCGTGCAGCGCTTCTCGGGCGGCCTCGCCTACTCCTCACCCGCCACGGGCGCCACCGCGATCCGCGGCGCGATCGCCGACCGGTACGCGCGGGCGGGCTGGGAGAACGGGTTCCTCGGCTACCCGACCACGTCGGACACCGCGATCCCGGGTGGCGCCTTCGTGCACTTCCAGGGCGGGTCGGTCTACTGGAGCCCCACCACGGGGGCGCAGGTCGTGCGCGGCCCGGTGCGGGACACCTGGGCGGCGCTGGGCTGGGAGCGCTCGTGGCTGGGCTTCCCCTCCTCGGAGGAGATCGGCACGCGCGGCGGGGGCGCCGTCCAGCGGTTCACCGGTGGCCTCGTCTACCGGACGCCGGCGACGGGCACCCGCGCGCTGCGCGGCGCGATCCTCGACCGCTACGCCCGCACCGGCTGGGAGAACGGGTTCCTCGGCTACCCGGCCACGAGCGAGACGCCCCTGGCGGGCGGTGCGTTCGCCGTTTTCGAGGGCGGCTCGGTCTACTGGAGCCCCGCCACGGGACCGCAGGTGGTGCGCGGGGCGCTGCGCGACGCGTGGGCCGCGACCGGCTGGGAGCGCGGGCGTCTCGGCTACCCGCGCGAGGAGGAGCGCGGCGTCCCCGGCGGTCTGCGCCAGGAGTTCGCGGGCGGCTCGATCACGGTCGTCGCCGCCACGGGCCGCGCGGTCGTCACCTACCGCTGAGCCCTGCCCCGGGTTCGCGGGTGGGGGTCACGAGGCGAGCGTCACCCGGAACAGGGCCCGCGGGTCCTGCAGCGCCGCAGGCGGTCTCACGGCGGCCCGCACAGCGCGACCGCCCCAGCGGACCCGGCGCCGGTGGCGGGCGCCGGCACCCGCGTGCGGCGCGAACTCGTACTCCCCGAGCACCTCGCCGACCAGCAGGGCCCGCTCGCCCTCGATCGGCAGGGCCACGTCGTCGCCCGGCCGGACGTCGTGGACGAAGGCGTCCAGCACCCGCAGCGCCTTGCCCGGCCGCTTGCCGGGGGCGACCTCCTTGAGCAGGTCCCGCAGCGTCGCGCCCTCCGCCGCCCCGCGCACGTCCACGTCGATCCCCGACTCCGTCCCCAGGCCCACGACGCCCACGGTGAGGAACTCCGCGAGCGCCGCGGGCGTGGCCGGGCGGACGACCCACAGCCGGCGGCCGTCGAGCGCGGGCCGCTCCGGGACCTCGGGCGGGTCCGGCCAGACGTAGGGCAGGTCGTCGGGCTCGCCGCCGAACACGGGCCCGTAGAACGCCGGGTCCTTGCGCAGCAGCGCCGACCGGTGGCTGCGGTGCACGGCGTCGTCACCCCACCACGACGGCAGGAGGCGGTCGGCGAGGAGTTCCTCCTCGCTCAGCCCGACCACCTCGGGGGCGAACTCCGCGATCAGCGGTCCCGTCGAGTCGGCGCGGCCCGGCGCGGTCCACGCCTCGACGCACGCCAGCCCGTACGCGACGAGCGCGGGCGTGCACCCGCGCCACATGAGCACGGCGGGGTGGCTGGACCAGCCGTAGTCGGGCAGTTCGAGCGCGCGGAGGATCTGCAGGGTCTCCACGCGCTGCTTGCCCAGCCGCGGTGCGTCGAGCACGGCGGCCGAGCGCGCCAGGCTCGGGTACGGGAGGAACGTCTGCACGGCCGGCGGTCAGTAGCCCCGGCTCAGGTCGACGACGCCCTCCAGGTCCTCGCCCGCGGCGAAGCGGCGGACGTTGTCCTCGACGCGGTCCGCGAGCGCGCCGCCCTGCAGGTGCGCGGGGTTGGCGACGTGGGGGGTGATGAGCACGTTGGGCGCCGTCCACAGCGGGTGGCCGTCGGGCAGGGGCTCGGGGTCGGTGACGTCGAGGGCGGCGCCGCCCAGGGTGCCGTCCTGCAGCGCCTCGACCAGCGCGTCGGTGTCGACGAGCGAGCCGCGCGCGATGTTGACGAGCCAGCCGCGGGCGCCGATGGCGGCGAGCTCGTCCGCGCCCACGAGGGCCTTGGTCTCCGACGTCGCGGGCGCGGCCACGATGACGTGGTCGGCCCGGTCGAACACCTCCGAGACGCGGTCGGCGGGCAGCGTGTCCACGGCGCCCTCGACGGGCAGCCCCCGCCGGGTCACGGCGACGACCTCCGCGCCGAGCGCCGTCAGCGCGGGGACCATGGCGCGCCCGATCCCGCCCGCACCGACGATCGCGACGGTCGCGCCCTTGAGCGTCGACTGCGGCGGGCCGACCTCGTCGGGCAGCCAGCGCGTGGCGCGCGCGGAGCCGACGATGCCGCGGACGCCGGCCAGCAGGAGGGCGACGGCGTGCTCGGCGACGACGTCGGAGTAGGCGCCGACGGCGGAGGTCCAGGTGCGGGACTCGTCGATCGTCCCGGCCTCGATCCAGCTCTCGATGCCCGCCGACGGCAGCTGCACCCAGCGCACCGACTCCGGCAGGCCGTCGGGGAACGTGCTCGCACCCCCCGCCCACACGACGGCCTCGGCGTCCGCGAGCTCCACGAGCCGTCCCCCGCCCCGGCGGACCGCGTCGGCGAGGTCCTCGCGCTGGTCGGGGCCGAGGTGCACGGCGGGGTTGTCGGACATCGGTGATCATCCTCTCGTCGGGTGCGCCACACCCTTGCAGACGTCCGCGGCCTCAGCCCGGCGGCGGTCCTCGGCGAAGGCCCCGCCGTGGTGCTCGCGACCGTCGGTCTCCACCACCAGCCAGCCCTCCACCAGCAGGTCCGCACGCCCGACGCCGGCGAGGCGGACCTGGCTCGCGACGTCGAGCCCGGCGAGCACGCAGCCCACCCGGACCGCGGACTCCAGGACCGACTCGGCGCGCGGGTCGACGAGGGCGAAGGCGCGCCGGTGCGGGAAGCGCGACGGCAGGTCCGCGGCGACGGCCTCGAGGTCGGCGGCGTCGAGGACGCCGTCGCGCAGCAGCCCGTCCAGCAGCACGACCGCCTCGACGAGGGGCAGGCAGCGGGTGCCGCGGGCGACGTCGCGGCTGAGGTCGCTCCAGCGGGCGCTGCCACCGCGGACGGAGAGCGCGAGCACGGGGTCCACCGGGGAACCGTGCCGCGGCGCGGCGCACGACGACCGCCGTCGTCCACAGGCTGACAGTTCCGCTGCACGCAAGCGCCCGGAAGGGCCCGGAGAGGGCCGGTCGAGGCCTTCGGTGCAGCGGAACTGTCAGCTCAGATGCCGAGCGCCTTGACCCCGGCCAGCGCGACGGCGGCGACGAGCAGCCACGACAGCAGCCCCAGAGCGATGGAGCGGCGGCCGGTGCGCAGCAGGCGCGGCAGGTCGATCCCCGTGCCCAGGCCGAACAGGGCACCGACGAGCAGCACCTCCTGCACGTGCTGCGCGCCGTCGAGGAGCCCGGCCGGCAGCACACCGCTGGAGCGCAGCAGCACCGCGGCCACGAACCCGGCCACGAACAGCGGCAGCACGGGCGGCAGCGGCGCGCCCGCGGCGCCCGCTGCGCGGCGGCGGCGCAGGGCCACGAGCGCGACGAGGGGCGCGAGCAGCAGGACCCGGCTGAGCTTCACGACGACCACGGTGGTCAGGGCGCCGGGCACGCGGTCGCCGGTCGCGACGGCCTGGCCGACGTCGTGGACGCTGGCCCCTGCCCAGGCGCCGAAGGAGTGCACGTCCAGGCCCAGCGGGGTGCGCAGCAGCGGCAGCAGGAGGATCGCGAGGCTCCCGCACAGGGTGACCAGGGCGATCGCCGTGGTCGTGTCCTCCTCGTCGGCGTCGGTCGCGGGCCGCACCGCCGCGATGGCGGACGCCCCGCAGATGGAGAAGCCCGTCGCCACCAGCAGGCTCCGGTCGGCGGACAGCCCGAGCAGCCGGCCGAGCAGCTGGGTCCCGAGGAACGTGACGACGACGACCCCGACGACGAGCACGACGCCGGCGGCCCCGAGGTCGCGGACCTGCGACAGCGGCAGGCTCAGCCCGAGCAGGACGACGGCGATGCGCAGCACGCGCTTGGAGACGAGCTTCGTCGCGGGCGCGAACGCGGGCCGGTGCAGGCCGGTGCTGCGCACGAGCGCCCCCAGCACCACCGCGACGGTCGAGGCCGTGACGGCCGGGACGAGCCCCTGGACGCCGAAGGCGAGCAGGGTGGCGGCGACGACGAGGGCGAGCCCGGGAACGAGGGCGCGGGCACGCGTCACCGCGGCAGCCGAGCGAGCACCTGGGCCCGGTGCGGCACGGAGGGCACCGCGCCGGCCGTCTCCACGGCCAGGGACCCCGCGGCGACGGCGTGGGCGACGGCGGCGCCGAGCGGTTCCCCCGCGGCCAGGGCGGCGGCCAGGTAGCCCACGGCCGTGTCCCCGGCGCCCGTCGTGTCGACGACCTGGACGCGGGGCGCGGCCACCTCGCCGCCGGTCCCGCCGCGCGCGGCGTAGCGCGCGCCCCGGCCGCCCAGGGTGAGCACCACGGCGGGCACGACCTCGAGCAGCGCGTCGAGCACCTGCTGCTGCAGCCCGGGGTCGGCCGCGACGTCGGCGCCGGCCGGCGCGGTGAGCCCCGAGACCACGAGGGCCTCGTGCTCGTTGACGACCAGCACGTCGACGGCGTCGAGCAGCGGCGCCGGCAGGACCCTCGCGGGGGCCGCGTTGAGCACGACGGTCGCGGTGGCCGCGGCGCGCGCGGCGGCCGTCACGACCTCGAGCGGCACCTCCAGCTGCGCGACGAGCACGGTCGCGGCGGCGAGCAGCGCGCGGTCGGCGTCGGTCAGCGCGCGCAACGTCGCGTTGGCGCCGGCCGCCACGACGATGGCGTTGTCGCCGTCGTCCTGGACCGCGATGTGCGCCGTGCCCGTGGGCTCTGCGGAGGTGCGCAGGTGGTCGACGTCGATGCCGTCGGCCTGCATGGTCCGCGTCAGGTCGCGGCCCGCCTCGTCGTCGCCGACGGCGGCCACGAAGGTGCACGCCGCGCCGGCGCGGGCGACGGCGACGGCCTGGTTGAGCCCCTTGCCGCCGGCGCCGCGGGCCGTGCCGTGCGCGAGCACCGTCTCCCCCGCGCGGGGGACCGCGCTGACGCGGAGGACGACGTCGAGGTTGGCGCTGCCGACGACGACGACGGAGGGCTCGGGGCGGCTGGTCACCGCTGCATCCAACCAGCCGCCCGGCGGCCTCAGCCGCCGACGATGCGGCGCCAGAGGCGCGCGAAGAACCCGAGGCGGGGCTCCGGCTCGACGACGGGCTCGACGACGGGCGGCACGACGAGCGCGTCCTGCCCCCGGCCGCCGGCGGTCAGGGCGGCCCCGAGCCGGCGCTCGGGGACGTAGCCGCCGTCGCCGAGGATCGAGGCGGCGAACTCCAGCGCGGAGGCCTGCACGGGGGCGACGGTCTGCGCGCCGCGCGCGGGGGCCTGCGTGCCGGTCGGGGTGGCGTCGGGCGTGGACACGGGTCTCCCGGGGGTTCGGTGGTCGCCCCGGCGGTGACCACGGTCACCGGGGGGATCGGCACGTCCGCGCCCGACCTTGAGCGCGCGCGGCACCGGTCACCCCCCGCGTCACCCGCTCAGCCGCACCGGCCCCACGGCCGTCGTGCGGGTCGAGCCGTTCAGGCTCCACCAGGCCTCGATGACGTCGTAGGACGCGGGCGTGTCGACCAGCAGCAGCGTGGGCCGGCCCAGGGGGGAGGCCGCGAGCGCGTCGACGAGGTGGTCGTCGCCGCCGGGCGCGATGACGACGTCCCCGGCGGGCAGCCCGCGCCGCACGCCCTCCAGCGCCGCGGCGGCCGCGGTGCCGAAGCGGTCGGCGCCCGCGACGCGCGTCGCGCCGCTGAACTGCGAGAGCACCGCCTCGGACACGGCGCCCGGGCCGCCGACGACCGACGCCGACGTGGCTCCCGAGGCGCGCAGGGCCTCGGCCGTGGCGCCGACGTCGCCGTCCCCGGGCACGAGCAGCACGGGTTGCCCGAGGCCCGCCGCCGGCCCGCTCGCGGCGAGCGCGTCGACGCGGTGGGCGTCGCTGCCGGCGGCGACCCAGGCGTGCGGCGCGGGCGGCAGGAGGGCGGCGACGGCCCGCGAGGTGGCGTACCGGTCGTCGCCCGCGACGCGCCCCACGCTGCGCACGCCGAGCGCGCGCAGCCGGTCCTCGGTGCCGGCGTCGAGGGAGGAGGGGCCGCCGACGACGAGCACCGCGGACACGGCGTGCCGGGTCAGGAACTCGGCGGTGGCGGCGGGGACCCGGTCGGCCGCGGCGAGCAGGAGCGGTGCGGCCAGGGTGCGGGCCAGCGGGCCCGCCGACAGCGCGTCGACGAGGTGGTCGTCGTCCCCGCTGACGAGGACGGCGACGTCGGCCTGCGGGAAGCCCGCCTCGGCGACGAGCGCGGCGGTGCTCCAGCGGTCGGGTCCGCGCAGCTCGGTGAGGTAGTTGGCGGGGTCGGGCAGCTCCGCCCCCGCGTAGGTGCGCCCGGCGGCGCACCCGGGGTGCGCGATCGGCAGGGCGATGGCGCAGACGGGGGTGAGGGTCTGGCGCTCGGTCGCCGCGGCCGGCGGGGCCGCGGCGAGCGCGAGGGCGGTGGCGAGGACGGGCGCGGCCAGCCGGGGGAGGCTGCGGACGGCACTGCGGAGCACGGGGTCCCTCCGAGACGACGAGCGGAGCGCGGCGACGCTGCCGCGCCCACGAGCGCATCCTGACAGTGCGTCCAGTCCCCGTCACCCGAATCCGGGAGAACCACCCGGACGGCTGCGGGCACCCTCCGGATCAGGGCCGCAGGTAGATGCGGAACCGGTGCAGCACACCGGCGAGCGCCGTCCAGGCGAGCACCGCGAGGACCGTGAACGACGCCTGCTCGGCCCCGCCGACGGCCACCGCGGCCGCCACCCGCTCGGCGGCCGACCGCCCGTCGGCATCGACGGCCCGGAGCAGCAGCGACATCACGACGTGGGACCCGAAGTAGACGAGGAGGCTGTTGCGGCCCAGGGCGAGCAGCGGCCAGGTCGCGGCCCGCAGCGGGGCGGTCGTGCCGGGGCGGTCGAGCGCGAGGTGGACGAGCAGGAGCACGACGGCCACCCCCGCCGCGACCGACAGGGAGAACGGCGCGGTCCACAGCCGCTTCATCGCGGGCACGTCGGTGCCGGTGAGCAGCCCCGGGACGGTCGCCGCCGCCCAGGCCAGCCCGGCCGCCCCGAGCGCGAGCGCCGCGACCGGCAGCACGGCGGCGCGCGGTGGCCGGCCGGCGTCGCGCACGGCCAGCAGGAGGTGCCCGACGCTCGCCCCGGCGGCCGCGCTGACGAGGGCCCCCAGGACGGCGACGAGCCCCTCCGGGTCGTGGCCGAGCACCCCGAGGGCGTAGACGTGCGGGGCGCCGAAGACGGCCACGTCGACGGTGCCGGACGGGTTGCAGCCCGGCGTCAGGGCGCCCTGCGGGCAGGTCGTGGCCCACGCGGCCAGCAGGGTCGTGTGGGCGGCGGCGAGGAGCACGGTCGCGAGCGCCCAGCCCCGCCAGCCGCGGGTCAGCAGGTGGCCCAGCGCCACGACGGCGACCACGGCGGCGTACAGCTGCAGGACGCCGGGCAGCCGCCAGGTCGCGAGGTCCCAGCGGTCCAGCACCAGCGCGTTGTAGAGCAGGCCCGCGGTGACGAGCACGAGGACGCGGCGCACGAGCCCGCCTACGTCGGTGCGCCGGTGCATCGCGAACGCGAGCCCGCAGCCCGTGAGGGTCACGAACACGGGGAACACGAGGTCCAGGCCGTGCACCCCGGTCCACGTCGCGTGCTCGAACCACTCGGGGGTGACGAGGAGGCTGTTGACGGCGACGCTCACGACGAGCATCGCCCCGCGCACGACGTCCAGGCTCGTCAGGCGCCCGGTCCGCACGGGCGTGCTCACGGCGGACACGTCCCGACCGTCTCACGGGGCGGACCGCCCCGGCTAAGGTCCCCCCCATGCCCGAGGACCCCCAGTTCCGGCCGGGCGGCCGGGTCGCGGTCATCGTGCCGTGCCTCGACGAGGCCGCCGCCGTGGGCAAGGTCGTCGACGACCTCCGCGCCGCCCTGCCGACCGCCGTCGTCTACGTCTACGACAACGGCAGCACCGACCGCACCGCGGACGTCGCCCGTGCGCACGGGGCGGTGGTGCGCCGCGAACCGCGGCCCGGCAAGGGCAACGTCATCCGCCGCGCGTTCGCCGACGTGGAGGCCGACACCTACGTCCTGATCGACGGCGACGACACCTACGACGCCTCGGCGGCCGGGGACCTGCTGCAGCTGCTGCTGGACGAGGGCCTCGACCACGTCGTCGGCGTGCGCGAGGCCGGCACGCTCACGGCGTACCGGCGGGGCCACGCGGCGGGCAACCGCGCCCTGAACACGGTGGTGAGCAGGGTGTTCGGGACCCCGGTGACCGACATGCTCAGCGGGTTCCGGGTGATGTCCCGGCGGTTCGTGAAGTCGTTCCCCGCGATCTCCCGGGGTTTCGAGGTCGAGACGGAGCTGACGGTCCACGCCGTGAACCTCCGCGTCCCGCAGCGCGAGGTGCCGGTGGGTTTCCGCGACCGCGCCGAGGGCAGCGAGAGCAAGCTGCGCACGTACCGCGACGGCTGGCGCATCCTCAGCTGGATCGCGCGGCTGGCGCGCTACGAGCGTCCCCTGCTCGTGCACGCGCTGACGGGCGCGCTCCTCGTCGCGGTGGCCCTCGCGCTCGGGCTGCCGGTCGTGCTGGAGTTCCTCGAGACGGGGCTGGTGCCGCGGTTCCCGACGGCGATCCTCGCCACGGGCCTCGTGCTCGTCGCCGTCCTCGTGACCGCGGTGGGGGTGATCCTCGACGCCGTGCACCGCGCCTCCGACGAGGCGTCGCGGCTGGCCTACCTGCAGCACCCCGCGGTGCACGCGGTCCCGGGCGCGGCCGTGGCCGCGGTGCGGGCGCCGGCCGTCCGGTGAGGGCGGTCCTGCGCTTCGCCGCCAAGGCCCTCGTCGGGCTCCTGCTGCTGCAGGGCGTGTTCCTCGGGCTGCTGGTCGCGGCGCAGGCCGTGCCGAACGGGCCGATCATCGACACCCTCGCGGCGGCCGTGCGCAGCGGGGACTACGGCGCGCCGTACGCCCCGGACGGCGTGGGCGGGACGGCGGACCGGTTCACCGAGTGCGTCGTCGTGGGGTACGGCGTGACGTCGCCGGACGACCCGCGCAGCGTCTGGTACCGCGCGACGGGCGCCCCGCGGCTGAGCGCGTGCGAGCAGGGGCGCGCGGAGATCGAGCTGCTCGCGGCGGGCGGCAGCCTGGTCCCGCCCGCGGGGTACTTCCGCTACTGGAGCGGGTACTCCGTCCTGACCCGGCCGCTGCTCGCGGTCACGGACGTGGCGAGCCTGCGCCTCGTCGTGTCGGGCCTGTTCGGCGCCGCGTGCCTGGGCGCGGGGGTGGCGCTCGCGCGGCGGGCCGGGACCCCGGCGGCGTTCGCGCTGCTCGTCCCGGTCGCGGCGGCGACCAACGCGATCGCCATGCCGTCCGCGGCGTTCAGCCACGGCATCTCGCTGGCGGCGCTCGCCGCGGGCGTCGCCCTGACCGCCGTCACGGCCCGCACCGGGTGGCGCGGGGCCGCCCTGGGCGCGGGGGGCGCCGCCGCCCTGTTCTGCTACGTCGACCTGCTGACGGTGCCACCCATGAGCTGGGCGCTGTGCGCGGCGGTCGCGGGCGCCGTCGCGCACCGGGCCCGGCCGGGGGTGCTGCCGACGCTGCGGGTGGTGCTCGCCGCGGGCGTGGCCTGGCCCGCGGCGTTCGGCATCACCTGGGTGTCGCGGTGGGTCATCGCGGCCCTCGTGCAGGGGCCCGGGGTGTTCCGCCGCGTGGCGGAGGTCGGCGAGTACCGCCTCGACGGCGGCGGGGTCTCGCAGGAGTTCGGCGCCGCGATCGGCGCGAACTGGACGTGGTGGGTGCAGCACACCGTGACCGCGGTCCCGCTGCTGGTCGCGGCCGCGGTCGTCGTCGTGGTGGGGCTCGTGCTCGCGGCGCGCCGGTCGGGCGCGCAGGGCCTGCTCGTCGCGGCCGTGCTCGCGGCCCCGGCGCTCGTGGTGCCCGCCTGGTACGTCGTGCTCAGCAACCACTCCCAGGTCCACGCGTTCTTCACCTACCGCAGCATCCCCGCGGCCGTCGGCGTCGTGGCCATGGCCGCGGTCGTGGCCGCGTCGGGCCCCCTCAGGCCGGCGCCGGAGCTGTCGATGGGAGGAGGTGCTCGCCCCCTCGGTCGCCGACCTGCGTCCCGGTGACGCCGTGAAGGTGCGCGGCACCGGTCACCCCGCGCACACCGGCGGCAAGGCGGTCGTCGCCGCGGTGCACCTCAGCCGCACGACGCCCGGGGCGGTCGACGCCGTGGAGGTGCGCTACAGCGCCCGCGGGGCCGCCCTGCGCGTGGAGCTGGACGGGCCCGGCGAGATGGTGCGGTGGAGCGAGCCCTGGCCCGCGGCCGCCGCGGCACCGCACGTGCCCGTCACGCCCGTCGCCGGCGCGGGCGTCCCGCTCTCGCGCGGCCGGGTCGCCCTCGTGCTGACCGGGGTGGCCGCGGGGGCGGCCGTGCTGCTGCTGTGGCCGCACGACGCGCCCGTCCCCGCCGTCCCGGACGCGCGCCCCACGGGTGCCGTCGAGGTCGTGGCCGCGGACGACACGATCGGCGGTGACGGCACCGCGTGGTCCACCGCGACGTCGACGCTGTCCCCCACCGCCTCTCCCGCGGCGACGCCCTCGCCGAGCCCCGAGGCCGACGGCCGCGTCGTGGCCTGGTCCGCGGGCCCCGTGCCCGTCGTGGCTCTGCCCGCCGCCGCACCCTCCGCCGTGCCGCTCGCGGGCGTCGCCGAGGCCGAGGGCTGCCACGACGCCTACGTCGAGGAGCTGATGCGGCTGCTGCCGATGGGCGCGGCCGTCGACGTCCGGGGTTCGGGCTACCTGCGCACGGGCGACGGCGTCGACGTCAACGCGCAGCTCGTCCGGGCCGGCGTCGCCGAGCCCGCCGAGGCGACCGCGGGGCGCACCGCCGCCGACCGCGAGGCGTTCGCGGTGGTCACCGCAGCCGCGGTGCCGTCGCCCGCGCGCTGCCGCTGACGACGCCCGGCACCCCGCGCTCCACGGAGCGCACGTGCACGAGCGTCTGGTCGTCGCGCCGCTCCTGGTGCCCGTGCCGGACCGCCGCGGCGACGATGGCGTCGAGCAGCCGGGGGGCGTCCGCGGTGCCCGTGGCCTCGATGGTCAGCAGGACGCTCTCGACGCCGAACTCCTCGCCCGCGGAGTCGCGGGCCTCGAGGACGCCGTCGGTGAAGGCCAGCAGCGAGGTGCCCGGGCCGAAGCGGTGCTGCACGTCGGCCCACGCCCAGCCGCTCACGATGGGCGACAGCAGCGGGCCCGTCGGCGGCAGCTCGACGTAGCTGAGCGGGCTGCCGTCGGCGAGCTCGAGCAGCCCGGTGCGCTCCCGCGGGTGCAGCGGCGCGGGGTCGTGGCTGTCCGCGCGCAGCAGCAGCGCGTCGGGGTGGCCGGCGCTGGCGTAGGTCAGCAGGCCGGTGGCGGTGTCCACGGTGAGGACCAGGACGGTGGCGAACAGCTCGTCCGGGACGTCGCCGAGCTCACGGCTGACCTGCGTCAGCGCGGCGCCGGGGCTGCGGGCGCCGACGAGGGCCGTCGCGAGCGAGTGCTTCAGGCGCAGGGCGAAGACCGCGCTGACGGGGCCGTGGCCGGCGACGTCGCCGAGGACGAGGCCGAAGCGCGTGCGGTCGATGCGGACGGTGTCGTACCAGTCGCCGGCGAGGACCCCCTCGGCCGCGTCGAGCCGCCCGACCACCTCCACGCCCGCGACCTGCTGGCCCGACGGCTGCAGCGCCCGGCGCAGCGCGTCGACGGCCGGGCCCGTCTGCACGAGGGCGTTGACGGCCTCCTCGGTGCGGTGCAGATCGGCCGTGAGGCGGTTCCGCATCGCGAGGACGTCGCCCGCGAGCGAGCGGACCTCGGGCGCCCCGCCCTCGTGGATCTGCGCGTCGAGGTCACCCGAGGCGACGGCGCGCGTGGCCCGGGCGAGCCGCGCGATGGGCGCGGTCACGCTGCGCCACATGAGGACGCAGCCGCCGACGACCGCGACGAGCAGCACCGCGAGGGAGGCGACGAGCACGACCACGAGCCGGTGCTGCATGGCCGCGACGCGCTGCTGCTGGACGGCCTGCGCGTCGACGAGCGCCTCGTCGACCTCCGCGACGCGGTCGCGCAGCGTGTCGAAGAGGTTCTTGCCGCCGGCCGTCGACATCGTGCCCGCCACGGGCCCGCCCGCGGAGGCCAGCGGGACCCGCGCGAGCTCCTGCCGCGCGTACCGGAGCCACTGCGTGTGCGCGCTGTCGACCGCGTCGACGAGGCTGGTCCGCTCGCCGGTGCGGGCGACCTCCTGCTCGAGCTGCCGGGTGAGCCGGGGCACGACCGCCTGCGCGTCGGTGTAGGGGTCGAGGAACATCTCGTCACCCGTGACCTGGTAACCGCGCAGGCCCGTCTCCTCGTCGACGTAGCGGGCCAGCAGGGCCAGGCCGGTCTGCCGCGCCTGGGCGGTGTCGGCCTGCGCGATCCGGGCCCGCTCCAGGCCGCGGACGGTCGAGGTGACCTCGGCCCCGACGCCGACGAGGGCCACGAGCAGCAGCGTGCTGAGCACCGCGAGGCGGCGGGTCAGGGAGAAGTGACCCGAGTACAGCGCCGGGCGCCACAGGCGGTTCCGGCGGGGGCCCATCCCTCCACCATGCACTCTCAGCGGGCTCACGTCACCCTCTGTGGCTTGCCGGGGGGCGTCACGACGGACGCAGACCCGGTCCAGACGACCGCGACGGACCCGGCGATCTCCTCGACCCCCGTGTGCGCAGAGAGCGGCTGCGTCGACGTCACGCCCCCGTCATCGACCGGGCGGGTGACCGGGTTGAGCGTCTTCTAGAAACCGGTGACCGCCGCGACGGTTCCGCGGGTGCGGGGGCGCACGTGACGACCGCGGGCGTCGGGTCGACGCCGAGGTGGTCTCGGGCAGGGCAGGCCGCCGCGACGTGACTCGTGCGCCGCCTCTACCCGACGGAGGAAGGTCGCGCCCGACCCGGGTCGGCAGTCGCCGCAGTCAGCCTGTACGTGGTGCCGCGACGTCCCGGCCCACCGTCGATCACGATGACCTCGCCCTCGACGAGGAGCCTCAGTGCGTAGGTCACCTGGCGTGGCGTCAGCCCTGTCGCACGCACCACGTCGTCCCGAGACTGAGACCCCCCTGCCAGGGCCGCGAGGACGAGGTCTCCGTTGCGAGTGACCTTCGTCCCCGAGGAGGTCGTGCGCCCCTCGACCCGATCGAGCTGGCGAGCCGTCAGCACCTCTCCGCTCGCCGTCGCGCCGGCTCGACCTCGACCGTGCCCGCGGTCCGCGAAGAGGGACCGCCGCGCCCGCTTCTCGCCCTCGGGGACGACCGAGCCCGTGTCCACCAGTTCGCGGAGCGCGCGGTGGGCTTCAGTCGAGTCCATGGGGAACACCTCCCGGAACGAGCCGTTGGTGAAGACCGCAGCGTTCTTCATCTCGACGAGTGCATGCCGCTGCACGTCGGACAGCCATCGAGTCGCAGGCTGCTCGGCCAGCCACGTCAGGTCCTGCTGCCGGAGGAGGGTGTGGTGGGGGACCCTCACCGCGAACCGGATGCCCTGGTCGAAGAAGCGCGGAGGAGTCATGCCCGCCTGCCGCAGCTCCTCGATGACCCTCCGGCCGTCCCCCGCTCCGGCCCAACGTCGCAGGGTGACGGCCTCACCGAGTGCGTGTGGTCCTACATCGCGGTGGACCAGTGCGTTGGCGATGAGCTCGCGGACAGCCAGTCGGGGATGCTCCGGCTCGTCGCGCCCGTGTCCGTCCGAGCCGAAGGCGATCCTCCGGCGGGTGTTCCGCGCAACCCACTGCACCGCCTGGTCGAGCATCGCGGGATCGGTCCGTCGAAGCGGGCGGCGTCCGAGACTCTCGTGCCGACAGGATCCAGCCCCGACGAGGGGACGGAGGCGCGGATCACGTAGTTGGGGAAGAACCTCCGGGGGTACGTTCCCCGACTGAGCATGCCGGCGACGGTGGGAAGTCAGTTCTGACCGCCGAGGCGCCTCGTCCAACCCGAGGACGAGCAGGCCACCTCCAGGGGTGGTGGCGAATCCTCGAGACGGAACACGGCAACGACCTCAACACTCGCATCGACAAATGTACAGAGTCGGGACTGTCCCGGAAGGAGCGAGTGTCTATTCCGAGAGTAGCCGCCTGTCACGCAACGCAGCAGAACCCTTGGCCACGTCGCCTCACCGGCGCGCACGTCAGTACGGCGGCGGCTCGTCGTCGGTGTCGTAGGTGTGGCCGGTGGGTGAGGTCCACCGCCAGCCGCGGTCGCGGCGGCGCAGGCGCCACCGGGTGTGGGTCTTGACCCGGTGGTGGTGCCGGCACTCGGGGGCGAGGTTGTCGACGGTGGTCTCGCCGCCCTGGGCGAACGGGGTGACGTGGTCGAGGTCGCAGTGCTGCGCGGGTCGCACGCACCCGGGGAACACGCACGTGGTGCTGCGGGCGCGGACCCTGCGGGCGACGTCGGCGCTGGGGCGGTAGGTGCGGGCACCGACGTCGAGGACGGCGCCGACCGGGTCGGTGAGGATCCGCCGCCAGGTGGCGTCGGCGGCGAGGTCGCGCGCGACGTCGGCGGTCACGGTGATGGCCGAGGTGGGCGTGACGACCTCGGCCGGGTCGTCGTCGAGGCCGAGCAGGGTGGTCGCGGCCACGGTGACGTGGACCTGCGCGGTGGGCGCCGCGGACGAACCCGCGCGGGCGGCGGAGACGCTGTCGAGGAAGGCGTCGACGCGACGCCGGGCGTGGGTGCGGCCCTCGGCGTCGACCCCGCGGGGGTCCTCGGGGTGCGTGGCGTCGGCGCAGCCGTCGAGGTAGGCGTCCAGGCGCAGACCCTCGGCGAGCGGGAGGAAGCCGCTGACGTGGGCGTTGACGCCGTCGTCGCAGGGTTCGACGCGCAGGAACGGGGTCGTCTGCCGCGCGTGCGCGACGGTCAGGACGTGGCCGCCGGCGGCGCGGGCCAGGAACCTCTTGAGGCGGCGGGCGAGCTGGGCCCGGCTCAGCCTCTCGACGCCCACCAGGCAGGTCTTCTCCAGCTCGGCGCGGGCGCGGCGCAGGGCGTCGTCGGCGTAGAGGGGGTCGCCGTCGGTACCGTCGGCGGTGACGAGGCGTTCGGCGAGCAGGGCGCTGGTCCCCCGCACCGCGGCGACGTGACCGAAGTGGATCGCCCCGGCGGCGTAGGCGTCGAGCGTGGCGGGCAGGTCCTCGGTGAGCTCGCGGGCGGAGGTGATGCGCGCGTGGGCCGTGCCGCTGCCGATGCGCAGGGCGGCGCAGAGTTCCGTGGCGAGGACCTGGTCGGCGGTGAGCTGCGCCGGGTCGTCGACGTCGGCGGGCGCGAGGCCGGAGTGCTCGGCGAGGCGCCGCTCGCGCAGCTCCGCGACGGCCCGCAGCCCGAGCGCGTCGAGGCGGCAGCGCTCGCGGTCCAGGGCGGTGACGAGGTCGACGAGCTCCGCGTCCGTGGCGGCCGTCAGCGCCTCGGGGGCGGGCAGCGCGGCGGACTCGAACACCTGTACAGGATACGGGAACCGCTGCAGCACAACCAGAGTCACTTCCGTGACGGCGGCTCACCCCGAGTTCCCGCGGCGTCGGCGGCGGGTCGGCGCGGCCGGTGTGTACCTCGGGCAACTGCCGTACTACCGTCCCCACGGGTCCGCTCGATCGGGCGGGAACGCCGTGGACAGCACCGCCGGACGACGACGTCGAGGAGAACTCCCGTGGACCAGCACCAGCGAACGTCAGCAGCCCGATCCCAGCCCGCCGCCGGGGTGGCCGTGCCGCCCGGTGCGTCGCGGCGGGCCTTCCTGGCCGGCGGCGTGGGCGCCCTCGCGGCCGCGCCCCTCGGGCTGGCGGCGGGATCACCCGCCTCCGCCGCCCCGCGCGGTGGGGGTGCGGGGACGGCGCCGTTCGGGCCGGTCACGCTGTACGCACCGCCGGCGGACCGTCCCGCCCCCGGGACGCTGTACGCGCGGGCCGTCCGCCTGAGCCCCCGCCGGGGCCGCGGCTCCGCTCCCCGGACGCTGCTGGCCACGTTCGAGCAGTACGTCGAGCACGACCCCGTCTTCCCGGTGTTCCGCAGCGACGACGACGGGCGCACCTGGTCGCAGCGGAGCAGCGTGCGCGACACCGTGAACGGCTGGGGTCTGCGCTACCAGCCGTTCCTGTACGAACTCCCCCGACCCTTTGCGGGCCTGCCGCGCGGCACCGTGCTGTGCGCCGGGAACTCCATCCCCGACGACCTGTCGCAGACGAAGCTCGACCTCTACGCGAGCACCGACCGCGGCCTCACGTGGCGGTTCCTCAGCTCCATCGCGCGCGGCGGGCGCGCCGTGCCGAACAACGGCGAGACCCCGGTGTGGGAACCGTTCCTGCTCCTGCACGGCCGGCAGCTCGTCTGCTACTACTCCGACCAGCGCGACCCGGCCTACGGGCAGAAGATCGTGCACCAGACCAGCACCGACCTGCGCAGCTGGGGGCCCGTCGTCGACGACGTCACCGTCCCGGAGTACCTGCAGCGCCCCGGGATGCCCACGGTCGCCGCACTGCCGGACGGCAGCTGGATCATGACGTACGAGGGCGGCGTCCGCACCGGCGACGGCCAGCCCTTCTTCGCGGTGCACCACAAGACCGCCGCGGACCCGCTGTCGTTCGGCGCCGCGCCCGGTCAGCTGCTGGTCGACCAGAGCGGCCACGTGCCCACGAGCAGCCCCACCGTCGCGTGGTCCCCCGCGGGCGGCCGCAACGGCACCGTCGTGGTCAGCGCCAACAGCGACCAGGACCTGTTCGTCAACCGCTCGCTCGGCGCGGCCGGCGCGTGGACGCGGGTCCCCAGCGTCGTCCCCGCCGGGTACACGCGGTTCACCATTCCGCTGGACGACGGGCTGGTGTTCACCGTGTCGGGCGGGACGATCGGAAACTCCGGGCTGAACCGCGTCACGGACGGGATCGACCAGGTGGGGTGACGGTAGGCCACGCCACGGACAACCGGTCCCTGCTCCCCTGCCGCGGCCGACAAGCAGACAGCTCCCTTGTCGACGCCCGATCACAACGCCGAAGGGCAGGCTCCCCGCAGAGGGGAGCCTGCCCGTCAGCTGTACCGAGGAATCAGGACTCGGTGTCGACGGTCACGTCGCCGGTGAGCGCGAGCGCGTTACCTGCCACGTCG
Source organism: Kineococcus siccus (assembly GCF_009906795.1). Classification (GTDB taxonomy): domain Bacteria; phylum Actinomycetota; class Actinomycetes; order Actinomycetales; family Kineococcaceae; genus Kineococcus; species Kineococcus siccus. The sequence continues at coordinate 18,506 of NZ_JAAALN010000028.1, forward strand.
GTGTTTCCCGAGGTGGCGGTGATCGTGCTGGGAATGCCCAGTCCAATCACCGTTCCGACGGTACCGGGCGTAACCGTGCCGGCCACGACGGTCAGAACGCGACCGATCGGGTACTCGGTCCCCCCGACCGTCTCGGGCGCCGCGTTCAGCGTGAAGGCGGCGCCGCCACTCCCGTTGACGATGTCCGCCACGGTGCCGTCGCTGTCCGTCAAGCGGAATGCATCGCCAGCGCTCGGGGCGGCGAGCACCTCGCTGAGCACGAGCTTGAAGCTGTCCGTCGTGCCGTCCAGCTGGAAGGGGCTGCCGGTGTTGGCCGCGACCCTGGTGTCCAGAACGGTCGGAGCCGCCGTGTCGGTCGACGGGGCCGTCGACGTCTCGACGTTCGCGTCGCCGACGTACGCGCCGGTGTCGCCGTCGTTGATGAGCGCCGCACGGTAGCTGTACGCGCCGGCCGGCACGTCGTTGTCGACGTACGTGACCGTGCCAGCAGTGCGCTGCGCGGCCGTCGGCGTGACAGTCGCCACGTCGGTGTAGGCACCGATGTTGGCGGTGTTGACCGCGGACTCGTCCGCCGGGCTACCGGAGACCGACGCCCGCTGGATGATCACCTGGTCGTAGTCCGTGGCGGCCGCGGGGATCACCACACTGACGGTGAGGTCGTTGCTCGTCGACGTGGTCAGCCCCTTCTCCGCGCTGGCCGAAGTCGCCGTCGAGGGGTTGACATCGCCCAGCGTGAAGGTGGTCACGCCACCCGCGTCCGAAGCGAAGCCGGACGTGCCGAGCGTCATGGTGTCGTCCGAGGACAGAGCCGCCTCGAACGCCGCGATGCCGACCGACGTCGTTGTGCCGCCCGCAGTGATGAAGAAGACGTCGTTGGCGTCGTAGGTGAACCGCGCCCCGGCGACGTCGAAGGAGTCGCTCGCCTTGTCGACCGAGTCGATGGCGACACCGGCGAGCGGCGCACCGGCTGCGGCGAGCGGGGACGTGAAGCTGATCTGACCGCCGACACCGAAGGGCTCGACCGGCGCAGCGAACTGCTCGGCCGCCGTGGCCGCGGTCTCGAGGCGCGCGCTGTTGCCGCCCTGCACCGGGGTCCTCCCGGTGGCGCCGTTGAGGTAGACGACCGGGACGACGGTGCCGGCAGCCGCGCCGTCGACCGTCACGGTGATGCTGCCGTTGACGGGCTGCGTGACGAACGTCGGGGCAGCCGAGGCACCCAGGGCCGTGTTGTTGACGACCGAGATGTTGGCGGCGGTCTGGATGCCCGCGTTGACCGAGAAGCCGGTCGAGGACGCCACGTCGGCGGAGCTGAGGAACGTGACCGCACCGCTCGCGCTGGTCCGGATGCTGTCCGCGTTGACGAGGGTGACGCGGTAGTCCGTGCCCGCCGTCAGACCCGTGACCGTGTACGAGCGGTCGTCGGCCGTGGGCGTGGTGCCGGTCTCGCTCTGCACCGTCAGCGCCACCGCAGTGGTGGGCGTGATCGACAGGCTCTGGCCGGCGGTGACCGGGGCCGTCGCCGTGGTGACCACTGCGGTGGCCGCAGCGGCGCTGACGACCGTGGTCCCACCGAAGACGTACAGCTGGCCGGTGAGGGCCGAGTTGTTCGTCGTGAGGTAGGCGGTGGTGGCGGCCGGCGGGGTGTCGGTGCCGTTGCCGAAGATCAGCGGGACGCCGTTCTTGCCGGCGACGACCGAGCCGGTGAGGGAGTCGACGGCCGCGACGTCCGTGCCGTTGGCGAGGGCCACGTTGGCGCGGGAGAAGCCCTCCGCGGTGACCGCGGAGTCGGCGATCGCCGTGGCGGTCTCGTAGCGGTTGGCGCCCTGGAGGCGCGCGGTGCCGCCCAGGCTGGTGTAGGTGCCGGCCTCGACGGCCGTGGTCCCCCCGAGGACCGTGCGGTTCGTCGTCGTCAGCTTCGTGAGCGCGTCGGCGGTGGTCGCGGGGACCGAGGCGGCGCGGGTCAGGAGCAGCGGGTACTTCTTGTTGTAGAGCACCGGAGCCGCAGCGAGCGCGTCGGCCGTGCCGGAGGCGATGAAGACCTTGCCCGGCTGGGTGCCGACCTGGTCGTTGTTGGTGGCGGCGTCGCTCGCGGTCTCGTAGCGGTCCGAGCCGCCGTAGCGGACGACCGTCTTGCCGGCGAGCTGCGTCTGGACACCCTCGGGGACGACCGTGGTACCGCCGACGATCCACACGTTGGTGACGTTGAGACGGTTGATCTCGGCCAGGGTGGCCGCGTCGACGACGCCGTTGCGCACCAGGAGGATCGGGGCGGTGTGCAGGCCCGCCACGTACGAGGCGGTGAGGCCGTCGACGGTGGAGGAGCCGCTCACCAGGACGACGCCGCCGGCCTGCGTGCCGGTCGGGAACGCGGCGTTCGAGGCGGCGATGGCGGTGGCGTAGCGGTCAGCACCGGCCACGCGGTTCGAATCAGGGAAGGTGAAGCCGGGCGCAGCCTGAGCTGCACCGGCGAGTCCGGCGACGGAACCCAAACCAACAAGAGCCGCGACGCCGGCCCCGATGCCACGCCGGCGCAACCGGGAGGTTGCTGCGGTCACGATTGCCTCCAAGGCATGTGAAGTGAAATCCCCCCCGTGGGGGCCGGCTCCGATCGAGCCTGTGCCACCGCTTTGCCCGCTACCCAGCGGAGTCCCCCGGTGACAGGAATGAACGTACACGAGAGTCACTCTGGCAACACGGGGAGTAATGACGGCGCGCACCCGGGCACGTCGCGCCACGCCACGTCTACGGGCCGTGACCTGCGCTTTTGCCCGGGAACCGCCATTGTTACAGTTTGGTAACGCGGTGATCCACCATCTGCTCAACCGTGCACTCACCCGGACGGACTAGTCACACCGGATGGGGTCACCGGTCACACGGGGCCCGGGGGGCCTGGTGCGCGTGTGGGTGACGGCCCCGGCGCAGGGCGGCAGCGCTCTCCTGCGGCGCCTCGTCGCTCTCCGCACCCCCGGCCCGGCAGCACGATCGTCAAGTCGCACCGGGGTCAGGCCGATGGAGCAGGCATGACGGCCACCCCTGCAGTGCCACGCCCCCGTGTGGCAGGGGTGGCCGTCACCCTCGCGGGTCTGGCGCTCGTCGCGGCGTTCGGCGTCCGGGAGCGCGACGACGCGGTGGACCCCGTCGTCTTCGCGGGCGGCCTGGCCGTCCTCACGCTCTCCGCGATCGCCCCCGTGCTGCCGCTGCGCGCCCCGCGCGCCCTGGTGCGCCGGTACGCCCTCACCGGTGGCCTGTGGGGCGCGGCCCTCGCCGTCAGCGGCACCCTGGTCGGGACCACCGTGGCCGGCCTGCACGCCACGGTGCTGGTGATGTCCGCGGGCCTGGTGGGCCTGCTCCTCCTCGTCCTGCGGCAGCTGCGCGGCGCGCGCGCCGAGTCCGACGACTCCCCCCTCATCGCCGACGCCCTCATGCTCACCAGCGCCCTGGCCACCGCAGGCTGGGACGTCCTGGCCCGCACGGGGCAGACCGGGCCGTGGGGCTGGAACGCCGCGGTCGTCGTCCTCGTCGCCGTCGCGGCGGCGCTCGTCTGCGGCAACACCGCCCTCGCGGTCGAGCACCCGTACCTGCTGCGCCCGACGATGGGCGTCTCGGCCATGGCCCTCGGCACCGTCGTGGCCGCGGTGTGCGTCAAGTCGCAGCCCTGGGTGTCCCACGCGGGCGTCGCGCTGGCGGTGGGCGCCTTCGTCTGGACGCTCCTGACCCTGCCGCGCCGCGGCCTCGTCCAGCACGGCGGGGAGTCGGCCGCGCGCGCCGTGCGCCGGCTCGAGGTGGCGTCGTTCGTGCCCGGCGCGGTGCTGCTCCTCGACATCGTCCTCATCGTCGTCTCGCCGCGGTCGGACCCGATCCTCTTCGCCTTCTACTCCACGGTCATGCTCGCCTTCACCTACCGCTACGCCGGCACGGCCCGGGCCGTGCAGCTCACCACGGAGCGGCTGAAGTTCCAGGCCCTGCACGACGCCCTCACGGGCCTCAGCAACCGCGTCGCCCTGACGTCCGCCCTGACCCGGCCGGACCGCGACCAGGCCCTCGTCCTGCTCGAGCTCGACGGTCTCGACGACGTCAACGACGTGCTGGGCGTCGCGGTCGGCGACGCCGTCATCCTCGCCGCGTCGCAGGCCACCTGCGCCGTGCTGGCGGAGACCGGCGGCCGGGCCTTCCGCACCGGCGGCGACGAGTTCGCCGTCCTCGTGGACGGCGACGGCATCGACGCGCTGCGCCTCGCGGAACGCCTCATCGCCGCCATCTCCACGGCGCCCGCCACGGTCGACGGCGTCGAGCGCTTCCCGCTCACCGCGACCGCCGGCGTCGCCGCCGCACCCCGCGAGCACGGCGACGACGTCATGCTCCCCTTCGTCCAGGCCGACATCGCGCTGCGCGACGCCCGCCAGACCGGCGAGGGTTCGGTGTCCGTGTTCTCCGGGTCGGTCGCGGCCGCGCACCACCGCCGCAGCCTCCTGCGCGAGCGCCTCGCCGAAGCCATCCGCGACGGCGGCGTCGACGTGCACTACCAGCCCGTCGTCGACTTCCTCTCCGGCCGCGTCATCAAGTTCGAGGCTCTCGCGCGCTGGAACGACCCGGTCCTCGGCCGCATCAGCCCCGTCGAGTTCATCGCGATCGCCGAGGAGTCCAACCTCGTCGTCGCGCTCGGCGAGAGCGTCCTGCGCCGCGCCGTCGACTGGGCCCACGCGGCCGGGGTGTTCGACGCGGGCGTCGGGCTGGCCGTCAACGTCTCGGTCGTGCAGCTGCAGTCGCCCGGGTTCGCCGACATCGTGCGCGAGATCCTGGACACCTACTCCCTCACGCCCGCCCTGCTGACCCTGGAGCTCACCGAGTCGGTGTTCCTCGACGAGGAGTCCCTCGCGGAGCGCGTCGTCAAGGAGCTCGCGGGCCTCGGCTGCAGCATCGCCATCGACGACTTCGGCACCGGCTACTCCGCGTTCGGCTACCTCGGCCGGCTGCCCGTGCACATCCTCAAGATCGACCGCTCGCTCACGCAGGCCATGACCGACGACGTCAACGGCCAGTCCGTCGTGACGTGCGTCGTGGACCTCGCGAACCGCCTGGGCCTCACCGTGATCGTCGAGGGCGTCGAGACCGAGCAGCAGGCCGCGATCTGCCGGTTCATCTCCGCGCCGCTGGGCCAGGGCTGGCTGTACTCCGCGGCCGTCCCGCGCACGCAGCTCGCCGCGCAGCTGACCCACGTCTACGGCGTGGGCGAGACGGTGGGGCTGCGCGATGCACGGGCGGTCTGAGCCGGTCGGCGTGACCGTGCTGGCCGCACGCTGGGTGCACGCGTCCGCGCTGCGGCTGCTGCCGGCCGCCTTCGCGGTCTACGCCGTCGCCGTCGTCGTCGGCCGGGCCACCCGGCTCGAGGGCGGCGCGCTCGCCCTGGTGTGGCCGGCCGCGGCCGTCGGGTTCTGCTGGCTCGCCGCGAGCTGGCACGACCGCCGCACGCGGGCGCTCAGCGCGGCCGCGCTCCTGCTGCTCGCGGCCGTCGTCAACGCCCTCACCGGTGCGGGCTGGCTCCTCGGCGGCGCGTACGCCGTGAGCAACGTCCTGCAGGCCGTCGTCGCGTGCGCCGTCATGCGGCACCTGCAGTCCCGCACGGGGGGCGAGGCGTGGCGGCTGCGCCGCTCGGGCGACCTCACGGCCCTGGCCGTCGCGTCCCTCACCGGGTCCCTCGCCGCGGCCCTCGTCGGCCCCGTGGCCCTGCACCTCAGCACGGGCGCCCCGCTGCTGCCCACGATGGGCGCCTGGGTGCTGCGCAACGCCACCAGCACCCTCGCCTTCGCCGCGCTCGCGCTGCGCCTGGCGGACCCGCAGGTGCCCCGGCCCGTGCGCGACGGCCGCCAGTGGCTCGAGCTGCTCGGCGTCGGCGTCGTCATCGCGGTGGCCTACACCGTCGTCTTCGGCCTGACGCTGCGCCTGCCGCTGGCCTACCTGCTGCTGCCGCTCAGCATGTGGATCGCCCTGCGGTTCTCCACGACCGTCGCGGCCGGCCACGTCCTGCTCGCCGGGGTCTTCGTGGTGGCCGCGACCATGGCCGGCCGCGGCCCCTTCGCGATCGACTCGGTCGCCAGCACGGTGCTGCTCGCGCAGGCCTACGTCGCCGTCGTCGGGCTCGTCACGCTCGTCCTCGCGCTGCACCGCGACGAGCGGGAGGCCGTCCAGCGCCGCGCCGACGAGCAGGCCGCCCTGCTGCGCACCGTCATCGACACCACCAGCGACGGCATCAGCGTCTTCGGCGCGGACGGCCGGATCCTGCTGCGCAACCCCGCCGCCGTCGAGCTCCTGGGCGGCGGCCCCACCGACGTGCCCCGCGACGAGTGGCTGCAGCACTACGGCGTCTTCCGCCCCGACGGCACCCCGCTCGCCGCCGACGAGCTGCCGCTCACCCACGCCCTCGCCGGCGCCGCGGTCGCGGGCGTCGACGTGTTCGTGCGCACCGCCGCCGTCCCCGACGGCCGCATGCTCACGATGAGCGCGCACCCCATGCCCGCCGTCCCCGGCGCGAGCTGGAACGGCGGCGCGGTGATGGCCTTCCACGACGTCACCGAGGCCCGCGCGGCGGCCGGCGAGATCGTGCGCGCGCACCGGCTCCTCAGCGGCGTGCTCGACGCCTCCCGCGACTTCGCGATCGTCGCGACCGACCTCCAGGGCCGCATCACGGTCTTCAACGCGGGCGCCGAGGCGCTGAGCGGGTACACCGAGGCGGAGATGCTCGGCCGCACGCCGCGCCGCCTGCACGACCCCGCAGAGGTCGCCGCGCGCGCCGCCGACCTCGGCGTCGAGGCCGACATGGGCGTCCTCGTCGCCGGCCTCGGCGAGCAGGCCACCGAGACGCAGCGGTGGACCTACGTGCACCGCGACGGCACGCGCACCCCGGTCAGCGTGACGGTCTCCCCCGTCCTCGGCGCCGACGGCGACGTCACCGGGTACATGGGCGTGGCGCGCGACCTCACGGCCGAGCTCGCGGCCGCCGCCGACCTGGCCGACTCCGAGCAGCGGTTCCGGCTGGCCTTCGACACCGCCCCGATCGGGATGATGATGGTCGCGGTGACCGGCGACGCCCTCGGCACCGTGCTCCGCGTGAACGGCTCGATGACGCGCCTGCTCGGCTACGCCGAGATGGACCTGCTGGGCCGCCACGTCGCCGACTTCACCCACCCCGACGACCTCGCCCTCACCGCGGAGCGCCTGGCGCTGCACCGCGACGGCGACGTGGTCCAGGACGGGCTGGAGAAGCGGTACGTGCACGCCGACGGCTCGATCGTGTGGGTCCGGCTGTCCACCACGGTCGTGCACCCCCACGACTGGGAGCCGTACTCGCTGGCGCTGCTGGAGGACATCACGGCCCGCAAGGCGGCCGAGGCCGCCCTGACGCACCAGGCGCTGCACGACCCCCTCACCGGGCTCGCCAACCGCGCCCTGTTCAGCGACCGCCTCCAGCACGCCCTCGCCGCCGCGACCCGCAGCGGGGAGCGCGTCGGCGTCCTCTACCTCGACCTCGACGGGTTCAAGGCCGTCAACGACGCCGCGGGCCACGCGGCCGGCGACGAGCTGCTCCGCTGCGTCGCGGGCCGCCTCACGGACTGCCTGCGCCCCGGCGACACGCTGGGGCGCCTCGGCGGCGACGAGTTCGCGGTCGTCTGCCCCGGCGTGGACCCTCCCGCGGGCCTCCTGCGCGTGGCCGAGCGGATCCTCGAGGCGCTCGCCGCGCCGATCGAGCTGGCCGCAGGGACCTTCGGCGTCGGCGCCAGCATCGGCGCGGGCGTCGCGGAGCTCGAACCCGGCGACGACCCGGCCGCGGCCGCGGCGGGCGTCGTGGCCGCCGCCGACGAGGCCATGTACAGCGCCAAGCGCGCGGGCGGCCACCGCGTGCACAGCACCGACGAGGTCGCCCCGGGCCTGCCCTCGGCCGCCGGGCAGCTGCTGCCCGAGCTGACGCGGGCGCTCGCCGAGGGCGAGCTCGTCCTGCACGGCCAGCCCGTCCTGGACCTCGGCACGGGCCTGCCCGTGGCCGTCGAGACCCTCGTGCGCTGGCAGCACCCCGTCCGCGGGCTGCTGTCCCCCGCCGCCTTCCTCGGCGTCGCCGAGACCGGCCCGCTCGTGCTGGCCCTCGGCCGCCGCGTCCTCGACGAGTCCTGCCGCCTCGCCGCGGCCTGGTCGGCGGCGCTCGGCAGCGCGGCGCCCGACGTGCACGTCAACGTCTCCGGCCGCCAGCTGGAGTCGGGCACCCTGCACGACGACGTCGTCGCGGCCCTGGCCCGTCACGGCGTGGCGGGCGACCGCCTCGTCCTGGAGCTCACCGAGACGCACATGCCGCGCGTCACGCAGAGCCTGCGCGCCGACCTCGAGCGCCTGCGGGAGCTGGGGATCCGCATCGCCATCGACGACGTGGGCACCGGCTACTCGAGCCTCACCCGGCTCACCGAGCTGCCCGTCGACGTCCTGAAGATCGACCTGGCCTTCGTGGCCGGCCTGGGGGTCGACCCGAGCTGCGACGCCGTCGTGCGCGCGATCCTCAGCATCGGCCAGGCCCTGGGCGTCTCCGTGGTCGCCGAGGGCGTGGAGACGCCCGAGCAGGCGGAGCTGCTGCGCCGCTACGGCTGCGACACCGTGCAGGGCTACCTGTACAGCCGGCCGCTGGCCGAGGCGGACCTCCTGCGGCGGCTGGTGCAGACGCCGGTGGCGGCGCCGCCCGCGCAGGCGCAGCCTCCCCGGGGACCCGTGCGGCTGCGCTGCGGCGACGTGGTCCCGGGCTGCACCCGGACGTTCTCCGGGCCGCAGGACGAGGTCCTCCTCGCGGTCGCCGACCACGCGGCGCTGGCGCACGGCATCATCGAGCTCCCGGAGGAGCTCATCGCGCAGGTCCTCGCCGCCCTGCGCTGACCGTCCGGCGCGGTCACTCGCACCGACGGAACGACCGTCTCGACGCCACGGGACGCCCCTGACGAACCACCCGGGAGCGACCGTGGCTGCCCCTGTCCCCACCTCCGCCCCCTCCTGCGC
>NZ_JAAALN010000290.1 GCF_009906795.1 Kineococcus siccus
GGGTGTCGGGCTCACGCGCGTCCGTCCGTCGGGGGTGGGGGGTCAGCCGCGCCCGCGGCGCCACTGGCCCGCGAGCAGGTAGGCGAGGTAGAGGCCGCCGACGGCACCGGTCAGGACACCCACGGGCAGCTGGGTCGGGGCGAACAGCCGCTGCGCCGCGAGGTCGCTGACGAGCAGCAGCAGGGCGCCCGTCAGCCCGGCCGCGACGAGGCCGCTGCCGACCGCGCGCGTGAGCCGGCGGGCGACCTGGGGCGCGGCGAGGGCGACGAAGGAGATCGGGCCGGCGGCCAGCGCCGCGAGCGCCGTCAGCACGACGGCCGCGGCGAGGACGGTCAGCCGGACGCGGTCCACCCCGACGCCCAGCCCGCGCGCGGCGTCGTCGCCGAGGTCGAGCAGCGTCAGGGACCGGCCGTGGGCGAGCAGCACCGGGAGCAGCACGGCCAGCCCGAGCGCGACGGGCGCCGCCTGCTCCCAGTCGCGGCCGTTCAGGCTGCCCGTGATCCAGACCTGCGCGGACTGCGCCTCGGGCAGGTCGGCGCGCGTGAGCAGGAAGTTGTTCGCGGCCTGCAGGACGGCGGTCGTGCCGATGCCCACGAGCACGAGGCGGTAGCCCGCCAGGCCACCGCGCGCGGCCAGGAGGTAGACGAGGACCGCGTTGACGAAGCCCCCCGCGAGCGCCCCGAGGGCGGCCTGCGCCGTCGTGCCGCCCAGGACCAGGAGCACCACGAGCGCCCCCGTCACCGCACCCGTGGTGAAGCCGATGATGTCCGGGCTGCCCAGCGGGTTGCGGGTGACGAGCTGGAACACGGCGCCCGCCACGCCCAGGGCGGCCCCGACGAGCACGCCCGTGACCACCCGCGGCAGCCGCAGGCCCAGGACGATGAACTCCTGCGCGGTCGTCCCCTGGCCGACGAGCGTCCGCGCGACCTCGGCGACGGTGAGGGGGTAGTCGCCCGTCGTGAGGCTGACGGTGGCGACGACCAGGACGGCGAGGACGAGGGCGACGCAGACGCCGAGCGTGCGACCCTCGACGCGCACGCTGAGCCGGGCGCCCGCGCGCCAGGTCCCGCCCCGGCGCGCGCGGGCGGCGACGCCCGTCGGGGCGCTCGGCGCGGGGCGCACGCCCGTCGTGGCGCTCACAGCTGCGCCAGCCGGCGCCGGCGGACCAGGGCGATGAGGACGGGCGCCCCGAGCAGGGCCGTGACGATGCTGACCTGCAGCTCGCCCGGGGGGACGACCACCCGGCCGAGGACGTCGGCCAGCAGCAGGAGCGCGGGGGCGAGCACGCACGAGAAGGGCAGCACCCACCGCTGGTCGGGCCCGGTCACGGCGCGCACGACGTGCGGGACGGCGAGGCCGAGGAACCAGATCGGCCCCGCGGCGGCCGTCGCGGCCCCGCACAGCAGGGTCACGGCGAGGGCCGTCAGGACGCGCGTGCGGGCGATCGAGGCGCCCAGTGCCCGGCCCGAGTCCTCGCCCAGCGCGAGGGCGTTCAGGGCGCGCGCCTGCGAGAGCCCCAGCACGGTGCCGACGACGAGGAACGGGGCCACCTGCTCCACCACGCCCAGGTCCTGACCGGCCAGGGACCCGGTCTGCCAGAAGCGGAAACGGTCGAAGATCCGCGCGTCGAGGAGGATCTGCGCGGTCGTGAAGGCGACGAGCGCGGCGCTGACGGCCGTGCCCGCGAGCGCGAGCCGCACGGGGGTCGCGCCCCCGCGGCCCGTCGCCCCCAGCACGTAGACGACGACGGAGACGACGGCGGCCCCGGCCATCGAGGCCCACACGAGGCCGCCGCGGTCGGTGATCCCGAGGAAGCCGACGGCGGCGACCATGGCGGCCGCGGCGCCGGAGTTCACGCCGAGCAGGCCCGGGTCGGCGAGGGGGTTGCGCGTCAGCGCCTGCATGAGCGCCCCCGACAGCCCCAGCGCCGCGCCGACGCCCAGGCCGAGCAGCGTGCGCGGGACGCGCAGCTCGCGCACGACGAGGGCGTCCTGCGACGCGGGCCCGCCCGTGAGGGCGTCCACGACCGTGCCGAGGGGGATGGAGCGCGAGCCGACCGCGAGGCTCGCGGCGACGGCGACGAGCAGGACGGCGACGGCGAGGCAGAGACCGGCGGTGCGCGTCGCGCGGCGCCGCGGGGCGCCGGTGCGGCGGCCGGGCGGACGGCCCCCGGCGGGGACGGCGCGCGGCGGACGCGTCGAGGTGGCCACGAGGTGAGGTTAGCCTGTCCACTGCTGGAGGCGGCCACCCGTGTGACGCACCGGTCGTCCCGGCTGGTCGACGCGCCGCCGGGCTCAAGGTGGCGCCCGGACCTGCCGAGGGACCCGGTAGGGCATGATGTCCTGAGCGGGGGTGCCGACGGCGCCTCCCGCGGTCGAGTGTTCAGCGCTCGCCCCCGCCCACCCGTGGTCCACGGGGAGCCGGAGGGCGGAGCGCGCGAGGTCCCTCCACGGCGAGCGGGGTCGGGCACCACGGCCACCCCGGTTCGTCCTGTCGAGAGGCTCTCGTGAACTCCTCCGCGTCCAGCGGTCCCCGCACGTCCACCCCCGGCTCCGGCGCGTCCGACGCCGGCGTCCCCGCGGCCCGCCGCCGGCGCCGCCGCAGCGGCTCCTCCGGCAGCGCCGAGGCCCAGCAGGCCTCCGTCGCGCAGGCCCGCACCGAGCAGTCCGCCGCGGCCTCCGCCACCGGGCCGGCCTTCCAGGCCCCCGCGCAGCGCGCGGCCGAGCCGCGGCGTGCCCCGCGCCCCGCGCCGACCGTCGCGGACACCGCCGACGACGTCGCGCCCGACGGGCGCACCTTCGCCGAGCTCGGCGTCCCCGCTGCCCTCGTGCGGGTCCTCGAGGCCCGCGGCGTCACCTCGCCCTTCCCCATCCAGTCGGCGACGCTGCCCGACGCCCTCGCCGGGCGCGACGTCCTGGGCCGCGGGCGCACGGGCAGCGGCAAGACCATCGCGTTCGCCCTGCCGCTCGTCGCGCAGCTGGCCGCGTCGGGCACCGCCCGCCGCGCGACCCGGCCGCGCTCGCTCGTCCTCGTGCCGACCCGGGAGCTCGCGACCCAGGTCGCCTCGACGATCACCCCGCTCGCGCAGGCCCTCGGCATGCGCACGGCCGTCGTCTTCGGCGGCGTCGGGCAGAACCCGCAGGCCAGCGCGCTGCGCGACGGCGTCGACGTCCTCATCGCCTGCCCCGGCCGGCTCGAGGACCTCATCGGCCAGGGGCACTGCCGCCTGGACGCCGTCGAGGTCACCGTGCTCGACGAGGCCGACCACATGGCCGACCTGGGCTTCCTGCCCGGGGTCAAGCGCCTGCTCGACGCGACGCCCAAGGGCGGCCAGCGCCTGCTGTTCTCCGCGACGCTGGACAACGGCATCGACGTCCTCGTCAAGCGCTACCTCAGCTCGCCCGTCACGCACTCGGTCGACCCGGCCGTCGCGCCCGTCTCGACCATGGAGCACCACGTGCTCGAGGTCTCCGCGGACGGCAAGGGCGGGCTCGTCAAGGACCTCGCCTCGGGTGCGGGCCGCACGCTGCTCTTCACGCGGACCAAGCACGGCGCCAAGAAGCTGGCCAAGCAGCTCACGGCGGCGGGCGTCCCGGCCGTCGACCTGCACGGCAACCTCAGCCAGAACGCCCGCGAGCGCAACCTCGGCGCGTTCACCGACGGCTCCGTCAAGGTCCTCGTAGCCACCGACATCGCGGCCCGCGGCATCCACGTCGACGACGTGGGCCTCGTCGTGCACGTCGACCCGCCGACCGAGCACAAGGCCTACCTGCACCGCTCGGGCCGCACGGCCCGCGCCGGCGCGGGCGGCACCGTCGTGACGGTCGCGACGCCGGACCAGCGCGGCGACGTGCGCACGCTGGCCCGCCAGGCCGGCATCGCCCCGCAGTGGACGTCGGTCGCGTCGGGGGCCGCGATCGTCGGCGAGCTCACCGGCCCGCGCGCCGAGTGGGTCGACCCCGCGACCGCCCCCGTGCCGCAGGCGCCCGCCCAGCCGCAGCGCGCCCCGCGCGCCGCCGGCTCGGCGCAGGCGCCGTCCACCGGTGGCGGTCGCCGCCGGGGTGGTCGCGGTGGCAGCGGCACCGGCGCGGGGTCCGCGCAGCCGGCCGCCGCGACCACCC
>NZ_JAAALN010000291.1 GCF_009906795.1 Kineococcus siccus
GGGGTTGGCAGGTGGCGGGTGCCGCGGATCCGTCCGGCGGGCGTGGGGGCGAGACCGGCGCGTGGCGGGCCGTGGGGGAGAGCGCCGTCGCCAAGCTGCTGGTGATGGCCGTCTCGGGCGCGGTGTCGGTGGTGTCCGTGCGCCTGGTGCTCGACCACTTCGGCGTCGCCGCCTACGCCCAGTACGGCCTCCTGGTGTCCCTGGCCTCCCTCCTGCCCTTCGCGGACCTCGGCATGGGCGCCGCGGTCATCAACAGCGTCGCGGCGTCCCGCTCCCCGGCCGACGACGCCGACGTCCGGCGCACGCTGGTCGGCGTCTTCCGGGTCATCGCCGCCTCGGGGTGCGTGATCATCGCGGCGGGTGCCGTGCTGACCGCGACGGGGGCGTGGCGGGCCGTGCTCGGTGAGGGGCTGCTCCCGGGGTCGGGGCCGGCCGCCGCGATGCTCTGCCTCGTCGTCTTCGTCCTGACCCTCCCGCTCGCGGTGGGACAGCGCATGCTCACGGCCCTCGGCCGCAACCACGTGCGGATCCTGCTGCAGGGCCTCGCGTCGCCGCTGTTCGCGACCACCGTGGTGGTGCTCGTCCTGTTGGGTGCGCAGGGCGGCGGCTACCTGGCCGTCTTCTCCTACGCCGGCGCCGCGGTCATCGCGGCCCTCGGCTCGGCGGTCGCGTTCCGCAGCCTGCGCGGGCTGCTCGGGCGCGTCCTGCGGGACCTGCCCCGGCTGCGCTCGGTCCGCGGCGCGCCGGTGCTCGCGGTCGCGGGGCCCTGGCTGGTCATCAGCCTGGCCCTGACCTTCGCCATGCACACCGACCGGCTGCTCCTGAGCCACCTGTCGTCGAGCACGGAGCTGGCCGAGTACAGCCTCGGCTGGTCGCTCTTCAGCCTGCTCTCGCAGACGATCAGCGCGGCCGGCGTCGCCCTCTGGCCGGGGTTCGCGCGCGCCCGCCGGGCCGGGCACGTGCGCTCGCCGTTCCGGATGGCGGCGGCCTTCTTCGGGGCGGGCGCCGTCACGGCGACCACGCTGGCGCTGCTGCTGCCCGTCGTCGTGCCGCTGGTCAGCGGCGGGGCCATCGGCGTCGACGCCTGGCTCACGTGGGCGCTCGTGGCGCTCGTGACCGTCCAGGCGGCCAACTACCCGCTCGGCATGTACATGACGGACGGGGCGGGGCTGCGCTTCCAGGTGCCGTTCGTCCTGACCCTGCTGCCCCTGAACCTCGGCGTCTCCTGGTGGCTGACCACGGTCCTGGGCGCCGGCGGTCCGGTCCTCGGGTCGGCCCTCGCCGTCGCCCTCTGCCAGCTGCTGCCGGGGATCTTCTACGTCCGGCGGGACCTGGCCCGGCGGCGTCGCGCGGCCGCCGGCCCCGCGCAACCCGGCGGCGACGGGTCCGGCCCCGCCGGCCGGGACGCGGTGCGGGCCTGATGCCCGCGCCACCGGTGCCGGGGCACCGGCCGCCGCGCCGCGCCCGCCTGTACCGCACCCTGCGCACGGCCCACCTGGAGCAGGCGCTCGAGCTGCCCCCCGCGACGATCGTCTACCGCGACCGCCGCTACGACTTCGACGAGGCGCTGGCGACCCGGCTGGACCTCGTCCGCGCCGGGCCCCTCGGCGCGGCCGCGCACCTCCTCCGGTCGGGGGTGACCGAGCTCGAGGTCAACGAGCCGCTCATGCGTCACGGCGTCCGCGGCACGGCCCTCGTCGTGCTGGTCCTGCGGACGCGCGAGCGGCTGGGGGGGCCGCGCGTCCGGGTCGTGACCTACGCGATCGAGAACCTCGACCCCGCCTCGGCGAGGCCCGCCTCCGCCCGGTCCCGGGCCGGCGCCCTGCTCGACCGCGCCCTCGCCCACCTCGTCTGGCGCTCGACGGACCGCGTCGCCTACGGCACCGAGGCCGCCCGCGACCTGTACCACCGCGTCCTGCCCCCCGTCCGGCCCGCCGGAGCCGAGGCGGTGGTGCTGTCGCTGCCGACGGCCTGCGCGTGTGCGCCCGAGGTCCGCGACCCGGCGGGCGTGGTCTTCGTCGGGGCGTTCTCGGAGCGCAAGGGACTGCCCCTGCTGCGCGCCGCGTGGCCCGCCGTGCGCGCCGCTCGGCCGGACGCGACGCTGACCGTGCTCGGCAAGGGCGCCCTCGAGGGCGAGGTGCGGACGTGGGCCGCGCAGGAGGCGTCCGTCCGCCTGCTGGTCGACCCCGACCGCGCCGAGATCCACCGACGGCTGCGCCGCGCCCAGGTCCTCGTGCTGGCCTCGCAACACCGTCCCGGGTGGCGCGAGCAGGTCGGGCTGCCGATCAAGGAGGCCCTGGCCCACGGCTGCTCGGTCGTGACGACGACGGAGACGGGGCTGGCGCCGTGGCTCGCGGCGCACGGTCACGCGGTGCTCCCCCCGGGCGGACGACCCGAGGACCTCGCGGCGGCCGTGGCCGAGCAGCTGCGCCGGCGGCGCCCGGCCGAGGAGGTCACGTCCGCCCTGCCCGCGCGCGACGGCCGCCTCGTCGCCGACGACTGGCTGTTCGCCCCGGCGGGCGCGCCTGCCGTCAGCGACGGCTGAACTCGACGACCTCGTCCAGGGGTCCGCGCCACGTCGAGCGCCGCTCGTACCCGGCGCTCGCGAGCAGCGCGTCGTCCCCGGGCGCCACGACGTCGCCCGGTCGTCGCAGGACCCAGATCGTCGACGGGCGCCCACCCTCCTCGAGGGCGTCGGCCAGGCTCCGGGAGGTGCCCGTCAGGTCCGCCGCCTGCACGGGGGAGCGCACCAGCGTGAGGTCGACGAGGTCGCGGAAGCACGCGGGGTAGGCGACCGCGACGCCGCGCGTGGTGAGGGTGGCGACGCCGTCCGTCGGCGGGCGCCGCGGGCCGAAGTACACGGCGTCCCCGGCCGTCGCGCGCGCGCACAGGTGCGCGGCCGCCTGCGCCCAGTCGGCCCCGCTCTTCGCGTGCGCCTCCCGCTGCGAGACGTAGACCGGCACGACGAGGACGAGCGCCGCGACGGCGGCGGCCCACCGGACCCGCCCGCGCAGCCGCGCCAGCCCCGCGGCCACCGCGATGGCGACGGCGGGGGCCGCGAAGGCGAAGTAGCGGGGGTTGTAGAGGGGCCCGACGAGGAGGGCGTAGACCCCGACCAGCGCCGTGGGCAGGACGATCCACGGCAGCAGCCAGACGGCGCGCTCGGTGCTCACCGCCCGGTCCTCGCGCCCCGGCACCAGCCCGCGCAGGACGAGGAGCCAGCACAGCGCGGCCAGGGCCACGGCCGCGGGCCGCCACCAGGTCCCGACGACGGACCCGGTGTCCAGCGCCGCCCCCGACGTGGCCGTCGGCGTCTCGCCCAGGAACCACTGGCTCACGACGGCACCCGTGAGCAGGTCGAGCCAGCCGAACGCCCGCTCGCCGAGCTGCCCGCTCTGCCGCTGCGCCAGGACGACGACGGGGGCCGACACCAGGAGGGCGCCGGCCGCGGCGCACGCCCACGCACCGCGGTCGCGCCAGGACGTCGTGCGGCGCAGCAGCAGGCTGACGCCGTGGCCGGCCAGCAGCAGGGCGAGGTAGATGTTGACCGCCACCCCCACGGCACCGCACGCGCCGTAGGCGAACCACAGCAGCGGCCGTCGCCCGCGCAGGGCGGCCAGGAGCAGCACCGTGCACCAGACCGCGACGGCCGTCGCCGCGGCGGACGGGCGGGCCTCGACCCCCGTCCACGTGACGCGCGGGAGCAGCGCGAAGACGGCCGCGGCGAGGACGGCGGTGCCGGGGTCGGAGGTCAGCCGCCGCGCCAGGTGGAGGACCCCGACGGCCGCGACACCGACTGCGAGGGCGCTGGGCAGGCGCACCGACACGGCCGACGACCCGAAGGCGCCGATCCAGAGGTGCATGAGGGCGTAGTAGAGGCCGTGCACCGCGTCGATCTCGAGCAGCAGGCGCCCCAGGTCGGCGACGCTGCGCCGGGCCGCGCCGATCGTCGCCGCCTCGTCGGTCCACAGCGACGGGACCCAGGACCCGGCGAAGGACACGGCCGCCGCCCCGGCGCCCACGGCGACGTCGAGGGCGACGGGCCACCGACGGCCGGGCGCGGGTGTGGCCGCGTCCCGCGCGGGGGCGGCCGGCGCCTGCGCGGGTCTCGGCACGGGG
>NZ_JAAALN010000292.1 GCF_009906795.1 Kineococcus siccus
CCGGGGCTCAGTGCAGGCCCCAGCCGTCGGCCGGGTGGTGGGCGCCGAGCCGCACGTCGGTCGCGCCGGGCGCGATGAAGCTCGGCACGAGCGTCTCGCGGGTCAGGTAGTAGTCGATGTCGAAGTCCTGGTCGCCCGTCAGCGTGCGCCAGAGCTTCGCGCGGTTCACCAGCTCCAGCCGGCCCTCGTTGGCGTTGGTCCAGCCAAAGCGGGCCGTGAGCTCGGCCCGGACGCCGGGCGCGTCGATGTCGTCGGTGTTCCACAGCCGCAGCTGCCGCACGGTCGGGTTGAACCTGATCTTGAACATGTAGCGGGGCACGTCGGAGTCGTTGCGGCGCCCGCCGTGCCAGATGCCGTGGTGCAGGAACACCACGGTGCCCGCGGGGCACGTGAGCCGGGTCTGGCCCGCCAGGTTCTGGTAGCGGCCGATGCCGGTCTGGTTGATGCGGCGCAGGTGGGTGCCGGGCACGCTGAGCGTGCCGCCCTGGTCGAGCGTCACCTCGCGCGGGTAGTACATGAGCTGCGCGTCGAAGGCGGTCGTGCGGGTGTCGAGGATCGCGTCGCCGTGCATGTTCTGCGCCTCGCCGCCGCGCGGCGGGCGCACGTGCACGGCGTGGTGGTCGACGGTCGGGCCGGGCCCGACCAGGCTCTGGATCGCTCCGGCCACGGCGGGCAGCGAGATCAGCTCGCGCGCGAAGGAACCCGCGGGGAACGCGATGTCGAGCGGCGTGCCGTAGGGGTGGTGGGGGATGCCCTCGTCGAGCACCGCCACGGCGCGCTCGTTGAGGGCCTGCGGCACGACGGCCTCGAGCGCGAAGCTGCCGTGCGAGACGAAGTGCGCCATCTCCACGGACGTCATGAGGTCCTTGCGGTCGACCAGGGTCGTCACGGGGTGCTCCTGTCGTTCCTCGGCGGCAGGGGCGTCCCCTGCCCGTCCACCGTGCCGCGCCGCGACGGGCCGTGTCGTGGTCGCGGCCGCGCATGCACTGGTAGAAAACCGGCATGACCGTCGCCCCGGGGCCCGCCGCGACGGTCCCGCTCGACGTCGCCGCGCCGCCCGAGGTCGTCAACCAGGGCCGGGCCACGCACGGCGTGCTGCGCTCCGAGGACGTGTTCCAGCTGCCCGAGCTGTGGTCGCTGCACCTGTACGGCTACGCCGCGGAGCTGGAGGTCGACGGTGTCGTGCACACCGTCACGCCCGGCAGCGTCTCCCTCGTCGCGCCGGCGTCGGTGATCCGGTACCGCTACCGCGGTCCGTCCCAGCACCTCTACGCCCACCTGCGGGCGCCCCGGCTCGGCCCCGGGGCGGCGTCGGGGCTGTCGGTCCTCATGCACCCCGGCGCGGACCTCCCGCGCATCGCGGAGCTGATGGAGTCGGCCGTCGCCTCGGCCGTGGCCCGGCCCGCGCGCACCCGGGCGGACGTCTGGACGGTCCTGCTCCGCCTCGCCGACCGGGTGGGGCCGGACCCGGTGCGGCCCGCCGGGGGACCGGCGCTCGACTACGTCGCGGCGACCGTCTCCCTCGTCGAGTCCCGGCTCGCGGAACCCCTGACCGTCCGCGACATCGCTGCGGCCGTGGGCGTCTCACCCGGGCACCTCACCCGGGTGTTCTCCGCGGCCACCGGTGAGACCGTGGTCGGGCACCTGCGACGGCGCCGCGTCGAGCACGCGCGGCACCTGCTCACCCGCAGCACCATGTCGATCGCCGCGGTCGCGGCCTCGGTGGGCATCCCCGACCTGCAGGCCTTCAACAAGACGTGCCGCGCGGTGACGGGGTCCTCGCCCCGCGGGCTGCGCGCCGGCGGCACCCCCGCCGGCGACGGCTGACCGGACGGCTCAGGGGGTCGCGCTGCGCCGGCGGGCCCGCGCGGACACGAGCAGCGCGGCGACCGCGAACCCCGTCCCGGCCGCGGCGCCCACGAGGAAGGAGTTCGGCAGGGTGCCCGGCACGGCGTGCACGAGGCCGAGCAGGAACGCGGCGAGCAGCAGCAGGTAGGGGACCAGGCGGGGCGTGAACACCCGTGCGGGCGCCTCGACGTCGACGCCGAGCCGGCGCGCGTAGGAGAGGGTCACGCCGCTCACGACGCCGACGACGGCGAACATCGTCAGGGCGTAGGGGAGTGCCGCCCGGCCGCCGATCCAGACCATGGCCGCCGCGGCGGCCGTCCCCAGCCAGAGCACGAGCTGCAGCCCGACGGCCGACGCCTCGTTCCACACGTCTCGCTGCCGCTCCTCGCGGTAGAAGGGGCTCGCCAGGTCCCCGACGCGGGCGGCGGCGCGCAGGAACCAGTCGTCGTCGGACGTGCGGACGGTGTCGCCCGGCGGGTCGCCCGGGAGGTCGCCGGGCAGGTCGTCGCGGTGGTCGGTCACGAGTGCACCTCCGTGTCGTGGGGACGGTCCGCAGCGGCCGCGGGGCCGTCGCCGAAGAGGTCCTCGACGCTGCGGCCCAGGTGGGCGGCGAGGGCGAGGGCCAGGTAGACCGACGGGGCGTAGTTCCCGGCCTCGACGGCCACCACGGTCTGGCGGGTGACGTCGACGGCCGCCGCGAGCTCGGCCTGCGTGAGGCCGAGCTCCGTGCGGGCCGCGCGGACGCGGTTGGCGCGTCCCGCGGCGGACGTCCGTCCCATGCGAGGAGTGTCAAGGTTACCGGACACGGTGTCAAGGCAACTGGACATCGGCTCCGCGTCATCGGTCGGTGCGGGACCGCGCAGCCGGGGCGCCGGGTCAGGGTGTGGCGGACCCCGGGTCGCCCCCGTCCACGCCGCCGGCCAGGAACGCGCCGTGCTCGGCCAGGGCCCGGCCGGTCGCCGCCAGGAAGCGCCGCACGACGGCCAGCTCGGCGGGGCCGAAGTCGTCCATCACGGCGTGGCTTCGCGCCTCGACGGGCGCGGTGAAGGAGTCGGCCAGGGCCGAGCCCGCGGGCGTCGACTCCAGGAGGACCTTGCGGCGGTCCTGCGGATCGCGCACCCGGCGCACGTGACCGGCGCGCTCGAGGCGGTCCACCACCGCGGTGACCGAGCCGGACGTGAGGCCCAGCGCGCGCGCGAGCGCACCGGCCGTCATCGGGTCCGCCTGCTCCTGGGCCCGGAGGACCCGGGTGAGCGCCTGCACGTCGGTGGGGTGCATGCCGTGGCGCGCGACGAAGGCCGCCGTCACCCGCGTGCCCTCGGTCACCAGCTCCTGCGTCAGCCGCACCACGTCGTCACGGACCCGTCCGTCGTCGGTGTTGCCGTCGTCGACCACGCCGCCTACTCTCTTGGTCGTCAAGATGTTCGGTCGCCAAGCTATCCGTCACCGCCCCCGCACGCCGCCGGCCCGCCACCCTCGCAGGCCGTGCCCGGCGGCGGGTCCGGACGCCGGACCCGACCCGCGAGGAGCACACGTGTCGACGACCACCGCCCCGGTGCGCGTCTGGCGAGGACTGCTCGTCTGGCTGCACGTCGTCGCCGCCGTGACCTGGTTGAGCCAGGCGCTGACCCTGCTGGTGCTGCTGAGCCTGAGCGCCGCCGCCCCCGCGGGGGAGTTCAAGGTCGCGACCGCGGAGGTCGCGGAGCTGCTGGACCTGAAGCTGCTGGGGACGTCGGCCATCGCCGCCGCGTCGACGGGCCTCGGCCTCGCGGCCGTCACCGCGTGGGGCTTCTCCCACCACCGGTGGGTCGCCACCAAGGTCGTCCTCACGCTGCTGCAGGTCCTCACCGGGACCCTGGTGGTGGCCGGGGCCCTGCCCGAGGTCGTCGCCGCCGCCCGGGCCGGCACCGACGGGCCCGCCGTCTCCAGCGCCGTCGCGGTGGGGCTCGTGGCGGGCGCCCTGGCCTTCCAGGTGTGGCTGTCGGTGGCGAAGCCGTGGGGCCGCACCGCGCGCGGACGGCGGGCCCAGCAGCAGGAACCGGGGACCCGGCGGGGCGTGCCGGCGCGGCCGACCGCGGCGCCGGCGCCCGTCGTCGCCACGGTGTTCGCGGCGGCCCTGCTCGACGTCCCGCTGGCCCTGACCCTCGGCGCCCCGCTGCCCGCCTTCTCCCTGCCCGCCCTGCTGCTCGCCCTCGCCGCGCGCCGGCGCCGGCGCGCGGCGAGGGCGAGCAGCAGGGCGGGCAGGGAGAAGGCGGGCAGCGGGGCGCCGA
>NZ_JAAALN010000293.1 GCF_009906795.1 Kineococcus siccus
ACCTTGACGATGGTAGGGGCGGACGTCGCCGGCCGCCGTCGGCCTTCACGCGACCAGCGGCCTGACCGGTAGGTGATCATGGTGAACTTCAGCAGCGGTGTCGCGCCTGGTGGCCGATGCGGTGCGTGCTGCGAGGGGAGGGAAGCTGCCTCAGCAGTCGGCTGGCCGTAGCGGTGAGCTGGCTTCTAGAGCTGTGAGGACGTTGGTGGTCTAGCGTTGGTTCATGGTGCTCTTCGTGATCGTCGCGGTCTTGGTGGTCCTCGTGGGTGTCCTGACTCACTGGCGTTGGGGGCTGCGCAGCGGCCTCGACCGCGCGAGTCGTGCGGAGGCTCCTGCACGCTCCGACGTCGCGGAGCGGGCTCGGGTCGCGCAGGAGATTGGTCGTCAGATCGACACCGGTCGCGACGCCGGCTACCGCGCCACGTCCAACCTGCCGCCGTCCCTCTGACCGACACCTTCGTCCCTCGTGAGTCGACGCTCTTGCTGACCGGCGTCCTCACGGGGCGGTGTCGCTCAGAGCATGCGCAGGTCGGCGTCGACCGACGCGGTCAGACGACGGCTGGGTGCATCACCGCGCCCAGCACGTCGGGTACCCAGGTCTCCAGCAGCGACAGGAAGCCGCCGTAGCCGCCGGCGACGCGCCCCCACCACGCGCCCGCGGCAGTGAACGCCACCGCCGCCAGTGACAGCGCCCACCAGGTCTTGGTCGTCACCATGGTCCCGGTGCAGCGGTCGAAGCGGCGAACGGTGGAGGGCAGGTAGCGCCCTGCGTTCTCGCGGCTGCGTCGGTAGGCGGCAGTGAGACCCAGCAGCACGGACATCGAGTCCTGGGCAGGAGCTTGGCAGGTCAGCCAGCTCAGGCAGCACCGGATGATCATCCGCTTCTCGGCAAGACCGCGCGGTCCGTCACGGCTGACCGCCAGGCCGGGGTGCATCGTTTCGCAAGAGCGGATGCATCCCGTGATGGTGGCTGTAGCGGTAGCTTGGTGATGACCAGGTCCCCAACCCGAGGTGGTGCATCGTGGTCATCGGTGTCGTTCTCCTGGTCGTGTTCGCGGTGCTGACGCACCTCGCATCGTTGCGGATCGAGCGTCACGAGCGTCGTACCGGTGCCCGGTCGACACCGTGGGTCGGGGGCTGGGGCGGCTGACATCGCCGCTGCTGCGACCGACGTACTTCACGTCGGGCCGCGCCATCCCTCAGGGAGGGAAGGTGTGCGGCGCGGGTGCAGTGCGGTCACCCACACGTCGAGCAGGACCGCATGGTCGATGACGGCCTGGTCAGCGACACGACCGCGCAACTGAGGTCACCTCAGCGGCGGGTCACCGGTGGCCGCATGTCCGACCGTTCTCGATCTGTCGGCTGAGCTCACGTGCGGCCCGTGCGCGTTCCCCGACGTCCTGGTCAGCCGAGCGGTCGAGTCGCCGCCGAGCACCCAGCGCCAGGAGATCAGCAGGAGGCAGACGACCGGCACGCCCACGACGACCCATGTCATCCAGCCGAGGTAGTGGATCGTGGCAGGACGAGCACGTCCGCTCTTCAACATGCGAGGGCGTAGCGACCCGCCCATGATCGCGCACTGAGCGGTCCATGACCGTGCAGTGCGTCGAGTCGGCCGGAGGACCGGGCGCTCCGTGTCGCCGACGGCGTCGCTGAGGATCATGCTGGGGGTCCACAGTTCGCGCCTGCAGCTCACAGGGAGTCCTTCGTGAAGATCGCTGTCATCGGCACCGGCCAGTTCGCCCGGAGCTTCATCGCCCTGTGGCAGCTGCACCCCGACGTCGAGGAGGTGTGGGTCACCGACGTCGTCCCCGAACGTGCGCAGCAGCACGTCGAGACCCACGGCCTCGCTGGGTCCTTCGACAGCTTCGAGGACGCCTTGGCCTCCGACGTCGACGCCGTCGCCATCATGACGCAGCGCTGGTCGCACGGTCCGCTGGTCCGCCAGGCGCTGGCCGCCGGCAAGCACGTCTACTCCGCTGTGCCGATGGCGACCACGGTCGACGACGTCGAGGCCATCGTGGCCGCGGTGCGCGAGACGGGGCTCGTCTACATGATGGGCGAGACGAGCTACTACAACCCCGCGACCGTCTGGGCCCGCGAGCACATCGCGACCGGTGAGTTCGGCCGGGTGTTCTACGGTGAGGGCGACTACGTCCACGACATGGACAACGGGTTCTACGCCGCCTACCAGTACAGCGGCGGCGAAGACTGGAAGGAGACGGCCAGCTACCCGCCCATGCTCTACCCGACCCACGCCGTCGGTGGGGTGCTGGGGGCTTGGCCGACCTACGCCGTGAGCGTCAGCTGCACGGGCATCACCGACACCCGAGGCGACGGTGTCTTCGACAAGGCGGTCTCGCGCTGGGACAACGACTACTCCAACATGTCGGCGCTCTTCGAACTCGCTGACGGAGGGGTGATGCGGACCAACGAGTTCCGTCGGGTCGGGTACTGGAACGGTCCCGAGTCGCGGTTCCGCTTCTACGGCACCGAGCAGGTCATGGAGCAGTCCGTCACCAGCACGGTCGTCACGGTCAAGAGCGAGGGAGAGGACTACCACAAGGGCAAGACCCTCGACATCAGCGACGAGCTGCGGGCCGGTGAGCACTCCGACGTCCCCGAGGACCTGAGCGACATCGACCCTGCGCTGCTGAGCAGCTTCCGATCCGGTACCGCGAAGGTGCACGACCGCAGCCGGCTGCCGAAGGAGTACGAGGGGGCGCCCAACGGCCACGAGGGGGCGCACCACTTCCTGGCCGATGACTTCGTCGTGGCGGTGCGTGACCGCGTCCACCCGCCGGTCAACGCGTGGGTCGCGGCCCGGTTCACCCTCCCGGGGATCATCGCCAACGAGTCCGCCAAGCAAGACGGCGCACGGCTTCCCATCCCAGACTTCGGCGACCCGGTCTGATCAGCGCCACCTCGCACCTCGGCGTGCGGGCGTCCGCGTGGGTGGTCGGTGGTGGGTCGGACATGCAGCGCGGGACATCTCGTCCGTCGGCGCGGACGTTGCCCGTCGCGCTGCACTCAGAGCCGTCGTGGCGGCACCTCCAGTCGATGGCGATGCCGGCGGCCGCGGCGGCGTGGGCAGACCGTCCCCGGGGCGCCCCGACGGGAACACCACCCACCTCGGCCTCACGCGGTTCTTCCTGCCGGAACGCTGGTGTCGGTACCGCGTCGTAGGCTCTGCGGTGTGATCCGACGATGAGCAAGCTCGACGCCCAGCGGGCGATGCGCGAGGCCAACTACGCCCGCAACAGCGGCCGTCGCGCAGCGGCGGCCGCGGAGACGTCAGTGGCCCCGGCCGCTCGTGCGTCACAGCCGGGCCGAGCCGCAGGAGCTGCTCCGGTCGCACCCGAGGGTGAGCGGTGCGGGCACAAGTCCATGAACGGCCGGGCGTGCTCCCGCGAGGCGGCACACCCCGAGAAGAACCACCGCTACAGCTGACTGCCATCCGCGACGACGGCAATCGTCGGACCTGTCGTCGGTGGATCCGGCCGCGTCGTGACTGCCGCCAGCTCGGCACCACTACCAGCCGGGGTCACACCATCAGCAACCGCCATGAGCGCCGAGCCCGGGTCGTCGCCGCCAGGACGCGGGGGAGCGGCACCACGAGAGATCACCGTGACCACCTCGGGATCCACTCGCAGAGGCAGCGCCTCGGCTGGGGCAGCGACAGCGATCAGCGCGGGCAAAGCACCCTGGACGGTGGACAGCAGGCCAGGGTGGCGGCGACGGTAGCCGCGTCGACGACGGGGACGCCCAGTCGCGAGGCCAACGGCGCCAGAGCCGCAGGTGATAGCAGCACTCACACGCCGGCACGACGACAGCGGGCCAGGTAGCGGTGCTGATCCTGCGCGACGACAGGGGGCGCCCGTCGTTCGAGGCTCGTCCCGCGACGCCCCGGCGAGTGCCTGCAGGAGGTGGGGTGTCCGTTCTCATCCGCTCTGTCAGAGCCGCATGGCCTGACCTGCGGTGGGACAGGTCGCGTGCGACGTCTGGCGGCCTACTTGTCTCATCCAACCTGTCCTAGTCGAAGATCGTTAGGACCCGCCGGGGGAGGGGAGCGGGGTGTCCACGACCGCGCGGATCGCGG
>NZ_JAAALN010000294.1 GCF_009906795.1 Kineococcus siccus
GTCCGCAGGGGCGCCGCGGCGGTCCCGCACCCCGCGGCGCCCCTGCGGACGCCGCCCGCCCGGACGTCTCCGCCGCGGGCGGCACCGCCGGGCAGCACGCCCCTCGCACCGCCGCCCGCGGCGGAGGTCGGGCGGGCCCGGGTCTCGGAGGAGCGGCTCGTCCTGGACGACGACGCGCCCGTCACGACCATCACGGCCGCCCAGCGCGAGGGCGGGACGCTGCGGATCCTCCTGCAGTGGGAGCGCCAGGTGACCTCGCGCGGGCTGCAACGGTCCACCGATGTTCACCTGGGGTGCCTGTGGGAGACGCAGGACCGTCACCGCGGCGCGGTCCAGTCCCTCGGTGATCTCCTGATGGCCCCGGGGTACGGGGCGCGGCAGGTGCTGCGGCTGGGCCCGCGCAGCGAGGAGGCGGGGGAGGAGCTCCTCGTCGACGGCCGGCACCTCGACGTCGTGCGCCGCATGGTGCTGTACGTCTACGCGACGCACGACGCCCCGGACTTCGCCGCCCTGGCGCCGCACCTGACCGTGCGGCGCCGCGACGGCGGCCGCCTGCAGGCGTGGGCGCAGGGAGCACCGCCGGGCGCCCGGACCTGTGCTCTGGTGTCGGTGCACAACGTCGGCGGCGACCTCGTCGTCCGGCGCGAGAACGAGTTCTTCCCCGGCCCGCAGGCCGAGGTCGCCGCCGCCTACGGCTTCGACGACCTCGACTGGGGACCGGGCGGTACGGTGCCCCGCCCCGCCTGAGGGCGGCGCCGCACCGACGGGACGTCCTCCCCCCACGCGAGGACACGAAGGCCCGCGCGCGTCCGCGCGCACGACGAGGAGGTTCACATGGCGGTCAACCTGGCCAAGGGGCAGCGGCTGTCGCTGGAGAAGTCCGGCGGCGGGGCGCTGACCCGCGTCTTCATGGGGCTCGGCTGGGACGCCACGGCCAAGGGGCTGTTCGGGCGCCGCAAGTCGATCGACGTCGACCTCGACGCGTCCTGCCTGCTCTTCGACGCCCGCGGCGCGCTGGTCGACCAGGTCTGGTTCCAGCAGCTGCGCAGCAAGGACGGCTCCGTCACGCACACGGGCGACAACCGCACGGGCGAGGGCGAGGGCGACGACGAGGTCATCCTGGTCGACCTCACGGCTGTCCCGGCCACGGTCACGTCGCTCGTCTTCACCGTGAACAGCTTCACGGGGCAGGACTTCAGCCAGGTCGAGAACGCGTTCTGCCGGCTCGTCGACGCCGCCGGCCCGCAGCAGACCGAGATCGCCCGCTACGAGCTGAGCGGGTCCGGACGGCACAACGCGCAGGTCATGGCGAAGGTCTCGCGCGACGGGACCGGGTGGGCCATGACGGCCATCGGGGCGACCACGTCGGGGCGCACGGTCCGCGACCTCGTGCCCGCCGTCGTCCCCCACCTCTGACCCGTCCTCCCGACGAGCCCCCGAGGTGCGTCACTTCTCCACGCTCAGCCCGGAGCAGCTCGAGCGGCTCTTCTGCGTGCCGCCGCGGCCCGTCGACCTCACGGCGGGCCGGGACCAGCTCGCGGTCGCCCTCGGCGCGACGATCTACTGCCCGGCGACGCGGCAGCGCCTCGCGGGGGACCTCCTGCGCCTGGCGGGCCGCGGGTCGGTCAGCGCCGTGGCGTGCCTGGAGGACTCCGTCCCCGACGACCGGGTCGCCGAGGCCGAGGAGATCCTCGTGCGCGAGCTGGCCGACCTGGCCCGGACGCCGGGCTGGCGCGACGACCCGCCGCTGATGCTGTTCGTGCGCACGCGCACGCCCGAGCAGCTGCTGAGCGTCGTCGAGCGGGCCGGCGTCGGGCTCGACTGCCTCCTGGGCTTCGTCCTGCCCAAGTTCGGTGGCGCGGGCCAGCCCGACCCGGCGACCTGGCTGGCCGCGGTGCGCGAGGCCTCGGGGCGGGCGGGGCGGCGCCTGTGGGCCATGCCGGTCCTGGAGAGCCGCGACGTCGCGCACCTCGACACCCGCCACGAGGCGCTGTTCCGCATCCGCGAAGTCCTCGACGCCCACCGCGACCTGGTCCTGGCCGTGCGGACGGGGGCGACGGACCTGTCCGCGGCCTACGGCCTGCGCCGGCCGCGCGGCAGCACGGTCTGGGACGTCCGGGTGGTCGCGGACGTGCTGGGCGACGTCGTCAACGTGCTCGGCCGCGCCGACGGCACCGGCTACCCGATCACGGCCCCCGTGTGGGAGCACTTCAGCACGGGCGAGCGCGTCTTCCGCAGCCTGCTGTCGCCCGGCCCGTTCACGCGGGCCGGGGCCGAGGAGCTGCGCGCCCAGCTCATCGACGAGGGCCTCGACGGGCTGGTCCGCGAGATCGTCCTGGACACCGTCAACGGCCTGCAGGGCAAGACCGTCATCCACCCCTCGCACGTCGCCGTGGTGCACGCCATGTCGGTCGTCACCCACGAGGACTTCGCCGACGCCTCCGACGTCGTGGGCCAGGTGGCCGGCGGGGCGATGCCGTCGTCGTACCGCAACAAGATGAACGAGGCAGGCCCGCACCGCGCGTGGGCGCAGCGGGTGCTGGCCCGCGCCGACGCGTTCGGCGTGGCGTGCGAGGGCGTCGGCTACGTGCAGCTCCTGGAGGCCCTGGACGAGGCGAACCTCGCGATCCGGGCGGCCGGCGGGTGAGCGCCGGCCTCGACCACCCCGTCTGGTCCGGGCGCTGGGTCGGTGAACGGCTCGGCGTCGACCTCACGGGTCCGCCCGGCGTCGACGGGCTCGACGTCCACGACCTGCTCGGGCTCGCGCTGCGGCGCAACCCCCGGCGCGCCCACCTGCTGGTCTCCCGCGTCCTCGGCAAGCACGTGCCGACCGACCCGCGGCTGGTCCGGGCCGCCGCCCTGCGCCTCGGCGCGCGCGTCGGCGCGGCGCTCGGCGTCCCGGACGGGCCGGGTCCGGGCCTCGAGCGCTGGCGGGCGGCGCTCGCAGGCGACGCGGACGCCGCGGCCGACGTCCTCGCCGCGAGCGTCCGGCCGCCCGCGCGTCCCGACGCGCTCGTCCTCGGCTACGCCGAGACGGCCACGGGTCTGGGTCAGGGGGTCGCCGACGCCCTCGGCGGGACCTGCCTGCACTCGACGCGGCGGGCGGTACCCGCGGTGCGCGGGTACGCCGGCTTCGAGGAGGAGCACTCCCACGCCACCGGCCACCAGCTGCTGCCCACCGACCCCGCCGTGCTGCGGGCCCTGGCCGACCCCGCGGCGCCCCTCGTCCTCGTCGACGACGAGCTGTCGACGGGCCGGACCGTCGCCAACACCCTCGAGGTGCTGCACGCCCGGACGCCGCGGCGGCACTACGTGGTCGCGGGCCTGCTGGACGCCCGCGGCCCGGCCGACCGGGCCCGCCTCGCCGCCCTCGCGACCCGGCTCGGCGCGCGCATCGACGTCGTCAGCCTCGTCGAGGGCGCGGTCGGCCTCCCCGACGGCGTGCTCGCCGCCGGGACCGCGCTCGTCACCGCCGCGCCCCCGGCCCCCGTGCCCGCACCGCGGCCGGTCCCGGCCGACGTCGTCCACGTGCGGCCCCCCTGGCCCGCGGGGGTGCCGCTGACCGCGCGGCACGGCACGTCAGCGTCCGCCCGCGCCGCCCTGGCCGCGGCCCTGCCGGGCCTCGTGGCCGAGGTCGGCGCCGCCGTGGGCCCCGGCGCCGGGGCCGTGCTCGTCCTCGGCTCGGAGGAGCTGCTGCACGTGCCCCTGCTGCTCGCGGTGGGTCTCGCCGGCGGCTCCACCGGCGGTCTCACGGGCACGGGGCCGCGCGAGGTCCGCTCCAGCTCCACGACGCGCTCGCCCGTGCTCGCCGTCGACGACCCCGGCTACGCCGTGCGCTCGACCGTGGCCTTCCGCAGCCACGACCCGGCGCTCGACGGCCCGGGACCCCGCTACGCGCACAACGTGCACCGGCCGGGCGCGCCGTGGGAGGTCTGCGTGCTCGTCGTCGACGAGGCGTCCGACCCGGCCGCGCTCGCCGCGCCCGACGGTGTGCTGGCCGCCCTGCGGCCCGCGGCCGACCGGCTGCTGCTCGTGACCCTGCCCGCCGACGCCCCCGCCGGCGTCCACACCGACCTGCCCACCGACCCCCCGGAGG
>NZ_JAAALN010000295.1 GCF_009906795.1 Kineococcus siccus
GCAGCGGGGGGGCGGCACCCGGTGGGTGCCGCCACCCGCTCACTCGACCTTGTCGTAGCCCGCCTGCTGCAGCTCCAGGTAGCGCGGCAGCCCGAGGGCCTCGAGCCCCTCGACGTACGCCGTCCACTGGGCGTCGTCCGAGGGGTCCTTCTGGCCGGTGACGAACTGCGCGCTGTTCTGCGAGACGTAGTTCTCGATGTTGGTCTTCAGCTCGGCGAACTCACCGGCCTCCGCCGGGTCGATCCAGACGCTCCACGAGGGGAAGACCTGCTCCTGCGGCTCCTTGCCGTCGTACAGCTTCGTCGCGTCGAACAGGCGCCGTTCGTACCCCGTGGCCTCGTAGATGTCGGTGGGCTGGACCTGCGCACCGCGGAAGGCGGCGTTGCTGAAGTACTGCGCCATCGAGCCCCACGCGTCGTTCGGCGGGTTCTCCCCGGACGGTGCGGGAATGGTGTTGTAGAGCGGCTCCTCGTTCGTGTCGAGGGCGACGTCGCCGGCGACCGGCTTCTTCCAGCCGATGCCCTCCTTGCCGAACTCGGCCCGCACGTGGTTCTCGGCGGGGTACATGTTGTCCATGATCTTGATGGCCGCGATGCGGTCCGCCTCGCTCGCCTTGTTCGTCAGCACGAACGTCGCCCCCGGGGTGCTGGGCTGGGTGTAGGACGCGTAGGACGTCCCACCGGGCCCCGTGAGCGGCGGGACGGCGTCGTACTGCCGGTCGCGGCCGTCCTCCTGGCCCAGGGTGAAGGCGATGGCGGGGTGCAGGACCGTGGCCGCCCCCAGGATGTTCGCGCCCGCGTTGTCGCCGAGCGCGTTGAGCGCGTCGGTGTTCTGCGTGAAGGCTCCCTGGTCGATGAGGCCGTCCGCGTAGAGCGAGGACATGTACTCCAGGCCGGCGCGCCAGCCGTCCTGCACGGCCTGCTGCTGCACCTTGCCGCCGTTGAGCGCGAGGGTCGACGGGTAGGCGCTGTTGGCGGCCGGGTCGTAGATGAACGCGTTCATGAAGAAGGGCAGGAGGTAGTCCATGGTCGAGCCCGACAGCGGCACCTCGTCGGCCTGGCCGTTGCCGTTCGGGTCCTGGGTCTTGAAGGCCGTCAGGACGGCCCTCATCTCCTCCGGGGTCGTCGGCTGCTGCAGGCCCAGCTTGTCCAGCCACGCGGAGTTCATCCACAGCTTGGCCCCGTAGGAGCAGTGGTAGCAGTCGTTCCACTGCGGCAGGCCGTAGACGTTGCCGTCGGGCGCGGTCGCCAGGGTCTTCAGCTCCGGCGTCGACTCGAACGCGGCCTTGATGTTCGGGGCGTGCTGCTCGATGAGGTCGTTGAGCGGCACCACCACGCCCTGCTTGGACAGGCGCAGCAGCTCCGCCTGGCTGAAGCTCTCGACCCACGGGATGAGCGCGTAGGCGTCGGGGTAGTCCCCGCTGGCCAGCGAGATCTGCCGCTTCTCCGCGGCCCCCGCCGGGTCCAGCGAGGTGGTCTGGAACTCGAGGTCGACGCCGAACTGCTTCTCGACCTCGAGCGTGTAGCTGTTGGTGTTGAGGTCCTGACCGGGACCCTGCGGCGAGAACATCGTCAGCTTCCCGTCGTCCTCGCCGGCGTCGTTGCCGGACGTGCACCCGGACAGGACGAGAGCGGTGGCGGACAGGGCGGCGATCGCGAGGACGGACGTCCTGGCTCGTGGAGACATCATCGTTTCCTTCGGGTGGTCGGGAGGTGGCGATCAGCCCTTGACGGCACCGATCAGGAGGCCCTTGGTGAAGTAGCGGGCGACGAGCGGGTAGATGAGCAGCACGGGCACCGTCGAGACCACGACGAGCGAGTACTTGAGGAGGTCGGCGAGCTGCTGGCGCTCCAGCTGCGACGCGACGTCGCCGCTGGAACCGGCCCCGGTGTTGAGGATGAGGATGTTCCGCAGGACCAGCTGGAGGGGGTACAGGTCGTCGCTGCGCAGGTACAGCAGGGCGTCGAAGTAGGAGTTCCACTGGATGATCGCGTACATGAGTGCCACGACGGCGATGAGCGGCTTCGCCAGCGGCAGGACGACCGACCACAGGATGCGCAGGTCGCTGGCCCCGTCGATCATCGCCGCCTCGTACAGCTCGTCGGGGATCGACTGCCGCAGGTACGTGGTCGCGATGATGACCTGCCAGACGCCGACCGCCTGCGGCAGCAGCAGCGCCCACCGCGTGTCGAGCATCCCGAGGCTCTGGACCACCAGGTAGGTGGGGATGAGGCCGCCCGTGAAGAGCATGGTGAAGACGACCGCCAGGGTCAGCGTCCGCCGACCGACGAACGTCCTGCGGGACAGCGGGTAGGCGATGGCGAGGGTGAGGACGACGCTGATGAGCGTGCCGACCCCGGTGTAGAAGAGGGAGTTGGCGAAGCCGCGGAGGATCTGCGGGTCCGACAGCGTGATCTCGTACCCCCGCAGCGAGGGTTCGACCGGCCACAGGGTGACCCGGCCGCCCGAGACGGCTCCCGGGCTGGAGAAGCTGCTGGCGACGATGTTCAGCAGCGGCACCAGCACGATGAGCGAGAAGGTGACGAGCAGGACGTAGACGACGACCATGAAGACGCGGTCGACGAACGGGTCCTTGACGCGCTTGGGCCGGCGCGTGACCGCGGGGGCCGCCGGCTCCTGCCGGGCGGTCGTCGTGGTCACCACAGCCCGTTCCCCGTCACGCGCTTGGCGACGGCGTTGACCGTCAGCAGGAGGACGAGGTTGATGACCGCGTTGAACAGGCCGACCGCCGTCGCGAGGCTGAAGTCGGCGTTCAGCAGGCCCGTCTTGTAGACGTAGGTGGCGATGATCTCCGACTGCGAGAGGTTCAGCGGGTTCTGCAGCAGGTAGGCCTTCTCGAAGCCGATCGCCATGATGTTGCCGACGCCCAGCACGAGGATGATGACGGCGGTCGGCATGATGCCCGGGATGTCCACGTGGATGATCTTCTGCAGGCGCGTCGCGCCGTCCACGCGCGCCGCCTCGTGCAGGCCGGGGTCGATGCCGGCGAGGGCGGCCAGGTAGATGACGGCCGAGTAGCCGGCCGTCTGCCAGATGTCGCTCCACACGTAGATGTGCCGGAAGTAGTCGGGGTTGCCGAGGAAGTCGACGGACGACACCCCGAAGAACCCGAACGCCTCGCTGGCCAGGCCGATGCGCGGCGAGAGCAGGAGGATCGTCATCGAGACGACGACCACCGTGGAGATGAAGTAGGGCGCGTACGTGACCAGCTGCACCGTGCGCTGGAACAGCCGCCCCCGGACCTCGTTCAGCGCCAGCGCCAGGATGATCGGGATGGGGAACGAGGCGATGAGGTAGTACCCCGACAGGACGAACGTGTTCTTCACGAGGGTCCAGAACACGGGGTTCGAGAGGAACCTGCGGAAGTTGTCCAGCCCCACCCAG
The DNA here is from genome assembly GCF_009906795.1 of Kineococcus siccus. GTDB lineage: Bacteria > Actinomycetota > Actinomycetes > Actinomycetales > Kineococcaceae > Kineococcus > Kineococcus siccus. The sequence goes on from NZ_JAAALN010000295.1 coordinate 3,406, forward strand.
TCGCTGCCCCAGACGCCGAACACGACGCTGTAGTCCTTGAAGGCGATCACCGCGTTGACCATCGGCACGTACTTGAAGACCACGAAGTACAGCAGCGGCGGGACGACGAGCAGGTACAGCTGCCAGTGGCGGCGCAACGACCGCCGCAGCGCCGGCAGACCCTTCTCGGTCGTGCCGCCCCGGCGCCCGGCCCGGGCCGTCGTCGGCGGTGCGCCGTGGGGATGCAGGAGCATCGGGACCTTCCTCGCGCACGTCGGTGGGCGCCCTGCCCCGGGGTGTCACGGCGTGGTGACGACTCGGCGGACCGGACGAGCCGCGCGGAGCGACGGCGGTGGCGTGCCTCCCGCTCCTTCGCGGAACCACCGAGCCGTCGGTGCCTCGGCTGTGCTGAACCTAGGACGGCCGCGAGAAGGGTGTCAAGGATATCCGCGGGTGTAAATCGATTCATAGGTCCGATGTGCGGTCGCAGGACGGCGCTCTCCGGGGCGTGAGCACGCTGATCGGTGCCTCAGTCATCGGACGTCCGCCGTCCTGACCGCGAGCGCCCCGGGCCCGTCGCGGCACCGCGCCGACCGGCCCGCGCGCCTCGGCGCTGGGCACGCCACGTCACCGGGGTGTCCCCTTGCGTCATCATGTCCTGGTCCGGCGGCCCGTGGCCGATCCCGCCCCCGTCCCCGTCCCCGGAG
>NZ_JAAALN010000296.1 GCF_009906795.1 Kineococcus siccus
ACACCGTGCCGACCGTCCGATCCCCCCGCTCCCGCGGTCCCGCCCGCCCCGGCGCCCGGGGGCGCGTCGGGGCGGGCGGGACCGCGGGAGCGGGGGGATCGGACGGTCGGCACGGTGTCCTCCTGAGGTGGCGGAGGCTCACTGTCGTGCCGGGGGTCGGACCGTCCCGCCTCAGCCGGGAGCGGCTGTGGACGCAGCGGTCGTGGGCGGCGCTGTGGACCCGGCGGCGCCGGGCGGGGAGGACGTCACCGGGGTGCTCACGGGAGATGTGGAGACGGCCCCCGCTGGGGGGGAGCGGGGGCCGTCGACGGTCCGGCTCGGGGGGGATGAGCCGGGCCCGCATGTAGCCCACAGGGCGTACTCCTGCATCCTCACCCCTGAACCGCCTCCCTGGCAATTCCTCGCGCCGTGTGGTCCGGCCTTTTCCGGAAGTTTCCGGCACCTGCTCCCGACAGGGTGTCGAGCGGGGCGTCCGCAGGGCCCTCGACGCCCTCCGCCGGGCGGCGCAGCGGCGGCCGGAGGGGCCCGCGTCAGCCGGTCGCGGCGGCGGTGCGCGCGAGGAAGTCGCGCGCGACGGGGGCGGCCACGGTCCCGCCGCTGGCCCCGTCGGTGACGAACACCGCGAAGGCCGTCGTGCCCTGCCAGCCGATCACCCAGGCGTGCGTGGGCAGCGGGTCGCCCGTGCCGTGCTCGGCCGTGCCGGTCTTGGCGTGCACGGGCGCGCCCGGGGTGTCCGCCAGCACGGTCGCCGTCCCGGCCGTGACGACCTCGCGCATGAGCCCCGCGACCGTGGCGAGGTCCTCGGGGCGCGCGGCCTCCACCCCGGGTCCGGCCGCCGGGGCCGGCGCGGGGTCCAGCACGACGGCCGGGCGGCGCAGGGCCCCGGCCGCGACGGAGGCGGCCACGACGGCCATGCCCAGCGGGCTGACGAGGGTGCGGCCCTGCCCGAAGCTCGCGGCGGCGCGGTCCACGTCCGACTCGGTGACGGGCACGTCGCCCGCGAACGCGTCGACGCCGGCGGCCCACGGGACCCCCAGCCCCAGCTGGGCGGCCGCGGTGCGCAGCTCGTCGTCGCCCAGGCGCGGGCTGAGGCTCGCGAAGGCCGTGTTGCAGGACAGGGCGAAGTCCTGCCGGAAGGGGACGTCGCCGAAGGCCTCCCCCTCGAAGTTGCGGAAGGACCGCCCGTCCACGGTGTACGTCGGGGTGCAGGCCACGGTCGACCCCGGGTCGAAGCCCCCGCCCAGCAGCGCCAGCGTGGTCACCACCTTGAAGGTGGACCCGGGCGGGAAGCGCCCCGTCAGCGCGCGGTCGCCCCCCGTGGCCGGCCCGTTGGCGACGGCGAGCACCTCACCCGTCGCGGTGTCCACGGCGACGAGCGCGGATGGCGACGCGACCCCGGCGAGGGCCTCGTCGGCCGCCTGCTGCACGGCGTTCTCCAGGCTGACCCGCACCGTCTCGCCCGGGACGGCCGGCACCGTGGCGAGCTCCTGGGACAGCGCGGTCGTGCCGCCCGCGGCCCGCACCACGACGCCGACCCGCCCCGCGAGCCGCTCGTCGTAGCGGGCCTGCAGGCCGGAGAGCCCCGCCAGGTCGCCCGCGGCGTAACGACCCCCGGACGCCTCGACGACCTCCGCCGTCACCTGCCCGACGCCGCCCAGCAGGGCCCGCGCGAAGGCCCGGGTGGGCGCCAGGGGCAGCGTGGAGGTGCGGAACACGGCGCCCGGGACGGCCTGCAGCGCATCGCGTTGCGCGTCGTAGTCGGTGCGGCGCAGCGTGATCACCTCGACGAAGGCGTCCGGGGACGCCTGCTGCACGCGCCCGGTCAGCCCCGCCGCGTCCACGCCGAGCAGACCCGCCAGGGCCGCGGACGTCGCCGCCGCGTCGGGCGTGCGCGAGGGCTGCACGCCGACGTCCACCACGTCGGTCTCGGTCACGACGGGCAGCCCGTCGCGGCCCAGGACGTCCGCCCGCGGGGGCTGCGTGCGCTCCAGCACGAGCGTCGCGCCCTGCGCGAGGGCGGGGTGCACCAGGGCGGGGGCCCAGACGGCCCGCCAGGCCGCCGCGTCCCCCTCGCCCTCGCGGCGCAGGGCCGCGGTCGTCCGGTAGGCGAAGGTGCTGCCGGCCTGCGCGCCGTGACCGGCCAGGTCGAAGGTCACCTCGAGCTCCGCCGACGCGGTGCCGTCGCCGGCGCGCGCCGTGTCGGCGGAGACGACGCCGACCCGGGGCGGCGGGCTCGCGAGACCCCCGGCCAGCCGGGCGTACTCGGCAGCGGGGTCTGCGGGCGCCCCGGCCAGGGGCGCGTCCGCCCACCTCCCCGCGGACCAGGCCGCCGCGAGGGCGTCGGCCGCGTTCCGGGCCTCGCCCGCGTCGTCGCGACCACCGCGGGTGAGCGCGACCGCACCGCCCGCGACGACGGCGGCCGCGGCCACCGAGCCCGCCACCACGACCGTGCGCCGGCCGGGCCGGCGCGGGGGCTCCTGGGCCTCGGAGGGGGGAGGGGCAGCGGGAGCGGTCATCCCGCCGATGCTCGCAGACGGCCGCCGGTGGACCGCGGAACCGAGCACCGCGATCCGCCGTGACCGGCTGCTAGCCTTTCCCGCGGAGGTGTCGCCTAGTGGCCTATGGCGCCCGCCTGCTAAGCGGGTTGGGGGCTCAAACCCCCTCGCGGGTTCAAATCCCGCCACCTCCGCAGGGCCGCAGAGCCCCGTCCACGCACACCGGACGGGGCTCTGCGCGCGTCCGGGGGCTGCGTCCGGGGCCATGGCGCGCAGGGCCGACGGGGGCCGCTGGGGGCTACTGCCGCAACCGATTGGTGATGAGCCGGAGAGCCAGCTACACTCGATCCCGGTCGTCACGCCCAGCGTGGTGCCTGCGCCCGTAGCTCAACGGATAGAGCATCTGACTACGGATCAGAAGGTTAGGGGTTCGAATCCCTTCGGGCGCACTCTCAGGACCGTCAGACCCAGCGCGACCGAGCCGCCCCACCGAGGGCGGCTTCGTCGTCTCCGGCGCCCTCCGCCGCCGGGGCGGGCCCCGTGTGGGCTGGCCTACTGTTCGGACCTCCGCCGAAGGAGGACCACCATGCCGTTCGACATCCGCTCCGCCACCGCCCTCGTCACCGGGGCGAGTTCGGGTCTGGGCGCCGAGTTCGCCCGCCGCTTCGCCGCCCGCGGCGCCGACCTCGTCCTCGTCGCCCGACGCGCCGACCGCCTCGAGGAACTGGCCGCCACCCTGCGCTCCGAGCACGGCGTGACCGTGACGGTCGTGCCCTTCGACCTGGCCCGGCCCGACGCCGGCCGCGCCCTGCGGGCCCGGCTCGACGCGGCCGGGATCAGCGTGCACCTGCTCGTGAACAACGCGGGCTTCGGCACGCACGTGCCCTTCCTGCGTTCCGAGCCGGAACGCGTCGAGGAGGAGATCACCCTCAACGTTTCCTCCCTCGTCGACCTCACCCGGGCGTTCGTCCCGCCGATGGTCGACGCGGGCCGCGGCGCCGTCGTGAACCTCGCGAGCATCGCGGCCTACCAGCCGACTCCCGGCATGGCCGTGTACGGAGCGACGAAGGCGTTCGTCCTGCACTTCACCGAGGCGCTCGCCTTCGAGCTGCGCGGGTCGGGCGTGAAGGTCCTGAGCCTCGCGCCGGGCCCCACCAGCACGGAGTTCTTCGACGTCGCCGGACCGGCCGCCTCGGGCGGGGGGCGGTTCCAGACGGCCGAACAGGTGGTCGCGGCCGCGCTGCGGGCGCTGGAGCGGCGCAGCACCCCGGCGAGCACGGTGTCGGGGGCGGCGAACCTCCTGACGGCCTCCGCCGCGCGGTTCGTCCCCCGCCGCGTGGCGCTCGCGATCGCCGGGCGGATGCTCCGCGCCTGAGGACCACGGGTGGGCCGGCCCCGCGGGGCCGGCCCACCGAGGGCCGCGGGGACGCGGCAAGCGCTGCGCCGCAGGTGGTTCCCGGC
>NZ_JAAALN010000297.1 GCF_009906795.1 Kineococcus siccus
GCGGCCGGGTGGGGGGGAGCGGTCACGGCGTCAGGCTAGCGGATGCTGAGGTAACCTCACTGTGAGGACACCACATCGACTACTGGAGGTCCGCCTGTGCGCGGTGACCCCGCTCGGGACCCGTTCCGCCCGACGACCAAGCCCGTCCTGGAGACCGGCGCCCGCCCCGGGGCGGCCGAGCTGCGCCGCGTCGCGCAGCTGTTCCGCCCCCACGTCGGCCCGCTGTCGGCCGTCGGCGGGCTCATCGCGGTCGGCGCCGTCGCCGGCGTCGCGAGCCCCTTCTTGCTGCGCGAGATCGTCGACGTCGCCCTCCCGCGCGGGGACCTGCGGCTGCTCGCGGCGCTCGCGGGCGGCCTGGTCGCCATCGCGGCCGTCGGCACGGTCCTCGACGTCGTGCAGGGGCTGCTGACCAACCGCATCGGTCAGGCCGTCATGCACGAGCTGCGCGTGCGCCTGTACTCCCACCTGCAGCGGATGTCCCTGGGCTTCTTCGCGCGCACCCGCACGGGCGAGGTGCAGTCCCGCATCGCCAACGACATCGGCGGCATGCAGACCGTCGTGACGAGCACGGCCACCGACTTCGTGCAGAACCTCACGACGGTCGTCGTGACCGCCATCGCCATGCTGGCGCTGGACTGGCGCCTCGCGCTGCTGTCCTTCGCGATCATGCCGGTGTCGCTGTGGCTGAACCGCCGGGTGGGCCGCCTGCGCCGCCGCATCACGGCCCAGCGGCAGCGGCAGATGGCCGAGATGTCCGCGACCGTCGAGGAGACGCTGTCGATCTCCGGCATCCTGCTGACCCGCACGACGGGACGCTCGCCCGAGGTCGTGCGGCGCTTCGCCCGGCAGTCCGAGGACGTCTCGGCGCTCGAGGTCAGCTCGGAGATGGCCGGGCGCTGGCAGTGGTCGGTCATCACGCTCACCATGGCCGCGATCCCGGCCCTGACCTACCTGCTCGGCGGGCAGCTGCGCGGCACGGGCACCGACCTCAGCATCGGCACCCTCGTCGCCCTGGTCAGCCTGCAGGGTCAGCTGTTCCGGCCGCTCGGCAGCCTGCTGCGCATCGTCGTGCGCCTGCACGCGTCGATGGCGCTGTTCACCCGCGTCTTCGAGTACCTCGACACCCCGCCCGAGGTCGTCGAGTCGCCCGCGGCCGTCGAGCTGCCGCCCGTGCGCGGCCACGTGCAGTTCCGCGACGTGTCCTTCGCCTACCCCGGCGCCGCCGTCCCGACGCTCCAGCACGTCGACCTCGACGTCCCCGCGGGCACGTCCCTCGCGGTGGTCGGCGCCACCGGGTCGGGCAAGACGACGCTGGGCTACCTGCTCGCGCGGCTCTACGACGCCGACGGCGGCTCGGTGCGCATCGACGGCACCGACGTCCGCGACGTCACCGCGCGGTCGCTGTCGGACGCGGTCGGCGTCGTGACGCAGGAGACCTTCCTGCTGCACGCCAGCGTCGCGGACAACCTCCGGTTCGCGCGGCCCGACGCCACGGACGCCGACCTCGAGCGCGCGGCACGCACCGCGCAGGTCCACGACCTCATCGCCTCGCTGCCCGACGGCTACGACACCGTCGTCGGCGAGCGGGGCTACCGGTTCTCCGGCGGGGAGAAGCAGCGCCTCGCGCTGGCCCGCACGGTGCTGCGCGACCCGCCCGTCCTGCTGCTCGACGAGGCCACGAGCGCGCTGGACACCCGCACCGAGCGCGCCATGTCGGGCGCCCTCGCGCAGCTGTCCGCGGGGCGCACCACGATCACCATCGCGCACCGGCTCTCGACCGTGCGCGGCGCCGACCAGATCGTCGTCGTGGACGCCGGCCGGGTCGTCGAGCGCGGGACACACGCCGAGCTGAGCGCCCGGGGCGGGCGCTACGCCGAGCTCGTGGCCGCCGACGAGGCCCGCGTCCCCACGGCGTGACGCGGGGGCGTCACCCCCGGGCGGTGCGGCGGCGCTCCGCCGTGGCCGCGCGCACCGCGTCCTCGACGCGGCCGAGCACGGCCCGCACACCCGTGTCGAAGGACGCCCGGCACTCCTCCACCCCCGCGAGCACGACGGCGGCGCTCACCCCGACGACCTGGTCGTCCTCGCGCCGCCCGCGCCTCGGCAGCGGCGCGGGCGGCACCCAGTCCGCGACGCGGGCGAGGACCCCCTCGGCCTCGGCCGCCGTGAGGCCGGGCAGGACGACGGCGAACTCGTCGGCGCCCAGGCGGCCCGCGGTGGCCGACAGCGGCAGCTGGGAGCGCAGGTGCTCGGCGAAGGCGATGAGCAGGGCGTCCCCGGTGGGGTGGCCGTAGGAGTCGTTGACCGCGCCGAAGCCGTCGAGGTCCGCGGCGAGCACGCACAGCGGCTCCCCCGACGACGCGGCCGCCGCCAGCGCCAGCGCGAGCCGCTCCTGCAGGAGGCTGCGCGTGGCGACGCCCGTCAGCCCGTCGCGCTGCGTGGTCTGGACGCCCTGTGCGGCGCGGGCGCGCAGGGCCCGGGTCGCGACGCGCAGCGAGTCCTCGAGCTCGCGCACGGGCGTGAGGTCGCGCGAGACGAGCACGGCGCCCGCGACGGCCCCGTCGGCGTCGAGCAGCGGGGTGGCCGCGGCGACGACGCGCACCGGCCGGCCCGCGAGCGTGGTCGTGTCGACCTCGACGTCGCGCCAGGGCAGGCCCGCGCGGAAGGCCGCGAACATCGTGCCCAGGTGCTGCGCGAGGCGCTCGGGGTCAGCCCCGTGCATGAGCGCCAGGGGCCGGCCCTCGACGTCGGCGGCCCGCACGCCCCACAGCCGCTCGGCGCCCGCGTTCACCGACGAGACGACGGCGGACGTGTCGATGGTGACGACGGAGTCGCCGGTCAGGTCGGCGTGGCCCTCGAGGAGTCCGCGCTGCAGCGCCGGGCGCAGGAGGCCGAGGTGCAGCGGCGCACCGCCGGGCCCGCTCGCGCGCCAGAGCGTCACGTCGCCGTGGACCGCGCCGCCGTCGCGTCGGCGCAGCCGGACCGGGCCCGCCCCGAGCGGCCCCACGAGCTCCTCCAGGCGGCGGCCGAGCGCCTCACCGGCCGGCCAGCCGAAGGTCCGCTCCGCCGCCGGGTTCCACGCGAGGACGCGGCCGTCGCCGTCGGCGGTCCACGCCGGGTCGGGGAAGGCCGCCCAGACGTCGGCAGGCGCCGCGGCGGCACTCGCCGCGGGGTCCACCGCGGCCTCCACCGCGGGGCTCGGAGCCTGCACCTGCGCCACCTGCCCTCTCGTGCGTGCCGGTGCCGTCGCGGAGGGCGTCGGCGGGAGTGTCGGCACACGTGGTGTCGGCGCGCGGGACCCGCGAGGTGATCGTCCGAACGGGTCGCCTCACCCGGCGGGGGCGGTTCAGCCCTCGTCCGGCACGCCGGGCAGCGCCGCCAGCACCTCCTCGAGGTCCTCCGGCACGACGCCCATCGAGGCGCTCATCCACAACCCGTCGCCGACGAGCTGCACGACGCGGGACAGGGCCCGGTCGCCCAGCTCCTCCTCGATCGCCACGCGCCAGCCCTCCGAGACCTCCGTGAACGCCTCGACGGCGCGGCGGTCGGCGTCCTGGACGAGGCGCAGGGCCGCGATCGTGGCCCGCTGCAGCGGGTCGCCGGGCGCGACGACCGACGTGCGGACGTAGTAGCGCGCGGCCCCCTCGGGCGCGGAGCGCATCCGGGCGAGGTCCTCGGCCGCGAGCGCGCGCAGCCGGTCGAGCAGGCCCTCCACGAGGGCGTCCTTGGTGGCGAAGTGGTACAGCAGACCGCCCTTCGACACGCCCGCCGCGGCGGCGACGGCGTCCAGCGTGGCGGCGCGCGGGCCGGCCTCGACCAGGAGCCGCTCGACGGCGTCGAGGAGGCGGTCCCGGGTGGACCGGGCCGCGGTCGCGGCGTCGGTGGGGGCGGGGGGCGTCCGGGACGGCATGGGAAGAGGTTAGGGACCCCCGACGTTGACCGTCCGGAC
>NZ_JAAALN010000298.1 GCF_009906795.1 Kineococcus siccus
CCGCCCCTCGTCCCGCCCCTGCGCCCGCGCCGGCGCCGGCGAACCCGCTGGCGGGCGCCCGGTTCTGGGTGGACCCCGCGTCCAACGCGCGGCGCGAGGCCGACCGGCGGGCGGCGGACCCGGCCGCGCGGGCGGCCCTGCTCCGCATCGCCGAGCAGCCGGGCGCGGAGTGGATCGGGGACTGGACCCCGACGTCCGCCGTGGCGGGCCGGGTCGCGGCGGTCGTGGCGGCCGGCCGCAGCGCGGGCACCGTGCCGGTCCTCGTGCTGTACGCGATCCCGCACCGCGACTGCGGCAGCTACTCCCGCGGCGGACTGCCCGACACCGCGGCCTACGCCGCGTGGGTCCGGCAGGTGCGCGCGGGCCTGGGCACCGGGCGCGCGGTGGTCGTCCTCGAGCCGGACGCGCTGCCGCAGCTGGACTGCCTGCCGGGCGACGCCGACCGGCGGGCGCGCACCGCGGCGCTGCGCGACGCCGTCGGGGTCCTCGCGGGCGCCCCAGGCGCGGTCGTCTACCTCGACGCGGGCACCTCGCGGTGGGTCCCCGCGGACGCGATGGCCCAGCGGCTGCGCGACGCCGGGGTCGCGCAGGCCCGCGGGTTCTCCCTCAACGTCTCGAACTTCGGCTGGACGGACGCGGAGGCCGCGTACGGCGACCAGCTCGTCGCACGGCTGCCCGGCAGCCACTACGTCGTGGACACCAGCCGCAACGGCCGCGGCCCCGGGGACACGTGGTGCAACCCCGCGGGCCGCGCGCTCGGCCCCGTGCCCACGAGCTCCACCGGCCGGGCCGCCGCGGACGCCTACCTCTGGGTCAAGCGCGTCGGCGAGTCCGACGGCGACTGCGGTCGCGGGGAACCCGCCGCGGGCACCTGGTGGCCGGACTACGCCATCGGGCTCAGCCAGCGGGCCGGGGGCTGATCCGGGGCGTCGCCGCGGCGAGGGCGAGCGCCTGCTCGGGCCACCACGCCCCGGCCGGCGGCTGCCCCCGGCCGCACTCGCCGTCGGAGTCGCCGGGCTGCTTCACCCACAGGTGCGCGTCGACGCGGGCGTCGCCCGTCTCGGTGGTCGGCGGGTCGCCCAGCGCGCGACCGGGCGGGTTGCACCACGTGTCCCCCGGGCCGTTGCCGTTGCGGCTGGTGTCGACGACGAAGTGGGCGCCGCCGAGCCGGTCCGACAGCGCGCGGCCGTAGGCGGTGCTGGTGGCGGTCGTCTCGAAGTTCGCCACGTTGAGCGCGAACCCCGCCGCGCGCCCCACCCCGGCCGCCTCGAGCTGCCGCGCGAGCTCGGCGCGGTCGCCCACCCAGGAGGAGTTCCCCGCGTCGAGGTAGGTGCTGGTGCGGGCCCCCCGGGCGAGCGTGTCGACCGCGGCGTTCAGCAGCTGCACGCGGGTCGGCGCGTCCACCGGCGCCTGCTCGCACCCCTCGAGGAGGTGCGGCACCGCGTCGGGCTCCAGGACGACGACGGCGCGCGCGTCGCCGATGCCCGCGGCGATCCCGCCCACCCACGCGCGGTAGGCCTCCGGGCTCGCCGCACCGCCCGCCGAGAACTGGCCGCAGTCGCGGCCCGGCAGGTTGTAGAGCACGAGGACGGGCACGGAACCCTCGGCGGCCGCGGCGCGCACGAGGGCGGCCGCCGCGGCCGCCGGGTCCGGGTGCTGCCCCGCGAACCACACGGCCGTGGGCCGCGCGGCGAGGGGTTGCAGCGCCGCGGCCTCCTGCGTCCGGCCCTCGGCCCGCCACCGCTCGACCTGCTGCACCGCGTGGCCCGCCGGGTCGACGTGGAACCGGGCGCCGGACAGCGGGTCCTCCCGCGCCGGCGCGGGTCGCGGGGCGTCGGAGCCGCTGCACGCGGTGAGCAGGACGGCGGCGAGGGCCGCCCCGGCGAGGACGCGCGCGCGGTGGCGGAACCCCACGTCAGGCCACCTGGACCCAGCGCGCCACCGACGGCACGCCGCGCGCGTCGAGGAGGAACAGCATGTACCAGCCGGACGGCGTGAGGCCCTCCTCCGGTGCGAGCGTGAGGTCGTAGCCGCCGGCCGACGGGGTGACGTCGAGGGCGACGGACCGCTGCTCGGTGTCGGTGACGTGCGTGACGGCGCTGGGGCGCACCAGCCGGGCCGTCGTGACGGCGTCGGAGGAACCGACGTGGAACGTCGTGCCCCGCTGCACCGGTGCGTCGGGGACGCTGTCGATCACGGGGCGCTCGCCGCCCTGGTGCAGGTACGGCGGGGTGTAGATCTCCAGCCGCTGCTCGAACGTGCCCGGCACCGAGTTGCCGGCGTCGGAGTACAGCGGGTCGGACCCGAGGGTGAGCACCCGGCCGTCGGGCAGCAGGAGCGCCTCGGAGTGGTAGTCCCGGCCGACGTGCGGGGCCGCGGCCGCGGTGAACGTCCGGGTGTCCGGGTGGTAGATCTGCGCCAGGTGCAGGTCGCTGTCGTCCATGCCCCGGTACTTCGCCGAGCCGCCCGTGGTGAGGACGGTGTCGTCGGGCAGCACCGCGGCGCTGAGGTAGCGCGTGGGCGAGGGCAGGTCCGGGCCCGGGGTGTAGACGGGCTGCGGCCGGCTCAGGTCGACGACGTCCGTGCGCGCCGTGGACTCCATCGAGTCACCGACGCCGCCTCCCCCCGCGATGAGCACCTGCTGCTCCTGCGCCGGCGGCAGCAGGACCGACGTGCTGGTCTCGTTCATCTCCGGGTCGCGCAGCCCCCCGACGGGCTGGAAGGAGTTGTCGTGCAGGTCCCAGACGCCGGGCTGGCGGCCGGCCGTGGCCGACCCGTAGCCCGCGTTCGACCCGCTGTAGAACAGCCGGTCGTCCGCCAGCCGGAACAGCGCCGGGTAGGTGGGGAAGTACCGGTTCAGCCCGGGCTTGTCGAACCACTGCCGCGCGGACCGCTCGTACACCTCGTTCTGGCCGTCGAGCACCACGCCGTGCTGGTCGAGGCCCGACACCGCGAGGACGTTGCCGCCCTCGACGGAGATCAGCGTCGGGTACCAGCGGGCCTCCTGCAGGCGGCCCGTGGGGACGTAGCGCTCCTGGTGGACGTCGAACTCGTAGGAGGCGTCCAGGCCCTGGTACTCCTGCTTGTCCAGCGTCATGGCGTCCGCGACGCCGTAGACGGTCGACGGCTGGCCGGCCACGGTGAACTGCGTCGGCTGCGGGAGCACGGAACCGCGGCCCTCGGTCACGGCCTCGGCCCAGACCTCGGTCTCGGAGGCGTGCACCATGGTCTCGCCGTCCATGCGCATCTTCACCGCGGGCGCGAGGACGGCGTCCTCGGTGGTCCGGTAGCGCAGGCCCGTCGCGGTCGAGAGCTCGGCGCCCTTCGGCACGGTCACCGCCGCGGAGTCGGGCGACTCGTTCTTCAGGACCACCGGGCCGGCCGCGTGGGTGACCTGGCCCTCCAGCTTCTCGTAGCGCCGCGTCCCCCCCGCGATGAGCAGGTTGCCGTTGGGCAGGAAGGCGTGCCCGCCGCAGAACAGGTCCTCGGGGGTGGGGATCTCCTCGTAGGTGTCCGTCGCCGGGTCCCAGAGGATGCTCGTGAACGTGCCGGCGTCGAACTGCTCCTGGTCGTTGCCCGACCCGGCGATGACGAGCATCTTGCCGGTGGACAGCATCGCCGCGTGGATCGCGTTGACGCGGAACTCCTCGGGGACCTCGACGACCGACCAGGACCCGTGGGTGGCCCGGTACTCGGGGCGCGACTCCTGGTAGGCGGTGACGGCGCTGGAGGTGGCGGACGCCACGAACGAGCCGTTCACCACGACGAGGCCCGCGACGGTGGCGCCGACGAGGGCGGTGTTGCGGATCCGGCGGCGCAGGGGGGCGCGACGGGTGGTCTTCACGGGGTCGACTCCTGAGG
>NZ_JAAALN010000299.1 GCF_009906795.1 Kineococcus siccus
ATCCACGACGTCGGTGCCCGTCGCGAGCAGGCCCGGGGCGGGGACGCGTCCGGGGCTCCGCGCGCCGCGGGGGGCGCGGGGCGTCAGCGGCCACCGCCGAGGCGGTCGATGCGGTCCGCCGGGAGGCCCAGGCGGCGCCAGGAGGCGGTCAGCGGGGACGGTGCGGCGGCGGCGCGCGCGGTGCCCCGCGGCGCGGCGCCGTCGAGCGCGCGGAGCACGCGCGTGGTGGCCTCGAGCAGCCCGAGGACGGCGGGGGCCGTGAGGAGGTCGAGCGAGCCGGCCGGCCCGTCCAGGGCGAGGCACCCGGTGACGCGGGACGTGGGTCCGGTGTCGTCGACCACCGGGACCGCGACGACCACGTCGACGCTGTCGCGCACGGCGCTGAACTCCGCGAAGGTGAGACCCGAGCGGGTGGTGGCGGGCAGCGCGTCGAAGGCGGCCCGGTCCAGCGGGCCCAGCGCGGCCCAGGTGGCCCGGACGTCGCGGGCGACGACGGCGCCCGTCGCGACGCACTCGCCGACGACGCCCTTGCCGGGGGCCCACGCGATGCCGCTGGCCCCGGGGCGGCGGGCGGCGCGCACGCGGTGCCGGCGGGCGAGCCGGGGCGCGCGCCACGCAGCGGTGTCGAGGCCGTAGGCGGCGACGGACAGGTCGCGGGGGTCCAGGCCGGTGGTGTCGGCCACGGCCCACAGCGCGCCCGCGAGCACGTCGTCGAGCAGCTCACGCCGGGCGCCGCGGCGCCCGGCCCGGAAGCGCTGCAGCGCAGCGGACGTGGTCGAGCCGGCGGCCAGCACCGCGGTGAGGACGACGAGGGCGACGGTGACCCGCGGGGCGGGGTTCCACAGCTCGGTGCGCTCGAGGGCGAGGGCCGCGCCCACGAGCGCCGCCAGCACGGCCAGCGCCACCTCGGTGACGAGCGTCCTCACGCGCGACCTCCTCCTGCTCGGGCCCCGTCGACCCGGGCACCGGCAGCCTAGGGACCGCCACGGACACGGACGGGAAGACGACGGCGACGGGGCCTGCCGCTCGGGCCGCGGGGCGCGTACTGTCGCCGCACCGCACGGGGCTCGCCGAACCCCGTCGCCCGCTCGGCCCCCGCGAGGAGGGCTCCGGCCGCAGCCGACGTCCCGCGGCGATCCGCGCCCCCAGGCGCATCCTGCTGAGCGCACCCCACCCGGGAGACCGGGACGAGAAGGAGTTCACCGTGGACAAGTCCCCTCGCACGACGAACAGCAAGAAGGTCGGCAAGTCCCTGAAGGAGAAGCGCGTCGACAAGAAGGCGAAGTCCGCGGGCCGCAGCGCCGCCGACGCGGTCGCGGACAGCGTGACGGGGCAGCGCCGCTCCCGCTGAGCGCAGCGCGCGCGGACGCCGGGCCCCGCCCGTGCGTCCGCGTGCGCGTCGGAGCGGACCGGAGCCGGGTGAACCTCGCGCCGCCCTGCCGCGTTGGAGGGTCAGCAGGCGCGTCACCAGACGTCGCGCCGGACCGACGGAGGAGACGACCGTGGACCCTGCAGCTGGCATCACGAGGCGGACGCTGGCGGCGCGCGGAGCCGTCGTCGTGGGGGGTGGGCTGACCCTGGCGGCGTGCGGGGCCGACGACCCGGCGCCCGGCGCGTCGTCGTCGAGCAGCAGCACGGGGTCGGGCAGCGCCTCGAGCAGCGCGGCCGGGGGCTCGGCCGACGCGCTCACCCAGCTGTCGGACGTCCCCGTCGGCTCGGCCGTGAAGGTCGAGGCCGCCGACGGCACGGGCGTCGTCGTGGCCCAGCCGACGGCCGGTACCGCGGTCGCCTTCAACGCCCGCTGCCCGCACGCCGGGTGCGCGGTGGCGGTCGACGACGCCGAGCTGAACTGCCCGTGCCACGGCTCCCGGTTCGACGCGCTCACGGGCGCCGTGCTCAAGGGCCCGGCCACGGAGCCGCTGGCCCCCTACCCGGTCACGGTCACCGACGGGGCGGTCGTCGCGAGCGGCTGAGGCCCGGGCGGCGGTGGACGCAGCCGTCGCCGGCTCCTTGTAAAACGTTCCAAGGGATGGTTCGCTGGGCCCCCGGTCGAGGCGGCCGCCCGACGTGCGCAGGTGCGCGCGGCGGTCCGCCGGCCGGCGTCCCCGCTCGCCCGACGTGTGCCGCGCGCCCGGCACTCGACCCCTCGAGGAACCGATGCTCCCCCAGACGCTGAGCGACCTCTTCGACCACCCGCCGCGGGACTTCAGCCCCACGCCGCTGTGGTGGTGGAGCGGCGCCCCGGTCACGCCCGAGCGGTTGCGCTGGCAGATGGAGCGGTTCGCGGAGGGAGGCGTCTACAACCTGGTCGTCATCAACCTCGCGCCGGCCGGGCCGCTGGAGGAGGCCGTCGCCGACGACCCGGCCTGGTTCAGCGACGCCTGGTGGGACCGGTTCTCCACCGCGTGCGACGTGGCGGCCGAGCTCGGTGTGCGGATGTGGTTCTACGACCAGATCGGCTTCTCGGGCGCCAACGTCCAGGGCCTCGTGACGCGGGAGCACCCGGAGGCCGCGGGCCGGGCCCTGCGCTGCGACGTCCTGCCCGTGCAGGGCGGCTCGCTGGCGGTTCCCGCGGGCGCGCAGGTGCTCACCGCCCACACCCTCGACGGCCGCCGCGTCGCCGTGGACGGCGGCGGGCGCGTCGAGGCCCCCGACGGGACGTCGCTGCGGGTGGCGACGACGGTCGCCACGGCGTTCGACTACCTCGACGAGCACGCCGTCGCGCTGCTGCTGGACCGGGTGCACGGCGAGTTCGACCGCCGCCTGCCCCAGCACCTCGGTTCCGTCATCGCCGGCAGCTTCCAGGACGAGCTGCCGAACACCAACACCTGGACGCCCTCGTTCGCGGCGGAGTTCGAGGCCCGCAAGGGCTACGACCTGCTCGACGTGCTGCCGGCCCTCTTCGTCGTGGGCGGTGAGGCGGAGGCGGAGGTGCGCGCGGACTACTACGCCGTGCGGACGGAACTCACCGAGCGCGCGCTGTTCCGGCCGCTCGGGCGCTGGCACGACGAGCGCGGCATGCTGCTGGGCGCGGACCAGACGAACCCCGCCCGCGCGGGCGTGCCCACCCAGTCCACGCAGATGTACACCGACTACTTCCGGACCCACCGGTGGTACAGCGCGGCGGGCAGCGACCACCAGGGCGACGCGAAGGTCCACTCCTCGATGGCGCACCTGTACGGCCACCCGCGGGTGTGGATGGAGTCGTTCCACTCCAGCGGCTGGGGCGGCACGCTGGAGGACACCTACGACTGGCTGCTGCCGATGCTGCGCTCCGGGGCGACGCTGTACAACCCGCACGCGAGCTACTTCGGCACCGCCGGCGGCTGGTTCGAGTGGGCCCCGCCGTCCACCGACTGGCGGCAGCCGTACTGGGCGACCTACCCGGATTTCGCGGCGGCCGTCGCCCGCACGACCTCGATGATGACGTGGGGCACCTACGACGCGGAGGTCGCCCTCCTGCACCCCACCACGACCGCCCAGGCGGGCCTGACGCTCGACGCGCCGATCGACCACTTCGGGCACGGCCGGCTCGGCGGGGAGTTCGAGGCCGTGGACCGAGCGCAGCGCGAGTACCTGGCGCTCGCGGGGCTGAACGACTGGTTCGACACCAGGCCGGGGCTGCTCGACGCCGCGGGCATCGCCTTCGACGTCGTCGACGACGCCTCGCTGCAGGCGGCCACGACGACCGGCGGCCGCATCGGCGTGCGGGAGCAGAGCTACTCCACCGTCGTGCTGCCGTCCGCGACCGTGCTCGAGGAGGCGACCGCGCAGGCGCTGCTGGCGTTCCTCGACACGGGCGGGCGGGTCCTCGTC
>NZ_JAAALN010000029.1 GCF_009906795.1 Kineococcus siccus
TCGTCGAGGGTGTCGGGGTTCCCCGCCCGCCCGATCGCGCAGATCCGCCCCTCGCGGACCCCGATGGAGACCTTGCGCACCCCGAGGACGGCGTCGACGACGACGACGTTGGAGACGACCAGGTCGCAGGTGGCGCGGACCGTGGCGGCCTTGAGGTGCAGGCCGTCGCGGGCGGTCTTGCCGAACCCGGCGAGGAACTCCTCCCCCGGCTGCTGCGCGTCGTCCTCGACCTCCACGACGAGGCCGGTGTCCCCCAGCCGCAGCCGGTCCCCGCGCCGCGCGCCGTAGGTGGCGATGTGGTCGGCCGGCTCGAGGCTCACCGGTCGACTCCCGCGCCGGCGTCCCCCGTGCCGGCGTCCCCCGTGCCGGCGTCCCCCGTGTCGAGGTAGCCGCAGGCGCGGGCGCGCCGCAGCGCGTCCTCGCGCGCCCCGGGGGCGTCGAGCGGCCCGTCGACGAGGCCAGCGAAGCCGATGGCGACGCGTCGGCCCGCGATGGGGGTGAGCTCCACCGTGCGCCGCTGCCCCGGGTCGAAGCGCACGGACGCGCCCGCGGGGACCGCGGCGCGGCGCCCCCAGGCGGCCGCGCGGTCGAAGCTCAGCCGCGGGTTCACCTCGAAGAAGTGGAAGTGCGACGTGACGCTGACGGGGACGCTCGCGGTGTTGGTGACCTCGACGGCGACGAGGTCGGGGAGCACGACGCGCGGGGCGTCCCCCGGCAGCGCGGCCCCGGGGGCGTCCGCGCCGAGGGAGCCGCCGCCGATGGGGTCCACGACGACGACGAGCCGGGACCCGTCGTCGAAGACGGCCTCCACGTCGACCTCGGTCACGACGTCCGCGACGCCGGGCAGCACGTCGTCGGGCCCGAGCACGGCGCGGCCCGCGGCCATCGCGTCGGCCAGGCGCGCGCCCCCGCGCGCGGCCTCGCAGACCGTGTCGGCGACCAGCGCCGTGGCCTCCGGGACGTTCAGGCGCCAGCCGCGCGCGCGGCGGGAGCGGGCGAGCTCGGCCGCGGTGAACAGCAGCAGCCGGTCACGCTCGGTGGGGGTGAGCCGCATGCGCCGCAGGCTACCCACGCGGATCCCGGCCGCTGCGCCCGTCCGCCCGGCCGGCGGGGTCGGCGTCGGTAGTGTCGGAGGGTGACTGCGACGGACGCGCGGGTGCTCGGGTGAGCCCTCACGGCCACGGGCACGGCCACGCGCACGCCGACGCGGTCGGCGACCGTCGCCGCCTGGCCGTGGTGCTGGCCATCACCGCCTCGATCCTCGTGGTCGAGGCGGTGGGCGCGTGGGTCTCCGGCAGCCTCGCGCTGCTGGCCGACGCGGGCCACGTGCTCACCGACGCCGCCGGCCTCGTCATCGCCCTCATCGCCGCGACGCTCGTGCTGCGGCCCGAGACGCCGCAGCGCACCTGGGGCTACCGGCGCGCGGAGGTGCTCGCCGCCACCCTGCAGGCCGCCGTGCTGCTCGCGGTGGGCGTGTTCGTCGTCGTCGAGGGCGTGCGCCGGCTCGTCGACCCGCCCGCGGTGTCGTCCACGGCCATGCTCGTCTTCGGGGCCGTGGGCCTCGCGGGCAACCTCGTGGCGCTCGCCGTGCTGGTGCGCGGCGGCTCCGGCGGGCGGCGGGGCGTGAACATGCGGGCCGCGGTGCTCGAGGTCGCCAACGACGCGCTCGGCTCGGTGGCCGTCCTCGTGGCCGCCGCCGTCATCGCGCTGACGGGCTGGCTCCGGGCCGACGCCGTCGTGAGCCTCCTCATCGGCGCCCTGATCCTCCCCCGCACGCTGCGGCTGCTGCGCGAGACGACCGGCGTCCTGCTGGAGTCCGCCCCCCCAGGGCTGGACCTCGACGCGGTGCGCCGGCACCTGCTCGACCTGCCCCACGTGCAGGCCGTCCACGACCTGCACGCGAGCCAGATCACGTCCGGCCTGCCGGTGCTCTCGGCCCACGTCGTCCTCGACGACGACTGCTTCCTCGACGGTCACGCCCCGCAGATCCTCGACGAGCTGCAGGCCTGCGTGGCGCAGCACTTCGACGTCGCCGTCGAGCACGCCACCTTCCAGCTGGAACCCGCCGGCCACGGCGGGCACGAGGGCGCCACCCACGCGTGAGCCGCGCACCCCCCGTTCGGGCGAGCGAGGACGGCGCCGCCGCCGTCGATACCCAGGGGCAGTGCCTCCTGCCACCGTCCGCCAGCGGACCCGGGGGGTGCGCTGAGGGGGGACGTTGACCAGAGGCAGGTGGGGGCTGGCCGCGATCGCGGTGCTCGCCGCCGCTCTCGTCGCCCTCGCCCTGGCGTGCCCCGTCCTGCGGGCGCCCGCGCTGGTCGTCGTCCAGGGCGGCGCCCTCCTCGTCGCCGCGCTCGGGGTGAACCGGCACCGGCCCGCGCACCCGCGGCTCTGGGCGGTCGTGCTGCTGCTGCTCGGCTTCGGGCTGGTCACCGCGCTGGGCCGGGAGGCGGCCGGCGACGAGCTCCGCGTCGCGCGCCGAGGCCTCGCGGTCGTCCAGGTCACCGCCCTGGCGCTCGTGCCGGCGCTCTGGCGCACCCTGCGCCTGCCCGGCGGCCCCGCCCGGACGACCTGGCCCGACCTGGCCCTGACCGCCTGCGGCACCACGCTCGTCGTCGTCCAGCTGCTCGCGATGCTGCACCACGTCGGTGCGCGCCCCGCGGTCCTGGCGGGCACGAGCGTCACCGTGGTCGTCGTCGTCCTGCTGCGGGTGCTGGTCACGCGCGAGGGCCTGGCGCCGGCCACCGTGCTGGTCGTCCTGGCGGGTGTGCTCCTCACGGGGGTCACGGGCCTCGCCATCCCCGACGCCGGCACCACCGGCCAGTCCCAGCTGCTGGGCGTGGTGGTGGCCGCGGCGAGCGTGCTGCTCGCCGCCGCCGCGCAGCAGCCGAGCATGCGCCACGTCGGCACCCCCTTCGCGGGCGGCACGCTGCGCCGCGACGGCCAGCGCCTGCTCACGACCGTGCCCGTGTTCTGCGTCGTCCCCGTCCTCTGGGGCCTCGGCGCCCTGGGCGTGCTGCCGTCCGTCGCGGTCGAGGTGGTGACCCCGAGCGGGTACGTCCTGGCGTGCGCCGGCGTGTTCTTCGCGGCGCGCTCCCTCACCCGCGCCGAGCGGGCGGCGGAGCGCGACCCGCTCACCGACCTGGTCAACCGGCGCGGGCTGCACCGCGCCACGGCGGAGCTGCGGCAGCGGCTGCACGACCGCGACGTGCACCTGTGCCTCGTCGACCTCGACGACTTCAAGCAGATCAACGACACGCGCGGCCACGCCGTGGGCGACGCCCTGCTCGTCGACGTCGCCGACCGGCTGCGCACCGCGGTGGGTCCCGAGGGCGTGGTCTCGCGCACCGGCGGTGACGAGTTCATCGTCGTGTTCGCCACCTCCACCCTCGACGAGGACGGCCCGGGCGACCGGCTGCTCGCCGCGCTCGACGTGCCGTTCGACACCGGCGGCACACCGTCGACGGTGACCGCGAGCGTGGGGATCGCGCCGCTCGCCGCGGGCGTCCCGCTGTCCACCGCCCTGGTGGACGCCGACGTCGCCATGTACGCCGCCAAGCAGGCCGGCAAGGGCCGGTCGCTGGTCTACCGGCCGCAGCTGCGCGAGCAGGTCCTGGGCGGGCTGGCCCGGCAGGGCGAGCTGCGACGGCTGCTCCTGCACGGCGCCCCGGCGTCGGAGGTCGGCGAGCTCGTCGTCGTGCACCAGCCGATCGTGGCGCTGCAGCCGCTGCGCGTCGTGGGCACCGAGGCGCTCGTGCGCTGGCACCACCCTCGCGAGGGGCTGCTCATGCCGGACGAGTTCCTGTCGCACGCCGAGGCCGCGGGCCTGGGCGCCCGGCTGGACGAGCACGTCGCCCAGCAGGCCCTCGGGCACCTCGCCCGGTGGGACGCCGCGGGCCTGCCGGCGCTCGACCTCAGCGTGAACCTCGGCATCGGGAGCCTGCGCCGGCGCGGCATCGGCCGCTGGGTGGCGGCCCTCGCCGACCAGCACGGCATCGCCCACGGCCGCATCCACCTCGAGATCACCGAGCACGAGGAGCTGCCCGACGACCCCCTCATCGCGGAGTCGCTGCGGGAGGTCGTCGCCGCGGGGTTCCAGCTCGACCTCGACGACTTCGGCATCGGCTACACGTCGCTGTCCTACCTGCGCCGCTTCCCCGTCTCCACGGTGAAGCTCGACCGCTCGCTCACCGTGCTGGTCTCCGAGGGCGGCGACGTCCCGCTGCTGCAGGGCATCGCGGCCCTGTGCCGCGCGCTGGACATGCGGATGCTGGCCGAGGGCGTCGAGGACGAGCGGCAGGTCGAGCGGCTGCGGACGCTGGGCGTCGACCTCGCGCAGGGCCACCACCTCGGGTTGCCGATGGGGGCCGGCGACGTGGCCGGGTTCGTGCGGCGCACGTGCGCGCGGCGCGGAGACGACGTCCTCATCTGAGGCGCGCGCCCGGGGCCCCCGCCCCGGGCCCTAGGGTCGCGCCATGGACGACCTGCAGCACGTGGACGGCGCCCGGCGGCCCGGGCGCGGGGAGGTGCTCGAGGTCGTCGACCCCGCCACGGGCCGGGTCGTCGCGACGGGCACCGCCGCCACGGCGGAGGACGTCGCCGACGCCGTGACCTCGGCCGCCGCGGCGTTCCGCACCTGGTCGCGCACGACGCCCGCCGCGCGCAGCGAGGTCCTCGCGCGCGCCGCGGCGCTCCTGCGGGAGCGCGCGGAGGAGTTCGTCGCCGCGGAGAGCGCGCAGACCGGCAAGCCCCTGCGCCTCGCGCGGGAGTTCGACGTGCCGGGGACGGTCGACAACGCGCTGTTCTTCGCCGGCGCGGCGCGGCACCTGGAGGGCCGGGCCGCCGCGGAGTACGACGGCGACCACACCTCCTACGTGCGGCGGGAACCCCTCGGCGTCGTCGGGTCGATCGCACCGTGGAACTACCCGCTGCAGATGGCCGGCTGGAAGGTCCTGCCGGCGGTCGCGGCGGGCAACACGATCGTGCTGAAGCCCGCCGAGAACACGCCGCTCACCACGCTGCTGCTCGCCGAGGTGCTGACGGCCGCCGGGCTGCCCGACGGGGTGTTCAACGTCGTGACCGGGACGGGGCCCGTCGCCGGCGAGGCCCTCGTCGGCGACCCCCGCGTGGTGATGTCGTCGTTCACGGGTTCCACGCCCGTCGGGCGCCGCGTCATGGAGATCGCCGCGCGGACGGGATCGCGCGTGCACCTGGAGCTCGGCGGCAAGGCCCCCTTCGTCGTCTTCGACGACGCCGACCTGGAGGCCGCCGCCCAGGGCGCCGTCGCCGGCAGCCTCATCAACTCCGGTCAGGACTGCACGGCCGCGACGCGCGCGTACGTGCAGCGACCGCTGTTCGACGCGTTCGTCGCGCGCGTCGCGGAGCTGATGGACGGCGTCCGGGTCGGCCTGCCCGGGGACCCGGCGACCGACCTCGGCCCACTGATCCACCACCGTCACCGGGACCGCGTCGCGGCCGTCGTCGAGCGCGCCGTGGCCGCGGGCGCGCGGGTCGTGGCGGGCGGCACCGTCCCGGCGGCCGGCCCCGGCGGCGAGGACCTGTCCGCCGGCGCGTTCTACCGACCGACGCTGCTCGTGGGGGCCGCGCAGGACTCCGAGGTCGTGCAGCAGGAGGTGTTCGGCCCCGTCCTGGTCGCCCTGCCGTTCGACACCGACGACGAGGGTCTCGACCTGGCCAACGACACCCCGTACGGCCTCGCGGCCTCGGCCTGGACGCGCGACGTCTACCGGTCGCTGCGCGCCAGCGCCGAACTGCGGGCGGGGTGCGTGTGGATCAACGACCACATCCCGATCGTCAGCGAGATGCCGCACGGCGGGGTGGGCGCGTCCGGGTTCGGCAAGGACATGTCCACCTACTCCTTCGAGGAGTACACGAGCGTGAAGCACGTCATGCTCGACCGCACCGGCACCGCCCGCAAGGAGTGGCACCGCACCGTCTTCCGCTGACCCGACCGCCCGCACCGACCCTGCCTGCACCGACCCGCACCGCCCCTGCCTGCACCGACCTGCACCGACCCCGCTCCCGCACCCGGAGGAACCCGTGTTCGCCATCGCTGTCCGCTTCGACCTGCCCGACGAGGAGTCGGCCGCGACGTTCGACGCCCTCGTCGCGCAGACGGTCCCGGGGATCCTCGCCGAGGAGCCCGGGACGATCGTCTACACGCCGTTCCGCATCGACGACGCCCCGCTGGCCCGGCTGTTCCACGAGGTGTACGTGGACCGCGACGCCCACCGCGCGCACGAGGCCCGGCCGGCGACCGCGGAGTTCCTGGACCGCGTCCGCGAGCTGGTGAGCGGCGTCCGCGCGGAGTTCCTCACCCCGCTCGGGGCCTGAGCCCCGCCCGGCCCACGAGACCCGCGCGCGCCGCGCGGGGGCCCGCGGCGGCCTCTGCGACGATCGGCGCGTGACCGAGGGGGCCGAGCGCCGCGAGCCGCTGCGGTTCAACGTCGACAACCCCACGACCGTGGTCGTGGAGCGCGTGGTCACCGCCGCGGGCAGCCGGGTGCGCAAGGAGCTGCGCCGCCCCGGCACCGCGGCGCCGGCCGTCGCGCACTGGTCGGCGTCCACCGACCCCCGCCGGTGGAACTACTGGCACCGCGAGGCGGAGGTCTACGGCGACGCCGGGGTGCGCGCCTCGCTCGCCGGCACGGGGCTCTCGCTGCCCGCGGCCGAGGTCGTCGAGCACGCCGCGGGCACGACGCTGTGGCTGGAGGACGTCCCCGGCCGGCTCGGCACCGAGTTCGCGCTCGAGGACCACGTGGCCGTCGCCGCCGGGCTCGGCCGCTGGCAGGCCGCCGGGCCGGTCGACGCCCCGTGGGCGTCGCGGCGGTTCCTGCGCGAGTACTCCCTCAGCCGCCCGGGCGACGTCGCGGTCCTCGACGACGACGCGGCCTGGGCGCACCCCCTCGTGCGCGACACCTGGCCCGCGGGGCTGCGCGACGGCTGGCGGCGGCTCGTCGCCCACCGCGAGGACCTCCTCGGCGTCGTCGAGGCCCTGCCGCGGACGCTGTGCCACCTGGACGCGTGGGTCAGCAACGTCATCCGGCGCCCCGACGGCGACGCGGTCCTGCTGGACTGGACGTTCGCGGGCGACGGAGCGGTGGGCGAGGACCTCGGGAACTACCTGCCCGACGCGGTCCTCGACCTGTTCTGGCCCGCGGCACGGCTCCCCGAGCTGGAGGCGGCGTGCTCGGCGGCGCACCTCGCCGGGCTGCGGGCGGCGGGCTGGGGCGGCACCGACCGCGAGGCGCGGCTGGGCACCGTCGCCTCCTGCGTCAAGTACGCCTGGCTCCTGCCGCTGCTGCTGCAGCGGGCCGGCGACGCGCGGCACCACGCCTACCACCGCGACGCCGACGCGCAGCGGCTGTACCGCGAGCGCGGGCTGGTCTTCGCCCACCTCGTCGGCTGGTGCGACGAGGCCCTCGACCTCGCGGGCTGACCGGTTCCCCGGCGGACCGCGCCGGGACGGTCGACAGCGCAGGGACGGTCGACAGCGCCGGGACGGTGGACAGCGCAGGGACGGTTGACAGCGCCGGGCGACGAGTCCACCATCGACCCACTCCGCCGACCGATCGCTCGGTCTGCACGGATGCCAGTCACGACGACGACGTTTGGACTCCCCATGGCCTCCTCCCCGCCCCTCGCCCCGCCTCCTGCGGGCCTCGACACCACCGCGCGCGCCCCGCGCCGCGTGGTGGTCGGCATGGCCCTCGCCCAGTTCGGCCTGTTCGTCGCCCTCCTCGCGCCGGTGACGGTGAGCATGGCCATCAAGGTCCAGACGCTCGTGCCGGAGGACCAGCGCGCGATCGCGACGGGCAACGTCCTGTCGGTCGCGGCCCTGTTCGCCCTCGTGGCCAACCCCGTGTTCGGCCGCCTGAGCGACCTCACGACGTCCCGCTTCGGGCGCCGCCGCCCGTGGATGCTCGGCGGCGTCACGGTGTTCGTCCTCGCCCTGCTCGTGGTCGCGCAGGCCGGCAGCGTCGGCGTCGTCCTGGCGGGCTGGTGCCTCGCCCAGCTCGCCGGCAACGCCGTCCTCGCCCCGATGCTCGCGACCATCGCCGACCAGGTGCCCGCCCACCAGCGGGCCGGGGTCTCCGCCAACGTCGGCGTCATGCAGAACCTGGGCATCCTGCTCGCCGCGTACGTGGCCCAGCTGTTCGTCTCCGACGTGCTCGCGCTGTTCCTCGTGCCCGCGGCGCTCGCGTTCGTGCTCGTCGTCGCGTACTGCGCCGTGCTGCCGGACGTCGTGGTCCGCACCCGCCCCGCCCTGGGCGGCGTCCGGTCGCTGCTCACGACGTTCTGGGTGAACCCGTTGCGGCACCGCGACTTCGGGCTCGCGTGGATCTCCCGGTTCCTCATCATCCTCGCGAACTTCTTCTTCATCGTCTTCCGCCTGTTCTTCCTGCAGGACGAGATCGGCCTCAGCACGGCGGAGGCGGCGAAGACGCTCACGACGGGCGTCCTCGTCAACACCGTGGCCCTCGTCGTCACGGCGAAGCTGGGCGGCTGGCTGTCCGACCGGACGGGCCGCCGCA
Organism: Kineococcus siccus; assembly: GCF_009906795.1. Lineage (GTDB taxonomy): Bacteria > Actinomycetota > Actinomycetes > Actinomycetales > Kineococcaceae > Kineococcus > Kineococcus siccus. Next base: position 8,556 of record NZ_JAAALN010000029.1, read on the forward strand.
AGCCCTTCGTCATCGCCTCCACCGTCGGGTTCAGCGTGGGCCTCGCCCTGCTCGCCGCCACCTCGACCGTGAGCGGCTTCTACTGGGTCGAACTCGTGATGGGCGCCTCCTACGGCGTCTACATCGCGGTCGACACGGCCCTGGTCATCGAGGTCCTGCCCGACCCGGAGGACTCCGCCAAGGACCTCGGCGTCCTCAACATCGCCAACGCGCTGCCGCAGTCGCTCGCGGGGGCGATCGGCGGCGTGCTGCTGGGCGTCGGTGCGGCCGCGAACGACAACTACGACCTGCTGTTCGTCGTCGCGGGCGCCGTCGGCGTCCTGGGCGCCCTCGCCATCGTCCCGATCAAGGGTGTGAGGTAGGACCGTGACCGACACCGACGCCACCGGCCTCGAGCAGGCCGTCCGCACGGCCCTGGGTTCGCTCGACCTCGAGCGCAAGGTGCGCCTGCTGACGGGGGCGGCGATGTTCGCCCTGGCCGAGGAACCCGCGATCGGCCTGCCCCCCCTGACGTTCAGCGACGGGCCGACCGGGGTCCGCGGCAGCGAGTTCACGGGCGGGGAGCAGGTCGTCATGTTCCCCAGCGCGACCGTGGCCGCGTCCACCTGGAGCGAGGAGGCGCTCGAGGCGCTGGGCGACACGCTCGCGCTCGAGGCCCTGCGGCAGGGCGTGGACGTCGTCCTGGGGCCCACCGTGAACCTGCACCGGACCCCGCTGGGTGGGCGCCTGTTCGAGGCCTACTCCGAGGACCCCCTGCTGTCGGGCCGCCTCGCCGCCGCGTACGTCCGCGGCATGCAGCGCCGCGGCGTCGGCGCGAGCCTCAAGCACTTCGTCGCCAACGAGGCGGAGACCGAGCGCCACGACGTCGACAGCGTCGTGCCGCCGGACGCGCTGCGGGAGCTGTACCTCCTGCCCTACGAGATCTGCGTGGCCGACGCCTCGCCCTGGACGGTGATGGCCGCCTACAACGCCGTGAACGGGGTCCCCGCCACCGAGCACGGCGAGCTCCTCAACGGCGTCCTCAAGGACGAGTGGGGCTACGACGGCCTGGTGATGTCGGACTGGTTCGCGACCCGGCGCACCGAGGAGCCCGCCACCGGCGGGCTCGACCTCGTCATGCCCGGTCCGCAGGGCCCCTGGGGCGAGGCGCTCGTCGCCGCCGTGCGCGCCGGCCGCGTCGCGGAGTCCGTCGTCGACGACCACGTGACCCGCGTGCTGCGGCTGGCCTCGCGCGTCGGGGCCTGGCACCCCACCCCGGGCGCCGCGCGGGTCGCGGCGGGCGACGTCGAGGGCCCCGCCTCCCCCGCCCGGCGCGAGCAGCTGCGCGCCGCCGCGGCCGCGGGCGCCACGGTGCTCACGGGCAGCGCCGTCGTCGGCCCCGCGGACGCCTTCACTCCCGACGCGCCCCTGGTCCTCGTCGGGCGCCACGCGGTGCGGACCACGCTGCAGGGCGGCGGCTCCGCGCAGGTGTGGCCGCCGCACCGCGTCGACGTCGAGGACGGGCTGCGGGCCGCCCTGGCCGACGGCGCGCTCGTCGTCGTCGACGGCGTCGAGGTGCGCGAGCGCGCCGAGGCCGCGGGCGCCGACGTGCTGCGCGACCCCGAGACGGGCGCGCCGGGACTGCGGGCGACGAGCTTCGGCGCGGACGGCAGCGAGCTGGCGTCGGAGGTGCTGGCCGACCCGCGCGTCGTCCTCGGCTTCGGGCCCGGCCCGCACAGCGGGGCGCGCTGGCTGGAGCTGGCCGCGACCGTGCACGTCGACGACGCGCACGGCGTCGAGGTCGGCGTCATCGGCGCGGGGCGCTGGACGCTCACGCACCAGGGCACCGAGCACACGGCCGAGGTCGTCCTGCCGACGGACGACCCGGGGGCCGGCATCCTCACGCCGCCGTCGTGGTCGACGGCCGTGGCCGGGCAGGGCGACGCGACCCTCGTCGCCCGCGTCGAGCCCACCGGGACGTCGCCGTGCCTGTACGCCCTCGTGGCCCGCCCGGCCCCCCGGCGCACGGCCGACGTGGTCGCGGAGGCGGTCGAGCAGGCGCGCGGGCGGCGCGCGGTCGTCGTCGTCGGCCTCACCGACGAGCAGGAGACGGAGGCCGCCGACAAGACGACCCTCGCGCTGCCCGGCGACCAGGACGAGCTGGTGCGCGCGGTCGCGGCCGTCGCGGCCTCGACGACCGTCGTGGTCAACGCGGCCACCCCCGTGCTGCTGCCGTGGCTGGACGACGTGGCCGGCGTCGTCGTGGTGGGCCTGCCGGGGCAGGAGGGCGGGGACGCCGTCGCCGACGTCCTGCTGGGCGTGCGGGAGGCGACGGGGCGCCTCGTGACGACCTGGCCCGCGCGCGACGGCGCGGGCCCCGCGTGGGAGACCGTCCCGACCGGGGGCCGCCTCGTCTACGCCGAGGGCACGGCCGTGGGCTACCGCGGGTGGTACGGCGCTGCGGAACCACCCGCGTTCTGGCTCGGCCACGGCCTGGGCTGGTCGACGTGGGCGTACGAGTCGGCGCGGGTCGAGCCCGACGGCGCCGTCGCCGTGCGGGTCCGCAACACGGGCGCGCGGACCGCCCGCGAGGTCGTGCAGGTCTACCTCGACCCCGTGGGCGCGCCCGTCCGGCTGGTCGGCTGGGCGGTCGCCGCGGACGTCGCGCCGGGCGAGCACCGCGACGTCGTGGTGCGGCCGGACCCGCGCGTGCTGCGGACCTGGGACACCGCGGCGGGCCGCTGGCGGCCCCTGCCCGCAGGGGGTGAGCTGCTCGTCGCGCGGGGCCTCGGCGACGTCCGGCTGCGCGTGCCCCGCGTGGCATAGGGTCCCGCCATGTCCTTCCCGCGGCGCTACCGGAACACCCTCACGGGGCGCGCCAGCGCCGCGGGCGACGAGTCCCGCTCGCGCGTGCTCGAGGTCGCCCTGGAGCTGTTCGCCTCGAAGGGGTTCCGCGGCACGTCGATCGCCCAGATCGCCGACCGCGCGGGGCTGAGCCAGTCCGGTCTGCTGCACCACTTCCCGTCCAAGGTGGCGCTGCTGACGGCGGCCCTGGACCACCGGGACGAGATCGACGGGCTGCTGCTGGACACCGAACCCGGCACCGCCCTCGGGTGGGAGGCCTTCGACGCGCTCGTGTCGCTGGCGGGGCGCAACGCCGCCCGGCCCGACGTGGTCGGCCTGTTCGTCTCGATCAGCGCGGAGGCGATCGACCCCGGGCACCCCGCCCACGCGTGGGTGATCGCCCACTACGAGGGCGTGCGCTCGTGGCTGACCGACGCGGTCCGCCACGGCGTCGAGTCCGGCGAGTTCGACCCGGGAACCCCCGTCGAGGACCTGGTGCGCGAGACCATCGCCGTGCAGGACGGCCTGCAGGTGCAGTGGCTGGTCTCGGGCCAGTCGTTCGACCTCGCGGGCGCCCTGGCGGCCTTCGTCGAGGGGCGGCGGGCCCGCTGGGGCGCGAGCACGCAGCCGGTGCGCCCCGCCCGGAGCTGACGCCCGCGCGCCGTGAGGCACCCCACACGGCGCGCGGCGGGAGCCACCCGGCCCCGCCGGGCACACTGGACGCATGTCCGCCGTCGCCCGCTGGTTCCGCGCCGTCGCCGTCGTCGAGGCCGTCTCCTGGACGGCACTGCTGGTCGCGATGGTCCTCAAGTACGTCGTCGAGGCCCCGCACGAGGGCGGCGTCCCCGTCGTGGGCGCGGTGCACGGGGCGGCGTTCTCGATCTACGTCCTCAGCGCGCTCGTCGCGGCCCGCCGGTTCCGCTGGAGCCTGGGCACGACGTTCCTCGCCCTCGTGGCGAGCGTGCCGCCGCTGGGCTCGATCGTGTTCGAGCGCTGGGTGACCCGCACGGGGCGCCTCGGCGTCATCCCCACGCGATCCGGTCGTACGTCGCGCGCAGGCGCCGCCCCTTCGCAGGGCTGACGGCCTCGACCCACGACACGCGCCCCGCCAGGTGGGCGCGGAAGTCGGGGTGGCCCCGCCGGTTCTGCAAGGCCGGCCCGGACCGGACCGCGTTGTGCAGCAGCGCCTTGAGCCGGTCGAACTCGTCGCGCGGCACGCTCGTGCGCTCGTTGACGACGATGCCCGTGACGACCTGACGCTGCTCCGCCCCCCGCACCCGGGTCTTGTCCCCGTTGACGACGAACCCCTCCTCCGCGGCGATCGCCGTGACGCAGCGGACGAGGCGGCCGGCCCCCGAGCGCAGCTGCGGACCGCCGGAGAACGTCACGTCGTCGGCGTAGCGGGTGCAGCGCAGACCCATCGAGTCCGCGAGGCCCGCGAGCCGGCGGTCCAGCGGGCCCGCGACCAGGTTCGCGAGCGCCGGGGAGGTGGGCGCCCCCTGGGGCAGGTGCGCCGCGGACAGCCACTGCCGCAACCGGAACCGGTCCTCGGCGCGACCACCGGCGGGCAGGGTGCGCAGCACGGTCAGCGGTGTGCGGTGGGTGCAGAGCCCGGTGAGCAGGTGCGCCACCGCCTCCGGGTAGCCGAGGCGGCGGAACTCGCCGTAGACGCGCGCCGCCCCGACGGAGGCGAAGAAGGCGCTGAGGTCCATCCGCACGACGACGTCGGCGCCCGTGTGCCGGCGCGCACCGGTCACGGCGGAGCGGCCGGGGACGAAGCCGTGGGCGAGGTCGTGCACGTCGACGACGTCGAGGACGGCGTGCAGGACGATCCGCTGCAGGTGCCGCAGCCGGGGCTTGGGGGCCTCGATCAGGCGCGGCGTCCCCCGCTTGGCCACCCAGCGCGAGGTGTAGTGGTGCAGCGCGGTGCCGGACGCCCGCCGCTGCAGGCCGCGGGGGTCGGCGAACCAGTCGAGCTCCGCGAGGTCCAGGTCGAGGAGGGCGGCCAGGTCGGCGACGCCGTCGAGGACCGGGACGGGCCAGCGCCGGCGGCCCATGCTGCTCGGCACGGGCTCCAGGTGCGCGGGGCGCAGCGGGCGGCCCCGCCGCTCGGCCGCGTGCACGGCCCGGGCGAGCGCGGGGTGGCGGGCGAGCTCGGTGGTGAAGCTCCGGGGCGCGTCCAGCGGCGGGCGGGGGTGGGCGGCGAGGACGTCCGCGACGACGCCGGCGACCCAGGCGCGGCGGCGGCCGCCCAGCGCGGCGGTGGCGCGCGTGGTGAGCGCCGCGGCGTCCCACGGCCCGTCGAGGAGGGCCGCCGCGAGCGCGGACGCGACCAGCGCCTCGCTCACGGGCGGCGGGTGTGCGGTGGCGCCGGGCGACCCGTCCCGTCGTGCGGGTACTGAGCTGCGCGGAGCGCAGGCGGGTTCCTGCGGCGCCGCGCCGTGGTCGTCGTGCTGCGCCCGGGGTGACCCCGGACCGGTCGGGCCGGCGCACCGGCCTGACCCTCTCGCCCGCAGCGCCACCGCACGCTCGCCACTGTACGAGCCCGGGCACCCGCGGGGGTCAGAGGTAGCGCAGCGGGTCGAACGACTCGAGCGGGATGATCCGGACCCGCGGCAGCACGACGTTGAAGGCCCGCACGTCGTCCTCGAGGTCGAACACCTTCAGCCCGCGCTCGTAGAACGAGGCGTACTGGGAGTTGACGAACTCGCGGAACGCGACGAGCCCGACGAGGCGGTCCCCGCTGAGCAGGGCGTCGACCTGAGGCAGGAAGTCGCCGTCGTGGCTGGCGAGGAGCACGTCGCCGTCGCGGCCGACGAGGGCCTCCAGCGTGCGCTGGATGCCGATGTCGACGACCTTCTCGCCCGGTCCGCCGGACAGCGGGATCGGCTGGTACCCCAGCGCCAGCAGCGCCTGCACGAAGGACATCGGCAGGTGGCCGTTGGAGGCGTTGAGGAAGAAGAGGCCCTTGGCGGGCTGCGCGAACGTCGTGCGCGCGAAGTCCATGACGCGCTCCCAGCGGGGGCGCTGCTCGGGCGCGGGCCGGCCGTCGAGGATCGAGGACCCGAGGGTCGCGTCGATGTTCTCGCCGTCCACCAGGACGTACGTCATGCCGGTACCGGTCGCCACGTCGCCGAACCTATCGCCCCGGTGCCGCCCCGCGGGGGCCGCCGTCGGCGCGCACGGCCCCCGTGGTCCCCGCGGCGCGGCGGGTGACCCCGACGCTGCGCAGCTGCAGGTCCGCGAGGGCCCGGACGACCGCGGGGTCCCCCGCGCGCCAGGCCGCGGCCGGGTCCGGGTGCACCGCGAGCAGGGCCGCGTCGGGCCCCCCCTGCAGCGCGCGCAGGGCGAGCAGCGTGTCCCCGCCCGGTGTCGCGGCCAGCCGCCGGCTCGAGCGCGCGCGGCGCAGCCACCGCAGCCGCGGCAGCCCCCAGAGCAGCAGCAGCAGGGCGATCGGGATGAGGGCGGTCGCGAGCCCCAGGGTCCGCGCGAGGTCCTGCACGGCCCCGGCCTGCTCGCGGCCCGCGGCCGCGAGGCTGCCGGCGGAGGAGGACGCGGCGTCCAGCGGCCGGGCGAGCTCGTCGCCCACGAGCGGGGTGTCGCCGGCCTGCTCCCCCGCGTCGCGCAGCCGCTGCGCGAGCCCCGTGGCCCCCGCGGCGAAGGAGAGGGCCGGGTCCGCGAGCGCGGCGACCGCGGCACGCACCGTGCGGCCGAGCCACCCGGCGGCGAGGACCCCCACGACGAGCAGGAGGTCGCCCGTGACCTGGCGCACCCGGCGGGGCCCTGCGTCGGCGTAGAACGGCACGGCTCAGGTTCGCAGGCCGCGGCCCCGACCGCCCGCGCGGTCGCTCGGCGGGCGGGCGGCGCGGAGGCCTCCTACCCTTCGGGGTCGTGGGGAACGACGTGGTCAGCCTGGTGGACGCCGAGGGCCTGCGGGTCGTCGACGACGACGACGAGCCCGTGCTCGTGCGGGCCGACGGCAGCCCGGTGGACACCTGGCGCGAGGACTACCCCTACGACGAGCGGATGCCCCGCCACGTCTACGACCCGCAGAAGCGGGCGCTGCAGATCCAGCTCCTGAAGCTGCAGAAATGGGTCAAGGAGACGGGCGCGCGTGTCGTCGTGCTGTGCGAGGGCCGCGACGCCGCGGGCAAGGGCGGCACCATCAAGCGGTTCACCGAGCACCTCAACCCGCGCGGCGCCCGCGTCGTCGCCCTCAGCAAGCCGTCGGAGCGCGAGTCCACGCAGTGGTACTTCCAGCGCTACGTCGCGCACCTGCCCGCGGCGGGCGAGATGGTGTTCTTCGACCGGTCCTGGTACACCCGCGCCGGTGTCGAGCGCGTGATGGGGTTCGCCACCGACGAGCAGTACGAGCGGTTCGTCGACCAGGCGCCGCTGTTCGAGCGGATGCTCGTCGACGACGGCGTCCACCTCGTCAAGTTCTGGTTCTCCGTGACCCGCGCCGAGCAGCGCACCCGGTTCGCCATCCGGCAGATCGACCCCGTGCGGCAGTGGAAGCTGAGCCCGATGGACGTCGCCAGCCTCGACCGCTGGGACGACTACACCGCGGCCAAGGAGGCGATGTTCGCGAGCACGGACACGCCGTACGCGCCGTGGACGGTCATCAAGACCAACGACAAGAAGCGCGCCCGCCTGGAGGCCATGCGCGTCGTCCTGGACCGCTTCGACTACGACGGCAAGGACGCCTCCGTCGTGGGCCGTCCGGACCCGCAGCTCGTCGTGCACGCGCGGCAGATCCTCGAGGCGGACCGCCGCCCCGCGGCCTGACGGGCCGCCGGCGCCCGGGGCCGACTGGTCCCGGCCTACCGAGGCGGCGAGGACACCGGGGCGATCAGCCCGCCGTCCAGCGCCACCGTCGCGGCGCCGATGGCGGCCGACTGCAGCCCCAGCTGGGACAGCTCCACGACGACGGGGTGCACCTGGCGCAGGAACGACAGGCCGCTCACGGCGTCCCGCACGGCGTCCCGGTAGATGGCGCCCGCCTCGGCGAAGGCCGGGCCCGACAGGACGACCCGGTCGAGGTCCATGACGTTGGTCAGCGACAGGACCGCCGCCGCGACGTTGCGGGCCGAGTCCCGCACGACGTCGAGGCAGTCGGCGCCGCCCGTCACGGCCGCCCCCGCCGCCGCCGCCCCGGCGATGGCCGCGAAGTCGGCCCGCACGCGGTCCGGGTGGCCGCTCAGCCCGAGGGCCGCGGCCAGGCCGGGCCGCTCCAGCGCCCGTCCCACGACGGCCCGCGGCCCCGCGACGGCCTCGAGGCAACCGCGCGACCCGCACCAGCACGGGGTCCCGCCCACGTCGAGCACCATGTGGCCGATCTCCCCCGCGTTCGAGGAGGAACCGCGGTAGACCTCTCCGCCGAGGACCATGCCGGCACCGAAACCCGTGGCGGCGAAGAAGCACACGAAGTCCTCGGCAGCCGGCACCCGGCCGACCCAGAACTCCCCCAGCGCGGCGCAGACGTAGTCGTGCTCGAGGGTGACGGGCAACCCCGTCGCCTCCTGCAGGGCCGGTTCGATGGCGAACTGCTCCCACTCGGTCGCCTCGCGCGAGGAGCGCATGGCGGTGCCCCGCAGGTCGAGCCGCCCCGGGGCGGCCACACCGATCCCCGTGACCTGCGCCGCGGAGGTCACGCCGCCGGTGCTCAGGACGGCGCGGACCTCCTTCGCCATGCGGCGCACCACGGCCCGCGGCGGGGACGCGCCGATGCCCTCGGAGGAGAACTCGCCGACGACCTCCCCGCCGAGGTTGACCAGCACGTACGTGATGCGGGCGTCGTCGATCGACACGCCGATCGCGAAGCGTCCCGCGGTGTTCAGCTCGAGCAGCGTCCGGCGCTTCCCCCCGGTCGCGTCGCTCTGCCCCGTCTCGACGAGCAGGCCGTCGTCGAGGAGCCGCTTGACCGTCCGGGAGATCGACGCACCCGTGAGCCCGGACATCTCCGCCAGCTCGACGCGGCTGACGACCCCGCTGGACCGGACGAGGTCGACGATGGTCCGGCTCGTCCGTGCCGCCGAACGACCTGCGTACCGAGCCGCCACCACCGTCTCCCTCCACCACGCACGGACGCCGCCGGGTCAGGTCGGCCGATCAGCGTAGCCCGGCCGCCGGTGCCTCCTCGCCGCGCAGGAACGACCGCAGCCAGCGCCCGCTCGCCTTGACGGTGCGGGCCTGGGTGGCGTAGTCGACGTGGACGACGCCGAACCGCCGCGAGAACCCCCAGGCCCACTCCCAGTTGTCCAGGAGGCTCCACAGGAAGTACCCGGTGAGGGGTATCCCCTGCCGCACCGCCTGCGCGCAGGCCTCGACGTGCCGCACGAGGTAGTCGGTGCGCTCGGGGTCCTCGACCGCACCGTCCGGCCCCACGACGTCGGGGTAGGCCGCGCCGTTCTCCGTGACGAGCAGCGGCAGCTGCGGGGCCAGCGCGTGGGCCTGCGCCAGCACGTCGAGGAGCCCCTCCGGGCACACCGGCCACCCCATGTGCGTCCGCGGTGCGCCCGTGTCGATCGACCGCACCGCTTCGCTGCCCGGGAAGGCGAGCCCCACCACGTCGGCGTCCTCGACGCCGGCCGGCGCCGGGGCGGCCACGGTGTGCCGGCTGTAGTAGTTCACGCCGAGGAAGTCGAGGGGCCGGTGGATCTGCGCCAGGTCGCCGTCCGGCTGCGCCGCGAACCAGTCCTGCTGACCCAGGTCCGCCAGCACGTCCTCCGGGTAGGTCCCCCGCAGGACGGGGTCCAGGAAGAACCGGTTCTGCAGCCCGTCGATGCGACGCGCCGCGTCGGCGTCCGCGGGGCCGGACGACGCCGCCTGCACCGAGTAGAGGTTCAGCACCACCCCGACGCGGGCCGCGGGGGCGGCGGCGCGCACGGCGTCGACGGCCAGGCCGTGGCCGAGCAGGAGGTGGTGGGCGGCCTGCGCGGCCCGCGCCCCCTCGCGGCGGCCGGGGGCGTGCACGCCCGCGGCGTAGCCGAGGAACGCCGCGCACCAGGGTTCGTTCAGCGTCGTCCAGCGGTCGACGAGGTCGCCGAGCCCGCTCGTCGCGAGGACGGCGTAGTCGGCGAAGCGCGCTGCGGTGTCCCGGGCGAGCCAGCCGCCCGCGTCCTCGAGCGGTTGCGGGAGGTCCCAGTGGTACAGGGTCGCGTACGGCGTGATGCCGTGGTCGCGCAGCTCCTCCGCGAGCCGACGGTAGAAGTCCAGGCCCTTCGCGTTGGCCGGTCCGGCACCGGTGGGCTGCACGCGCGACCAGGACAGGGAGAACCGGTAGGCCGTGACGCCGAGGTCGGCCATCAGCCGGACGTCCTCGGCGAAGCGGTGGTAGTGGTCGTCGGCCACGTCACCCGTGCTGCCGTCCGCGACGGCCCCGGGGCGACGGGCGAACACGTCCCACACGCTCGGGCCCCGGCCGTCCTCGTCGGCGGCGCCCTCGACCTGGTAGGCCGCCGTCGCGGTGCCCCAGGCGAAGCCGGCGGGGAACGCCGCGCGGGTCGTCACCGGCCCACCGCCGGGGCCGCGCCGAACCCGGCCGCCACGGCGTCGGCCCGCGTCGGCGCGTACCAGTCGCCGTCGCCGTTCTCCGTGCACGCGATGAGCACGTCGTCGGGCTTGACGCCGACCGCGGCGAGCTCCTCCACCACGGCGCGGCCCATGGCCTGCTTCTGCGCCGCGTCGTACAGCGGGGCCAGCAGCACCTGGACGAGCACGAGGTCGGTGCGCTCCGCGTCCGGGTAGGTCCGGGAGTACACCAGGTCGCCCCGCGGGTGCAGGCGGAACACCTGGAACAGGTCCTCGGTGGGCATCTGCAAGGACCGCACGAGACCGCGGTGGATCGCGGCGCTCAGGGCGGCTCGCCGGTCGGCGAGATCCTCGTGGACGTCGATGGTGACCAGGGGCACGGTTCCTCCGGGGGGCGCGGGTGGTGGCGGACGGGGAGACGGGATCAGGGGGCGGGGGGTTCCTGCTGCGCGTCGAGCCACGCCTCCGGCGCCGGGGCCAGCGCCGCAGCCTCGGACCAGAACTCGGTGGGCAGCTCCGCGGCGGCGCTGTCCAGCAGCTGGTCGAGCCGTTCCGGCCGGCTCGCCCCGACCACGGTCGTGGCGATGCGCGGGTCGGCCAGGGAGTGCTGCAGCGCCGCCGTGGCGAGGTCGGTGCCCCACCGCTCGCACAGCGCGCGCAACGCCATGACCGCGGTGAGCGTCTCCGGCCGGGCGGGCCGGTAGCCGTACGTCGGGGCCCCGGTCGCACCGCTGCGGCCCGCGAGCAGTCCGCCGCCGAACACCGCCGCGTTGACCACGCCGACACCCCGGGCGGCCGCGTCGGCGATCAGGTCCCCCGCGCTGCGGTCGACGAGGGTCCAGCGGTTGTGCACCAGCACTACGTCGAACACGCCGAGCGCGAGGTAGCGGGCCATCGTCGGCGTGTGACCACCCGCGACGCCGATGCTGCCCACGGCGCCGGAGTCCCGCAGCGCCACGAGCGCGTCGACGGCGCCCCCGCGCGCGGTGAGGGCGCCCCAGTCGTGGAACTCGGGGTCGTGCAGGTGGACGAGGGGCAGGGTGTCCAGCCCGAGGCGCCGACGGCTCTCCTCGACCGAGGCGCGCACGCGTCGTCCCGAGTAGTCCCCGTCGCGGGCGTCCACCTTGGTCATGACCACGACGTCCGGCGGCAGCCCGCCCTCGGCGGCGACCGCGGCGCCGATCCGGCGTTCGCTCTCCCCGTCGCTGTAGCCGTTGGCCGTGTCGATGTTGCGGATCGGGCTGCGCAGCACCGCGCGGACGAACCGGACGGCGTCCTCGGCCGCGACCGTGTAGCCGAACGCCGCCGGCATGCTGCCCAGCGGGGCCCCGCCGACGGTGAGCGCCGTGACGCTGAGCCCGGTGCGCCCCAGCGGCCGCCGCCAGCCCGCCTCCCCGGGTGCCGTCACGCCGGGGCCGCGAGCACGACGGGGAACCCGTCCTCGTCGGCGTGCACGGCGTGCCCGCCCCGCCTGCCCACGGCCCGGAACCCCGCGTCCGCACCGTCGGGCCCCGCCACGCCCGCGGCGACGAAGCCGGGGGCGCGCAGCTGCGGCGCGCGCTCGCTCGTCGCGGCCCCGTAGGTGAACACCTCGAGCACCGTGTCGCCGGACTTCAGGTAGTGGATGTCGAAGCCCCGCGGGTCGTGGGGCTGCGCGATCGTGCCGATCGTCGTGAAGCCCAGCGGCGCGAACCGGGCCTGGGTCGTCCCCAGGTCGGCCACCGTGGTGGCCACGTGGTCGAAGCGCGGGCGCACGGGGACGCCGAGGGCCCGTTCGGCGTCGACCCCCGCGGGGTCCAGGACCCGGGTGTACTGCAGGTCCCGCTCGACGAGCTCCAGCATGGTGCCGTCGGGGTCGCGGAAGAACGTGATGCGCACGTTCCCGGTGGCCTCGATCGGCTCGAGGTGGAACGCGACGCCGGCGGCCTGCAGCCGCGCCACGAAGGGGTCGACGCCGTCCACCTTGAACCCGACGTGGCGGAACCCGCGCTGCAGGTCGTCGGTCTCCCACGTGGACGGCTCGGCCGGGTCGGGCAGCCGCAGCAGCTCGATCGTCGCGGTGACGGCGTCGAGCACGGCCCGCTCGGCACTCACCTCGCCGACGGGCTGCAGCCGCAGGTGGGTCGTGTAGAAGTCGACCGAGCGGGCGACGTCGGCGACGTTGAGCACGACGGTGGTCAGGGGCACGGGGACCTCAGTTCTTGACGGCGCCGAGCGTCATGCCGGCGACGAACTGCCGCTGCATGAAGACGTAGACGGCGATGACGGGGACGACGGACAGGACCAGGCCGGCACTCAGCACCGACCAGTTGGTGGAGTACTGGCCCACGAGGCTGAAGAGGACGGGCTGCAGGGGCAGCTTCCCGGTGTCCCGCAGGACGGTGTTGGCGTAGAGGAACTCGTTCCACGTCTGCAGGAACTGGAAGATCGCGACGGTCGCCAGCCCGGGCCGCGTCAGCGGCAGCACCACGCGCCAGAAGATCTGGAGCTCGCTCGCGCCGTCGAGGCGGGCCGCCTGGCTGAGCTCCTCGGGCAGCGTCTCGAAGAAGGCGCGCATGAGCAGCACCGCGAACGGCGTCGACCCGCTGACGTAGAGCACCACGAGCCCGGCCTGCGAGTTCAGCAGCCCGAGCGAGCGCAGCTGGAGGTACAGGGGCAGGATCAGTGCGGTCGCCGGCATCATGAGCGTGCTCAGCAGCGCCAGGTAGATGACGTTCTTGAACGGGAACTGCAGGCGGGCGAAGGCGTAGCCGCTCAGCGAGGCGAAGAGCAGGACGCCCGCCACCGTCACGGTCGTGATCCACAGGCTGTTGAGGAAGTGGGTCCCGAACTGCGCGCTCGTCCAGACGTCGCGGTAGGCCTCGCCCGTGATCGAGGACGGGAAGAAGCCACCGGTGAACACCGTGGTGGACGGTCGCAGCGAGGTGAGGACCATCCACAGCAGCGGCAGGGCGATGACCGCGCACACGAGGCCGAGCGCGACGGCGAAGACGAGGCGGCCGAGCAGGGGGCTGCGCCGGCTGCTCGGCGTGCTCAGCCGGCGCCGGGGCCGCAGGCGCACCGCCTCGGCGGTCACCGCGTGCTCCGGCGGGTCAGCCAGGTCTGCAGGACCACGGCGAACGTGCACAGCAGGAGGACGACGACGCTGAGGGACGACGCATAGCCGAACTGCGGGACCGATCCGGACGTCGAGCCGAAGGCCAGGCTGTACAGCCGGGTGCCGAGGGACTCGCTGGCGTGGTTGGGCCCGCCCTGCGTCATGACGTAGATCAGGTCGAACACCTTGAAGCCGCTGATGAGGTTCAGGCTGACGACGATGCCCGTCACGATCCGCAGGCCCGGGACCGTGATGTGGACGAACTGCTGCACCGGGCCGGCACCGTCGGTCTCGGCGGCCTCGTAGAGCGTCGGGTCGATGCCCTGCAGCCCGGCGAAGAAGATGAGGACGGTCAGTCCGAGGGACTGCCAGAGCGAGACGACGACGATGGCGGGCAGCGCCGTGGCCGACTCCCCGAGCCAGCTCGTGGCGAGCGACTCGGCCCCGACGGCGCGCAGCCCGCGGTTGAGCAGGCCCAGGTTGGGGTCGAGCACGAGCCGCCACATGACTCCCGTCACGACCATCGAGACGATGCCGGGGACGAACAGCAGGGTCCGCGCCAGCACCCCGAACCGTCGCCAGGTGCTGTTGACGAGGACGGCGACGACGAGGGGCAGCGCCGTCTGCAGCACCGTGGTGACCGCCGCGAAGGCCAGGGTGTGGACGAAGGCGGCTCGCGCGACCGGGTCCGCCACCATGCGCCGGTAGTTCGCCAGGGCGGCCCACTGCGGGTCGCCGAACCCGCTCCAGGTCGTGAAGCCCAGGTAGACGGTGCGCAGGATCGGGTAGCCGACGAAGACGAGGAACAGCAGCACCGCTGGAGCGATGAACACGAACCCGGCCACGCGCTCGGGGCGGTGCAGCCGGGCCGCCCCGCGGCGGTCGCGGACGGCCAGGGCGCCCGACGTGGACGCCCTGGCCCGCTCAGCCACGGGCACTGGTGACCGCCTCCTGCATCTGCCGGGCGACGTCCGCGGGCTCGCCCGTGTCGTCGAACATCGTCGCGAGCGGGCCGCCCGCCTCGCTCGAGCCGGCGCCGAAGGGGATGTGCGGGACGCCGTTGCCGTCGAGCAGCCAGGACGTCATCTGCTTCAGGACGGGGTTGCTGACCTCCGCGGCCGCGCTCTTCGTCGAGGGCATGCTGTTGCTGGCGTTCATCGTCTTCGTGTACTGCTCCGGGGAGTAGATGAACCGGAGGAACTCCAGCGCGGCGTCCTTGGCCTTGCTCGTGGCGCTGACGGCGAGGCCCGCCCCCGCCTGGTTGGCGGTGTAGTGCCGCGCGCCGGGCGCGAGCGCCGGGGTCTGCATGACCTTGTACTTCTGCACGAACTCGGGTGGCGCGTTGAGGACGAACCCCTGCGGGGCGAAGGACCCGTTGAACAGCATCGCCGAGCCCTCGGTGAAGAACAGCTGGTTGGCCTGGTCGCCCGAGGTGCCGTTGGCGCCGGGCTGGAAGACCCCGCCGCGCACGATCTTCTGCATCAGCTCCAGGGCCTGGACCACGACGGTGTCGGTGTAGTCGACGCCGTCCAGCTTGTCGAGGCGGAGGTAGTAGGTGGGGTCGTCGGCGATCTGCGCCAGGAGCGGGAGGAAGAAGTCGAGACCGCTCGTGGAGGGGCTGGCCGAGATGGCGACGGCGCTCTTGCCGGTGGCGTTGACCTTGTCGGCGGCGGCGATGAGGTCGTCCCACGTCTCGGGCTCGCCCGTCACGCCCGCGGCCGCCAGGAGGTCCGGGTTGTAGAAGACGCCGAAGGTCTGGGCCATCCAGCCGAGCGCGTACTGCTTGCCGTCGAGGGTGTACTCGTCGATGGTGGATTGGAAGAAGTCGGACAGGAACTCGTCCCCCAGCTCGGCCTTGAGGTCGGCGGAGACCCCGGCCTCGCCGTAGGAGAGGGCCCGGATGTGCGGGGCGAAGATCTCCGGCACGTCACCGCCCGAGACCGCGGCCGCGAGCGCGGGCAGGTACTGGTCGGGGGAGCCGAAGATGCGGTTCTCGACCTTGATCGAGGGGTTCTTCGCCTGGAACTCCTCCACGAGCCGGGGGAACTCCTCCTGCTGCTCGCTGTACCACGTCCAGACCCGCACGGTGGTGGTCCCGCCGCTGCTGCTGGTGTCGCCGCCCCCGCACGCGCCCAGCAGCGGCGCGGCGCCGAGGGCGGCGGCACCGGCCGACAGCAGGGACCGGCGACGCACCCCCGCCGGTGCGGTGGGCGGTTCGACCGGGGCGGCCGGGGGCGCGGTGGCGTCGAGCGTCAGGGGGGTGGGGCGCCTGCTCATGGATGCTCCTCGTCGAGACGACCATCGGGACTGCCGGGTGCTGCGGTGCGGAGACGGCTGCGCCGCGGGGAGGGAGCGTCGACGTCGACGGCGGCCTCCTCGCCGCGCGGCAAACGATACGCAACGTAAGTAAGTACCTGTCAAGACCCTCGGGCGACGCGACCCACGGGCGGCGCACCACGCCGCCGCACCCCGCGGTGGCGGGGACCCCCGGCAGCGGGTGATGCTGCCGGGGCGCCGCGACGGCGGCTCCACCGACTCCCGGAGGCAGCACAGCGATGGTCGAGCACCCGGCCGCAGGACCGTTCGAGGGTTTCCGCGAACAGGCGCTGGAGTTCTACGCCGGGCTCGAGGCGGAGAACTCCAAGGCCTACTGGCAGGCCCACCGCGAGACGTACGAGACCGAGGTCGCGCAGCCGCTGGCCGCGCTGGCCGCCCACCTCGAGCCGGAGTTCGGCGCGGTGAAGGTCTTCCGGCCCTACCGCGACGTGCGCTTCAGCAAGGACAAGAGCCCGTACCAGCTGCACGCGAGCTGCGCGGCCGAGGGCCACGAGGGGGTCGGCAGCCTGTACCTGCAGCTGGGCCTCGACGGTCTCCTCCTCGCGGGCGGCTGGTGGCACCCGGACACCGCCGTGCTCACGCGCTTCCGCCGGGCCGTGGACGACCCCTCCGTGGCGCGGTCGTTCGACCGCTGCCGCGACGCCCTCGCCGCCGACGGCCTGGAGCTGGACGGCTTCGAGCTCAAGACCGCCCCGCGGGGGTGGGACCGCGACCACCCGCGGATGGACCTGCTGCGCCTGCGCAGCCTCGCCTTCAGCAGCCTGCGACCCGCGGGGCCCTGGCTGGACTCCCCCGAGTGCCTCGAGGTCGTCACCTCGACGTGGCGCTCGCTCGGGCGGGCCAACCGGTGGCTGGCGGAGCACGTGGGCGCCGGGGACTGACGGGTCAGGACGCGGGGGCCTCCGCGGCGAGCGGGACGACCGCCCGCACCACGCCGCCCGCCTCCCCGGCCGCGGCGTGCAGCTCGCCGCCCACCTCCTCGACGCGCTCGCGCATGGCGCCGAGGCCGGTGCCCACCGCCCACGCGGCCCGGCCGGCGCCGCGGTCGCGCACCTCGACCACCAGCGCGCCGCCCGCGACGGCGAAGCGCACGTCCACCTCGTCCACGCCCGCGTGCCGCGCGACGTTCGTGACCGCCTCCACGGCCACCCGGTAGGCGACGACCTCGACCACCGCGGGCAGGTCCGGCAGCACGTCGGGGGCGCGCAGGCGGACGTGCAGCCGCCGCCCGTCGGCCGCGTGCAGCCGCGAGACCTGCTGCCGCACCGCCTCCACCAGCCCCCGCTCGTCCAGCGCGCGGGGCCGCAGGCCGTCGACGATCCGGCGCACCTCGGCGATGGCGTCCGCCGCGTCCGTGCGCAGCCCGGCCAGGACCGCGGCCGCCCCCGCCGGGTCGCCGTGCAGGAGGTTGGCCGTGGCGTCGGCGCTGTAGGCGATGCCGGTCAGCGTCGGCCCGAGCCCGTCGTGGAGGTCGCGGCGCACGCGGCGGCGCTCGTCCTCCAGCACCGCGAGCACCCGCGCGCGCGAGGCGCGCAGGTCCTCGGCCAGGCGCGTCGCGTGCGCGGCCTGCCCGAGCGGGCCGGCCAGGAGCTGCACGACGACCCGGGTGGCCGGTGCGAGCCGCCGGGTGCCCGGGGCGAGGGCCACGAGCAGGACCCCGACGACGTCCCCGCCGGCCCGCAGCTCCACCTCCACGCGGGGCGCGTGCGCCGGCAGCGGCCCGGGGCTGGCGCTGCTGCGCGACCCCGCGCGCAGCTCCACGGCCGGCACGGCCAGCGCGACCCGGAGCGTGGCCAGCCAGGCCTGCGGGTCCGACGCCCCGCTCAGCTCCGGCCCCAGCAGCGCGAGCGTCCGGACCGCGTCGACCCGCCCGCCGAAGAGCACCTCGTCGACGACCCCGCGCACGCGGAGCAGCACGGGGTGGAAGCCCGCCGCCACGAGGGCCGCGAGCAGGGCGAGCGTGCCCGGGCCGGCGGGGCGACCGACGAGGTCGGCCACGGCGGCCGCGCCCGAGAACGCCGCGACCGCGAGGAGGACCGCGACGACGGACGCGACGCCCCGGCTGGCCACCACGCGGACGTCGAGGTCCGGCGGGTCGGCCGCGGCGAGGACGACGCAGCCGGGCAGGACGAGGGACGCGGCGCCCAGGACGACGGTCAGGGGCACGGGCCCCACGCCCGTCCCGTCCGAGGCGATCAGCACGAGCAGCGTCGGGGGCACGGACCCGCACAGGCCCAGCAGGAGCCACAGCCCGCGGCGCCGGGGGCCCGGCGCGGAGGCCTCGAGGGTCAGCCGGCCGCGGGCCAGGAAGGCGGCGGCGACCACCGTCGCGGCGGCGCTCGCCGGGCCGGCGGTACCGGCGAGGACGGCCGCGGACCACGCGACGGCGGCGGCGGCCAGCACCCCGTCGAGGGCCCGCGCGGCGCCGCGCGGCGCAGGGCCACCCGGCAGCAGGAGCAGGCCCCGCGCGAACGGGCCCGCCCCGGCCAGCACGGCGGTCGCCGCCCCGGCGCGCTCACCGGCGAGCGCCGTGCTGGCCGGGGCGGGCCCGTTCGCGC